>NZ_JBXANC010000012.1:0-218292 GCF_058801265.1 Pseudomonas sp. GW822-FHT03F08 | reverse complement strand
GCGCAGCGACCGTGCGGCGCAGCCGCATGCATCGAGAGGAGGTGCAGCGAAGCAAACCGTAGGCGATGCCCCCGGATGAATCCCGGAACGAAGGAACACCGAGCCAAAGCGAGGTGCCGAACGCCGGGGCCAAGACCTTTTGGTTCCTTTGGGCTGGGCCGGCATTCCGGCGTTTGCCAAAAGGGACTCGCCGTAAGGGCGAAACCATAAGCCGCCGTTACCGCAGCAACGGATATTCACCCAACCCAAACCGAGAACAACAAAAAACCCGCTGAAATCACTCTCAGCGGGTTTTCCCGTTCCAGCAGCAAGGAAGATTAAAAATCCTCCAACCGCCAAACCTCATAAGCCGGCGTCTCGTAAGGATGGCTAGCCTTCAAAGCCTCCACCACCTCACGAATCAACTCATCGCCAACAACAAGCTCAACCTTCCACTCCTCGACCCGCTCAACCTGCCCCGCCTGACCAATAAACGGCTGACTCCCGTCCAAAGGCCGAAACTGACCAGATCCAAGCACCTGCCAAGCACAGTGGTCATAGTCACCGATCCGCCCACCACCGGCAGCGAATACAGCGTCCTTGACCACCTCGACATGGCTGTCGGGAACAAAAAACGCGAGCTTGTACACAGCGCTTAGTTCACCCACACACGAGCGTTACGGAACATACGCATCCAAGGAGCGTCTTCGTTCCACTCTTCCGAACGCCACGAGTTCTGCACGGCACGGAACACACGCTCCGGGTGCGGCATCATGATCGTTACGCGACCGTCGCGGCTGGTGAGGCCGGTGATCCCGCGCGGCGAGCCGTTCGGGTTGGCCGGATAGGCTTCGGTGACCTTGCCGTGGTTGTCGACGAAACGCATCGCCACGCAACCGGACAGATCGGCTTCGAGCAGTGCCTCTTCGCTTTCGAATTCGGCATGGCCTTCACCGTGAGCGATGGCGATCGGCATGCGCGAACCGGCCATGCCCTGCAGGAAGATCGAGTTCGATTCCTGAACCTGAACCATCGCCACGCGCGCTTCGAACTGCTCGGAGCGGTTGCGCACGAAGTGCGGCCAGAACTCGCTGCCCGGGATCAGTTCGTGGAGGTTGGACATCATCTGGCAACCGTTGCACACGCCGAGGGTGAAGCTGTCGTTACGCTCGAAGAAGCCCTGGAACGCATCGCGGGCACGGCTGTTGAACAGTGCGGACTTGGCCCAGCCTTCACCGGCGCCGAGTACGTCGCCGTAGGAGAAACCACCACACGCCACCAGACCTTTGAACTCGTTCAGGTCGACACGGCCGGCCAGAATGTCGCTCATGTGCACGTCGATCGCGTTGAAACCGGCGCGGTCGAACGCCGCCGCCATTTCCACCTGACCGTTGACGCCCTGCTCACGCAGCACGGCAACCTGTGGGCGAATGCCTTTCTTGATGTAAGGCGCGGCGATGTCCTGGTTGACGTCGTAGCTCAGCTTGACGCTCAGGCCCGGATTGTCTTCTTCCAGCAGGACGTCGAATTCCTGCTGGGCGCAGTCGGCGTTGTCACGCAGACGCTGGATCTGGTAGCTGGTCTCGGCCCACTGACGTTGCAGCAGACGACGCTGGCCTTCGAACACAGTGTCACCGTTGAAGGTGATGTTGATCTGGCCGTTGTTGATCGGCTGACCGATCACGGAAACGCAGTCGCCCAGACCGGCAGCGCTGAATTGCGCGAGGATGTCCGGGGTGGCGTCCTGGCGAACCTGGATCACGGCACCCAGTTCTTCGTTGAACAGGATGGCGGCGATTTCAGCGGAGCTTTCGGCAACGCTGTCCAGATTCAGGCTCAGACCGCAGTGGCCGGCGAAGGCCATTTCCACCACGGAGGTCAGCAGACCACCGTCGGAACGGTCGTGGTAAGCCAGCAGGTGACCGTCGGCGTTGAGGCCCTGGATCACTGCGAAGAAGGCTTTCAGGTCTTCGGCGTCGTCGACGTCCGGAGCCTGCTTGCCGAGCTTGCCGTGAACCTGAGCCAGGATCGAGGCGCCCATGCGGTTCTGGCCACGACCGAGGTCGATCAGGATCAGATCGGTGGTGCCTTTGTCCATGCGCAGTTCCGGGGTCAGGGTCTGACGGATGTCAGCCACTGGCGCGAAACCGGTCACGATCAGGGACATCGGCGAGGTGACAGTTTTGTCTTCACCGTTGTCGTTCCAGCGGGTGGCCATGGACATCGAGTCCTTGCCCACCGGGATGGTGATGCCCAGCTCAGGGCACAGTTCCATACCGACCGCTTTCACGGTGTCGTACAGACGCGCGTCTTCGCCCGGGTGGCCGGCAGCGGACATCCAGTTCGCCGACAGTTTGATGTCGGAGAGCTTGTTGATGCGCGAAGCGGCAATGTTGGTCAGGGTTTCGCCGATGGCCATGCGGCCCGACGCCGGAGCGTCCAGCAGCGCCAGCGGAGTGCGCTCGCCCATCGCCATCGCTTCACCGGTGTAGACATCGAAACTGGTGGCGGTGACGGCCACGTCGGCCACCGGAACCTGCCATGGGCCGACCATTTGGTCACGGGCCACGAGGCCGGTGATGGTGCGGTCGCCGATGGTGATCAGGAAGCTTTTGCTCGCCACGGCCGGGTGGTGCAGAACGCGTTCGATGCTTTCGCTGATGTCGAGGTTCGACGGATCGAAGTCATCGCCCAGCTCGGCTTCGCGAACCACCGAACGGTGCATGCGCGGTGCCTTGCCCAGCAACACTTCCAGTGGCATGTCCACCGGGTTGTTGCCGAAGTGGCTGTCGGTCACGGTCAGTTGAGGCTCGGCGGTGGCTTCACCGACAACGGCGAACGGGCAACGCTCACGTTCACAGATGGCCTTGAAGCGCTCGAAGTCGGCCGGGCCGACTGCCAGAACGTAACGTTCCTGGGATTCGTTGGACCAGATTTCGTGCGGGGCCATGCCCGGCTCGTCGTTTGGAATGTTGCGCAGTTCGAAACGGCCACCGCGGTCGCCGTCGTTGACCAGTTCCGGGAAGGCGTTGGACAGACCGCCCGCACCCACGTCGTGGATGAAGCTGATCGGGTTCTTGTCACCCAGCTGCCAGCAACGGTCGATGACTTCCTGGCAGCGACGTTCCATTTCAGGGTTTTCGCGCTGAACCGATGCGAAGTCCAGATCCGCCGAGCTGGTGCCGGTCGCCATTGAGGACGCTGCACCGCCACCCAGACCGATCAGCATCGCCGGACCGCCGAGAACGATCAGCTTCGAGCCGACCAGAATCTCGCCTTTCTTGACGTGCTCTTCACGGATGTTGCCCATGCCGCCAGCCAGCATGATCGGCTTGTGGTAACCGCGAACTTCATCACCGTGCGGGGTGGTGATCGACTGTTCGAAGGTACGGAAGTAACCGGTCAGGGCCGGACGACCGAATTCGTTGTTGAACGCAGCGCCGCCCAGCGGGCCTTCGATCATGATGTCCAGCGCGGTGACGATGCGCTCAGGCTTGCCGTACGGCACTTCCCACGGCTGTTCGAAACCCGGGATCTGCAGGTTCGACACGGTGAAACCGGTCAGGCCAGCCTTCGGCTTGGCGCCACGGCCGGTTGCACCTTCGTCGCGGATCTCGCCACCGGAACCGGTAGATGCGCCCGGGAACGGTGCGATCGCGGTCGGGTGGTTATGGGTTTCAACCTTCATCAGGATGTGCACCGGCTCCTGCACCGCGCCGTACTGGCGGGTTTCCGGATCCGGGAAGAAGCGGCCGGCAACGTTGCCGACGATCACCGAAGCGTTGTCCTTATAAGCGGACAGCACGCCTTCGCTGTGCATCTGATAGGTGTTCTTGATCATGCCGAACAGGCTTTTTTCCTGGCTCTCGCCGTCAATATCCCAACTGGCGTTGAAGATCTTGTGGCGGCAGTGCTCGGAGTTGGCCTGGGCGAACATCATCAGCTCGATGTCGTGCGGGTTGCGCTTGAGACCGTTGAAGGCGTTGACCAGGTAATCGATCTCGTCTTCGGCCAGGGCCAGGCCCAGCTCGACGTTGGCCTTTTCCAGCGCGGCGCGACCACCGCCGAGGATGTCGATGGCGGTCAGCGGCTTCGGTTCGGCGTGACTGAACAGACCGGCGGCCTGCTCGAGGTTGGCCAGAACGATCTGCGTCATGCGGTCATGCAGTACATCGGCAATCTGCTGTGCTTCGGCTTCGCTGAACTGACCGGCCACGTAGAACGCGATGCCGCGCTCCAGGCGCTGGATCTTGCTCAGGCCGCAGTTTCGGGCGATGTCGCTGGCCTTGCTCGACCATGGCGAGATGGTGCCGAAACGCGGCAACACCAGGAACAGACGACCGGTCGGCTCTTGAACCGGAACGCTTGGACCGTACTTCAGAAGGCGCGCAAGCACCTGCTGTTCGTCGCCGGTCAGGACGCCGGTGACTTCGGCGAAGTGAGCGAATTCAGCATACAAGCCACTGACAGCCGAAACCTTCTGGCTCAGTTGCTCAAGGAGTTTGCTGTGGCGAAAGGCAGAAAGGGCAGGAGCGCCGCGCAGGATCAACATCTTCGGGACAGCCTCGGGAAGGGGTGTGCTTTGAGGCCGTGCATTCTAGCCTAAACCGCCCTCAACATCACCCGAAACGCTACGCACGGTTGCACCCGGATGTCGAGTGGTGTTCTTGCCTCGAAGGTCAAATTTATCGGGTGTTGGAACGCGGGTTATTTTTTCTGTCACAAAATGCCTTTCGGGCCCATTCCTGCGGGGTTTCGAGCGGTTTTGTGATCCCTAGCAGACAAGCCCTCGACTGTCGAGATATGGCGCCCGTTGTCCTTTGCGTATACTGCGCACATGTTTTCCCCAACGGCTTTGCGTCCGCGGTACGCCAAATGGCTGATCGCAACCGGACTCTTCCTGATGCTCAGTGGCTGTGTTGATAAACCCAACACCCTCGAGCGCGTAAAGGAGGATGGTGTGCTGCGGGTGATCACCCGTAACAGCCCCGCCACCTACTTTCAGGATCGCAGCGGCGAAACCGGCTTCGAATACGAGCTGGTGAAGCGCTTCGCCGACGATTTGGGGGTGGAGCTGAAGATCGAGACCGCCGACAACCTCGACGACCTGTTCGACCAGGTCGGCAAACCCAACGGTCCGGTACTGGCCGCCGCCGGCCTGGTCAGCAGCGATCAGCGCAAGAAGCAGGTTCGGTTCTCCCACGCCTATCTCGAAGTCACCCCGCAGATCATCTATCGCAACGGTCAGTCCCGCCCGACCGACGCCAGTGAACTGGTCGGCAAGAAGATCATGGTGCTCAAGGGCAGCACCCACGCCGAGCAACTCGCCGAGCTGAAACAGAAATATCCCGGGATCGAATACGAAGAATCCGACGCCGTTGAAGTAGTCGACCTGCTGCGCATGGTCGATGAAGGCCAGATCGACCTGACCCTGGTCGACTCCAATGAAGTGGCGATGAACCAGGTGTACTTCACCAATATCCGCGTGGCCTTCGACCTCGGCGATGCGCGCAGCCAGAGCTGGGCAGTGGCCGCCGGTGAAGACAACAGCCTGCTCAACGAGATCAACAGTTATCTGGACAAGGTGCAGAAGAACGGCACCCTGCAACGCCTGAAAGACCGCTACTACGGCCACGTCGACGTCCTCGGCTACATGGGCGCCACCACCTTCGCCCAGCATTTGCAGCAGCGGTTGCCCAAATACGAACAGCACTTCAAGACTTACGCCAAGAAAGAGAAAGTCGACTGGCGCCTGCTCGCGGCCATCGGTTATCAGGAATCGCTGTGGCAACCGGCCGTCACTTCGAAGACCGGCGTGCGCGGCCTGATGATGCTGACCCAGAACACCGCCCAGGCCATGGGCGTGTCCAACCGCCTCGATCCGAAGCAGAGCATCATGGGCGGCGCGAAGTACCTGGCTTACATGAAGGATCAACTCGACGACTCGATCCAGGAGCCGGATCGTACGTGGTTTGCACTGGCCGCCTACAACGTTGGCAGCGGCCACCTGGATGACGCGCGCAAACTGGCGTCCCGGGAAGGCCTGAACCCGGACAAGTGGCTGGATGTGAAGAAGATGCTGCCGCGCCTGTCGCAGAAGCAGTGGTACAGCAAGACCCGCTATGGCTACGCCCGTGGCGGCGAACCGGTGCATTTCGTGGCGAACATCCGTCGCTACTACGACATCCTGACCTGGGTGACCCAGCCACAACTCGAGGGCGATCAGGTCGCCGAAGGCAATCTGCATGTGCCGGGGATCGACAAATCCAAGCCAGCGCAGGAAAACCCGCCGCTCTGATAAATACTGTGGGAGCGAGCTCCCACAGGATCTGCGTTGATGCTTAGGCCTTTGCAGCCGCCAGGATCAGCGCCTTCATCTCCGACACTGCCGACTTGAAGCCGACAAACAAGGCATGCGCCACCAGCGCATGACCAATGTTCAGTTCGTTGATGCCCTTGATCGCGGCCACAGCTTCAACGTTGTGGTAGTGCAGACCGTGACCGGCATTGACGATCAGGCCCTGGGCCAGACCGAATGCCACGCCGTCCGCCACACGCTTGAGCTCTTCAGCCACTTCGGTCGGTGTTTCGGCATCTGCGTAGCGCCCGGTGTGCAGCTCGATGGCCGGTGCGCCGACTCGTTTCGAAGCAGCGATCTGCCGCTCGTCAGCGTCGATGAACAGCGACACTTCGCTGCCGATCTTCGACAGACGCTCCACCGCCGCCCTGATGCGCTCTTCCTGCCCCGCCACGTCCAGACCGCCTTCGGTGGTCAGTTCCTGACGCGTCTCCGGCACCAGACAGATGTGGGCCGGACGGATGCGCTCGGCGAACGCCATCATTTCTTCGGTGACGCCCATTTCGAAGTTCATGCGGGTTTGCAGCACATCCTTGAGCAACAGTACGTCGCGCTCCTGAATGTGGCGACGGTCCTCGCGCAGGTGCACGGTGATGCCGTCGGCGCCCGCCTCTTCCGCGTCCAGCGCGGCCTTGACCGGATCCGGATAGCGCGTGCCCCGAGCCTGACGCAGGGTGGCGACGTGGTCGATGTTCACGCCAAGAAGAATGCGATTGCTGGTGGTCACGGATGCGCTCCTGAAGGGAAAGATTCGGCGCACAGCATACACGGTGAAGGGTCTGTTGACGTCTGGGCGCGGCGGCGACGGGATGCTCACTGAGCACAGGGCAAGGCGCGAGGAACGAAGTTTGGTTTCCCCAAATGAGTTCCGAGCAACGCAGCCCTGGGCGCAGTGAGCGCCCGTCGCGCCGTGCCCAGACGTCAACAGACCCTTAGGGCTTGCGAAACAGCTCGCGACTGACAAGGGGACGACCGCCCAGGTGAACAGCCAGTGCCTGACGCATCAAGCGTTTGGCGGCGGACAACGCGCCTGGGGCCGACCAGTCCGCTTCGGCCATGGCCAGCAGCTCGGTGCCGTTGAACAGACCGGGTTGCAGCAGGTAGACCCGCTCAAGTCCGGCATCCACCTGCAAGCGATAGAGGCCGTCCGGAGCAATGGGCTCGTCATTGATGTCGGTGTCCAGGGAGAAGCCGTAACCGAGGTCGTCAAGCAGGCGCCATTCGAAGGAACGCAGCAACGGTTCCAGTGGCCGGCCTTCAGCCAAGGCCAGCAAGGTGGCCGCGTAATGATCGAACACCGCGGGGTGCGGGTCTTCGGCTGGCAGCAGGCGGATCAGCAACTCGTTGAGATAGAGGCCACTGAACAGCGCCTCGCCGACCATCCACGTCGCATTGCCGGCACTTTCCATTCGCCCGACATTCTTCAACTCACCCTTGCCACGGAATTCCACTTCCAGCGGCACGAACGGACGCGCCAGCGTCCCGGCCTTGCCCCGCGCGCTGCGCAACACCGCCCGCAACCGACCTTGCGGCGTGAGGAAGTCCACCAACGCGCTGGTTTCGCGATAGGCGCGGGAGTGCAGGACGTAGGCGGGTTGGGCGGGAGGCATTTGAGACATGGATTTCTCGTTGAGGGAAACGCGGTTTTACTCATCACCCAAAACCAATGTGGGAGCGAGCTTGCTCGCGAAAGCGGTGCAACAGTCAACATCAATGCTGAATGTTACATCGTCTTCGCGAGCACGCTCGCTCCCACAATGGATCGATGTAATGCCAGACGCTTTACAGGTCGCCGTAACCCAGCGAACGCAGCGCACGTTCGTCGTCGGACCAGCCGCCCTTAACCTTCACCCACAGGTTGAGCATGATCTTGGAGTCGAACAGCAGCTCCATGTCCTTGCGCGCCTCGGTGCCGATGCGCTTGATGCGCTCGCCCTTGTCGCCAATGATGATTTTCTTCTGGCCGTCACGCTCGACGAGGATCAGCGCGTGGATGTGCAGAGTCTTGCCCTGTTGCTTGAACTCTTCGATTTCCACGGTGATCTGGTACGGCAGCTCGGCGCCCATCTGGCGCATGATTTTCTCGCGCACCAGTTCGGCGGCGAGGAAACGGCTGCTGCGGTCGGTGATCTGGTCTTCCGGGAAGAAGTGATCGTTCTCCGGCAGATGGTCAGCGATGACCTTTTCCAGTGCATCGAGGTTATGCCCGTGCTGCGCCGAGATCGGAATGATCTGCGCATTCGGCAGCTGTTCCTGCAACCAGGACAGGTGCGGCATCAGCTCGGCCTTGTCCTCGATGCGGTCGGTCTTGTTCAGAGCGACGATCAGCGGGCCGGTCACGTACTGCACACGCTCCAGCACCATCTGGTCTTCTTCGGTCCACTTGGTGCGGTCGACCACGAAGATCACCACGTCGACGTCTTTCAACGCCGCCGAAGCGGTTTTGTTCATGTAACGGTTCAGGGCCTTTTCGCCACCCTTGTGCATGCCCGGGGTGTCGACGTAGATCGCCTGCACGTCGCCCTCGGTCTTGATCCCGAGCATGTTGTGGCGAGTGGTCTGCGGCTTGCGCGAAGTGATCGCGAGCTTCTGGCCGAGGATGTGGTTCAGCAGCGTGGACTTGCCCACGTTGGGACGGCCGACGATGGCAACATAGCCACAGCGAGTTGCGTTTGTATCAGTCATTGCCATTCTCCACACCCAGGGCAATCAGTGCTGCGGCGGCCGCTACCTGTTCGGCAATGCGACGGCTCACACCTTGACCCCGGCTTTTTTCATTCAATAGGACAACTTCGCACTCGACGAAGAACGTACGGCAGTGCGGCTCACCCTGGATATCCACCACTTCATAGCGTGGCAGGTCGCAACCGCGCGATTGCAGGAATTCCTGCAGGCGGGTCTTGGGATCCTTGTTGGTGTCGACCAGTGTCAGACCTTCGAACTCGCCAGCCAGCCAGGCCAGAACGCGCTCGCGGGCGACTTCCATGCCGGCGTCGAGGTAGATCGCGCCGATCAGCGCTTCGAGGGCATCGGCCAGAATCGATTCGCGACGGAAACCGCCGCTTTTCAGCTCACCGGAACCCAGGCGCAGGTATTCGCCCAGATCGAAACCACGGGCCAATACCGCCAGGGTCTCACCTTTCACCAGACGTGCACGCAAACGCGACAACTGGCCTTCGCGGGCCAGCGGGAAGCGGTCGAAGAGTGCCTCGCCGGCGACGAAGTTGAGGATCGCATCGCCGAGGAATTCCAGACGCTCGTTGTTGCGTCCGGCAAAGCTGCGGTGCGTGAGGGCCAGGACCATCAGTTCCTGGTCCTTGAAGGTGTAACCGAGCTGACGCTCGAGACGGCTTAGAGAAACGCTCACGGTTTACCCACGCTGAGTTCGTGGCTGGATTCCACTGCCATCGCCGGGATACGGCGCAGGCCTGGGACAATTAACGCTGTGTTCAAAAATGACGTCCTGAATATCGTGGCTTCATGCCCCGGAGCCGGTTGTGCCGACGCCAGAAATGCATTCGGCGCTGTGGTCAACAGCGCCGTGATTGTTTACTTGATCAGGCCGACCCGCGAGAAATTCGGCAGGTGGCTGAGTTTCGGTTCCGGCCAGCTCATCCAGACCGCGAAGGCCTTGCCGACGATGTTCTGGTCGGGAACCATGCCCAGCAGATCCTTGGGAATGTTCGGATCATCCCAGTAGCGACTGTCGTTCGAGTTGTCGCGGTTGTCGCCCATCATGAAGTAGTGCCCGGCCGGCACGGTCCAGGTATGGTCCGGCGTGGCGCGGTAGCGGCTCATTTCCTTGCGGATCAGGTGCTCGGCGGCGCCGAGTTTTTCCTTGTAGAGCTCGGCGCTGCCAAGGGTGCCCGGTTCGGAACCGACCAGTTGCTCGGCAATCGACTCGCCATTGACGAACAGACGCTTGTCGGAGGTGTAACGCACCGTGTCACCCGGCAGACCCACCACACGCTTGATGTAGTTGACGTTCGGGTCGCTCGGGTAGCGGAACACCATCACATCGCCGCGTTGCGGATCACCGACTTCGATGACTTTCTTGTCGATCACCGGCAGGCGGATCCCGTAAGAAAACTTGTTCACCAGAATGAAGTCGCCAACGTCCAGGGTCGGCTTCATCGAACCGGACGGAATCTGGAACGGCTCCACCAGGAACGAACGCAGCACCAGCACGATGAACAGCACCGGGAAGAACGACTTGCCGTATTCGACCAGCAGCGGTTCCTTGTTCAGCTTCTCGACCACCACCACGTCAGGCTGGCTGACGCTGCCCTGATAGGAAGTGATGGCGGCGCGCCGACGCGGTGCCAGGATCAACAGATCGAGCAACGCCAACAGGCCGCAGACGAACACGGCGATAACCAGCAACAGCGGGAAATTTAGTGACATAGGACCTGACTATTCCAACCTGAGCACGGCAAGGAAGGCTTCTTGTGGAATTTCCACGTTGCCGACCTGCTTCATGCGTTTCTTACCGGCCTTTTGCTTCTCGAGCAGTTTCTTCTTACGACTGACGTCACCGCCGTAGCATTTGGCCAATACGTTCTTTCTGAGCGCCTTGACGGTTGTCCGGGCGACGATCTGACCGCCAATGGCAGCCTGGATGGCCACGTCGAACATCTGACGAGGAATCAGTTCTTTCATCTTCTCGGTCAACTGGCGACCTTTGAAGTGCGAATTGTCACGGTGCACGATCAGCGCCAGGGCGTCGACCTTGTCGCCGTTGATCAGCACGTCCAGTTTCACCAGATTAGCCGATTGGTAACGATCGAAATGGTAATCCAGCGAAGCATAGCCGCGGCTGGTGGATTTCAGACGGTCGAAGAAGTCCAGGACCACTTCGTTCATCGGCAGGTCGTAGGTCACCTGGACCTGGTTGCCGAGGAACAGCATGTCGACCTGAACACCGCGTTTTTCGATGCACAGGGTGATGACGTTGCCCAGGTGCTCCTGCGGTACCAGGATGTTGGCACGCACGATTGGCTCGCGCATGTCTTCGATCGCGGACACGTCCGGCAGCTTCGACGGGTTGTCGACGTAAATCGTTTCACCGGTTTTCAGCACCAGTTCGAAGATTACGGTCGGTGCCGTGGTGATCAGGTCCAGGTCGTATTCGCGCTCCAGGCGCTCCTGGATGATCTCCATGTGCAGCATGCCGAGGAAGCCGCAACGGAAGCCGAAGCCCAGGGCGTCGGAGCTTTCCGGGGTGTACTGCAGCGACGAGTCGTTCAGGGTCAGTTTCTGCAGCGCTTCGCGGAAGTCCTCGAAGTCGTCGGAGCTGACCGGGAACAGACCGGCGTAAACCTGTGGCTGAATGCGTTTGAAACCCGGCAGCACCGGAACATCCGGCGTCGAGCTCAAGGTCAGGGTGTCACCGACCGGTGCACCGTGAATGTCCTTGATGCTGGCGATGATGAAGCCCACTTCGCCGGCCTTCAGGTCAGCGGTGGCGGTGTGTTTCGGGTTGAAAACACCGACACTGTCGACCAGGTGGACCTTGCCGGTGGATTTCACCAGGATCTTGTCGCCCTTCTTCACGCGGCCATGACGCACGCGCACCAGGGAGACAACGCCCAGGTAGTTGTCGAACCAGGAGTCGATGATCAACGCTTGCAGCGGATCTTCGATGTTGCCGGTCGGCGCAGGAATGGTCGCGACCAGACGCTCGAGCACTTCGTCGACACCCAGGCCGGTCTTGGCGCTGCAGGTGACGGCGTCGGTGGCGTCGATGCCGATGATCTTCTCGATCTCGTCCTTGACGCGGTCGGGCTCGGCCTGCGGCAGGTCGATCTTGTTCAGTACCGGCATGACCTCGAGGCCCTGCTCGATGGCGGTGTAGCAGTTGGCCACGGACTGGGCTTCAACACCCTGACCCGCGTCGACCACCAGCAAGGCACCTTCACACGCGGCCAGGGAACGGCTGACTTCGTAGGTGAAGTCGACGTGGCCCGGGGTGTCAATGAAGTTCAGCTGGTAGGTGACGCCGTCTTTGGCTTTGTAATAGAGGGTAACGCTGTGGGCCTTGATGGTGATCCCGCGTTCGCGCTCCAGATCCATGGAATCCAGTACCTGGGCTTCCATTTCACGCTCGGCCAGGCCACCGCACATCTGGATGAAACGGTCAGCCAGCGTCGACTTGCCATGGTCAATGTGGGCGATGATGGAGAAATTGCGGATATGACTCAAATCACTCACGGATCAACACTCAAAAAGGCTGCAGGCTTGGCCCGCCGAAAAATAGCCGGGAATTGTACCTGATACACGGCGCAAGCGTCACGTTCGCCTGTCACCCGGATTGCATGCAAAAACGCCCCGGTCTTGCGACCGGGGCGTTTTCAAGGCTGGAGCAAGGGTGAAACCTTGTTCATCAACCGGCTCGACGCAGCAACCAGACACCCGCCAGGGCACAGACACCTGCAGGTACCAGCACCGCGAACAGCGGCGAGAAGCCGAATACCAGACTGGACGGACCGAGCAGATCCTGAACGATGCGGAAGGTGAACCCCACCAGCACACCGGTAAACACCCGCTGACCGAGGGTTACCGAGCGCAGCGGGCCGAAAATGAAGGAGATCGCCATCAGCACCAGCGCGGCGGTCACCAGTGGCTGCAACACCTTGACCCAAAAGGCCAGCCAGTAACGGCCGTTGCTCAGACCTTGATCGGCCAGGTAGTGGATGTAGCCCCACAACCCGGTAATCGACAGCGCTTCCGGCGCCATGACCACGGTATTCAGCAGCTGCGGGCTGATGGACACATCCCAATCTTCGGTCGGTTTGTTGACAACTTCGGTGCTGCGCTCATGGAACAGCGTGGTGGTCACGTCGGTGAGCTGCCAGCGAGTGCCATCGAACTCGGCGCGCTTGGCGAAGCTCGAGCTCAGCAGGTGGCGCTCCTTGTCGAAGTGATAGCGGGTCACGCCATACAACAGGCCATCGGGTTGCACGGCGTTGATATGGATGAATTCCTCACCCTGACGGTGCCACATACCGTGCTTGGCGCTTTGCGCGTCACCACTGCCTTGAGCCAGCGAACGATTGGCCTGAGCCATGCTCTCGGTAGCCGGCGCAACGTACTCGCCGATCAGCACGCCGGCCAGCATCAGCACCAGCATCGGCTTCATGACCGCCCAGACGATGCGCCCGATGGACACACCCGCCGCACGCATCACCGTCAGCTCACTGCTGCTCGCCAGACTGCCGAGGCCGATCAGACAGCCGATCAGTGCTGCCATCGGCAACATGTCATAAAGCCGGCGCGGTGCGGTCAGCAGTACAAAACTCAGCACATCAGCCAGGGTGTAGGTATCGCTGACGTCGCTCATCTCGTCGATGAAGGCAAACAACGTAGCCAGGCCAAGGATGATCACCAGCACGGCGATGATCGCCATGAACACGCTGCTGCCGATGTAGCGGTCGAGTTTAACCACGAGCCACCTCCAGCGCAGCGCTGCGACGGCTGGCCATTTTCAGGCGCAGCGGTTCCCAGTACAGCAGGCCGATACCGATGACCAGGAAGATCCCGTGTACCCACCACAGACCCAGGCTCGCCGGAATCTTGCCTTTTTCGAGGGCGCCGCGAGCGGCAATCAGGATGGTCAGGTAAGCCATATAAAGAAGAATCGCCGGCAGCAACTTGAGGAAGCGCCCCTGGCGCGGATTGACCCGCGACAGCGGCACCGCCATCAGAGTCACGATAAATACCAGCAGCGGCAGCGACAGGCGCCATTGCAGTTCGGTCTTGGCGCGGATGTCATCACTGGCCATCAGGGTCGACGTCGGCATGGCGTCACGGTCGGTGACTTCCTCGCTGACATCGGGCTTGGGCAGCAGAACACCATAGGTTTCGTAGTGGATGGCGCGGTAGTTGGCCAGTCCCGGGCTGCCGTCGTAGCGGTAGCCGTTGTGCAGGATCAGGTAACGGTTGCCGTCAGGACGGACTTCCTGCCGGCCTTTCTCGGCCACCAGCACGGAAATCCCGCGATCCGCCTGGTTGGCACCGAGGTTTTTCTGCGAGATGAACACGCTGCCCAGGTTGACCCGGTCGTCGCTCAGGTTTTCGGTGTAGGTCACCCGCGTGCCATCGCGCAACGCCTGGAAGCGGCCCGGCTCAAGGGTGTCGAATTCGGTCAGGGCGTCCTGCTTGTTCAGCAGCAGCTGGAACTGGTTGGCACCTTGCGGGGCCAGACTCAGGCTGAGCCATGCCACCACCAGTGCCACCAGCGTGGCAGGGAACAGGGTCATGCGGAACAGGCGCTGTTGGCTCATGCCTGTGGCCGACAGCACGGTCATTTCACTTTCGAGATACAACCGGCCGTACGCCAGAAGAATTCCGAGGAACAGGCCCAGCGGCAGAATCAACTGCATGAAGCCCGGCAGACGGTAGCCCATGATCAGGAACAGCGATCCCGGATCGAGCTGGCCCGCAGCGGCCTGGGCAAGGTATTTGATGAAGCGACCGCTCATGATGATGACCAGCAGTACGGCACTCACCGCACTCAGGGTCAACAGGACTTCGCGGGACAGATAACGGAAGACGATCAAACCAGACACTCCAGGGTTGTCAGGCTAAGGCGGCCAAACAAGCAAACGTATCGACAGGCCCGCCAGGCAGAGCCGTCGAAAAAAGATGCGGCATTATCCTGTGATTGAGGGCGCCTGTCACTGCGCACACTCACGCAAGCGTGCAATCGGTTGAAGATCGTTCCGAGGAGGGTTGTCAGGCGCAGGGAGCGAGGTTCAAACTGCGGCCCTTGTCGCAGGCGCTGGCCTGCGCCTTTTCTCTCTATAAGCAGGCGACTGCGGACACCGCCGAACGCCTGCGTGTTGACCATTCATTCAGGGATCCGGACATGGAACTGGTTGTAAAAAGCGTTAGCCCAGAAACGTTGAAAACCGCCACCCTGGTGGTTGCCGTCGGTGAAGGCCGCAAACTCGGCGTCGCCGCCAAGCAGGTCGACGAACTGAGCGGCGGCGCCATCAGCGCTGTCCTCAAGCGTGGCGATCTGGCCGGCAAAGTCGGTCAGAGCCTGTTGCTGCACAGCCTTCCGAACCTGAAAGCCGAACGCGTGCTGCTGGTCGGCGTGGGCAAGGATGAAGAACTGGGCGACCGCCCGTTCCGCAAGATCGTTGCCGGCATCCTCAACACCCTCAAGGGTCTGGGCGGCAGCGATGCCGTGCTGGCGCTGGATGAAATCATCGTCAAGGGCCGTGACAGCTACGGCAAGACTCGCCTGTTGGCCGAAACCCTGGTCGACGGCGAATACACCTTCGACCAGTTCAAGAGCCAGAAAGCCGAACCGCGCGCTCTGAAGAAAATCTCCCTGCTGACCATCAAGGCCGCTCAAGCCGAAGTGCAACGCGCCGTGAATCACGCCACCGCGATCGCCAACGGCATGGCGTTCACCCGCAACCTGGGCAACCTGCCGCCGAACATCTGCCACCCGACCTTCCTCGGCGAGCAAGCCAAGGACCTGGGCAAAGAGTTCAAGGATCTGAAAGTCGAAGTGCTCGACGAGAAGAAAATCAAATCCCTGGGCATGGGTTCGTTCTACGCCGTCGGTCAGGGCAGCGCCCAGCCGCCGCGCCTGATCGTCATGCAATACAACGGCGGCAAGAAATCCGAGAAGCCGTACGCACTGGTCGGTAAAGGCATCACCTTCGACACCGGCGGCATCAGCCTGAAACCGGGCGCCGGCATGGACGAGATGAAGTACGACATGGGCGGCGCCGCCAGCGTGTTCGGTACCCTGCGCGCCGTGCTGGAACTGAAGCTGCCGATCAACCTGGTGTGCATCCTGGCCTGCGCCGAGAACATGCCGAGCGGCACCGCTTCGCGTCCGGGCGACATCGTGACCACCATGAGCGGCCAGACCGTGGAAATCCTCAACACCGACGCCGAAGGCCGTCTGGTGCTGTGCGACGCACTGACCTACTCCGAGCGCTTCAAGCCGCAAGCGGTGATCGACATCGCCACCCTGACCGGCGCCTGCGTGGTTGCCCTGGGTGCGCACACCTCCGGCCTGCTGGGCAATAACGACGAACTGATCGGCCAACTGCTGAGCGCCGGCAAGGCTGCCGACGACCGCGCCTGGCAACTGCCGCTGTTCGATGAGTACCAGGAGCAACTGGACAGCCCATTCGCCGACATCGCCAACATTGGCGGGCCGAAGGCCGGCACCATCACCGCCGCGTGCTTCCTGTCGCGCTTCACCAAGAACCTGAACTGGGCGCACCTGGACATCGCGGGCACCGCGTGGACCAGCGGCGGCAAGGACAAGGGTGCCACCGGCCGTCCGGTTCCCCTGCTGACCCAGTACCTGCTGGATCGCGCCAAAGCCTGAAACCGATGACTGCGAGCGGCGCCTCTTTCGAGGGGCGCCGCTTTCAGCTCAGGAACCGCAATGACCAAAGTCGACTTCTACATCCTGCCCAGTGCCGATCCTTCGGCGCGTCTGGATTTTGCCTGCAAGCTCACCGAGAAAGCCTGGCGCATGGGCCACCGCATCTACCTGCATTGCAGCGATGCCGCCCAACGCGAAGACCTCGATGCGCGACTGTGGGCGTTCAAGGGCGAAACCTTCGTGCCCCATGGCCCGGCCGAGAGCGAACCGGAAGGTTTGATTGTGTTGGGATTGGGCGATGACTGCGGCCAGCACGCGGACTTGCTGGTCAACCTCGACCTGAAGGTCCCGGCCTTCGCCAACAAGTTCGCCCGAGTGGCGGAAGTGGTGGTGGAAGATCCGGCGATCCGTGCGGCTGCGCGGGAGAGTTTCCGTTTCTACCGGGAACAGGGCTATCCTCTGCAAGACCACCGTTTACAGCGACTCTGAGTACGCCGATGGACACTCCAAAACCGCTGCAAAAACCCGCGCACTTGCTGGATGACCTCGAGTCGATCCGCCAGTTGCTGGGCGATGACAACCTGCAACCGCCGCTTTTGACCGATACGGTCGATGATGGCGAACAGGAACAGATTCCGATGCTGTTCGACTCGGTCGCCACTGAGCCACCCGCCGTCGAACCGCCACCTGCTACCGTCGCGAAACCCGCCACCGCGCCCGTCGCACCTGTGGACAAAGGCCCCGACGCGCTGCTGCACCTGGACAGCGAACTGCGCGCCGCTGCGCAACTGATCATGCAAGACGTGATCGACGACTTCGCCCCGCACATCGAAACCGAAATCAAACGTCGCCTCGAGGCACGGATGGAACGGCTTCTGAGCCAGTACGAATAATCGACGGTGGGAGCCGTCGCACGGTTGCTCCCACTTTTAGATCCCCACCCGGCCCGCCCCGCTCGCCCTGCGCCCCATGCCCCGCTATACTTCCCGGCTTTTCCTGAATAAATGCCAATAGGGTCCCGCCGCGCATGGATAAGACCTACCAGCCGCACGCCATTGAAACTTCCTGGTACAACACCTGGGAGTCCGAGAACTACTTCGCCCCGCAAGGCGCGGGCGACTCCTACACCATCATGATCCCGCCGCCGAACGTCACCGGCAGCCTGCACATGGGTCACGGTTTCAACAACGCGATCATGGACGCCCTGATCCGTTTCCGCCGCATGCAGGGTCGCAACACCCTGTGGCAACCGGGCACCGACCACGCCGGTATCGCCACGCAGATGCTGGTGGAGCGTCAACTCGAAGCCCAGGGCCAGAATCGCCACGATCTGGGCCGCGAAAAATTCCTCGAGAAAGTCTGGGAGTGGAAGGAACAGTCCGGCGGCAACATCAGCCGTCAGATCCGCCGCCTCGGCTCGTCCGTGGACTGGAGCCGCGAGCGCTTCACCATGGACGACGGCCTCTCGGAAGCCGTTAAAGAAGCATTCGTGCGCCTGCACGAAGACGGTCTGATCTATCGCGGCAAGCGCCTGGTCAACTGGGACACCAAGCTGCACACGGCGATTTCCGACCTCGAAGTGGAAAACCACGACGAGAAAGGTTTCCTGTGGAACCTGAAATACCCGCTGGCCGACGGCGCAAAAACTGCTGAAGGCAACGATTTCCTGATCGTCGCGACCACCCGTCCGGAAACCATGCTCGGCGACTCCGCCGTCGCGGTGAATCCGAACGACGAGCGCTACAAAGCCCTGATCGGCAAATTCGTCGAGCTGCCGCTGGTCGGCCGCCGCATTCCGATCATCGCCGACGATTACTGCGATCCTGAATTCGGCACCGGCTGCGTGAAAATCACCCCGGCCCACGATTTCAACGACTACGAAGTCGGCAAGCGCCACAACCTGCCGCTGCTGAACATCTTCGACAAGAACGCCAACGTGCTGCCGGCAGCGCAGGTGTTCAACCTCGACGGCACGCTGAACGACAGCATCGACGGCAAGATTCCGGCCGAGTACGCCGGTCTCGAGCGTTTCGAAGCGCGCAAGCAGATCGTGGCTGCGTTCGACGCCGCCGGCCTGCTGGTCAGCGTCGACGACCACAACCTGAAAGTGCCGAAAGGCGACCGCTCCGGCACCGTCATCGAGCCGTGGCTGACCGACCAGTGGTACGTGTCCACCAAGCCGCTGGCCGAGCCTGCGATTGCTGCCGTTGAAGACGGCCGTATCCAGTTCGTGCCGAAGCAGTACGAAAACATGTACTTCTCGTGGATGCGCGACATCCAGGATTGGTGCATCAGCCGTCAACTGTGGTGGGGCCACCGGATTCCGGCCTGGTACGACGAGTCGGGCAAGGTCTACGTCGGTCGCGACGAAGCCGAAGTGCGTGCCAAGCACAACCTCGGCCCGGACGTTGCGCTGCAACAAGACAACGACGTTCTCGACACCTGGTTCAGTTCGGGCCTGTGGACCTTCTCCACCCTGGGCTGGCCGGAAAAGACCGAGTTCCTGAAGAAATTCCACTCCACCGACGTTCTGGTCACCGGTTTCGACATCATTTTCTTCTGGGTCGCCCGGATGATCATGCTGACCATGCACCTGATCAAGAACGAGGACGGCACGCCGCAGGTTCCGTTCAAGACCGTTTACGTGCACGGCCTGGTGCGTGATGGTCAGGGCCAGAAGATGTCCAAGTCCAAGGGCAACGTCCTGGACCCGCTGGACATCATCGACGGTATCGAGCTCGAAACCCTGGTGCAGAAACGCACCTCCGGTCTGATGCAGCCGAAACTGGCGAAGAAGATCGAGAAGCAGACCCGCGACGAGTTCGCCGACGGCATCGCCAGCTACGGCACCGACGCCCTGCGCTTCACGTTCTGCTCGCTGGCGTCCACCGGTCGCGACATCAAGTTCGACATGGGCCGCGTCGAAGGCTATCGCAACTTCTGCAACAAGATCTGGAACGCTGCGCGCTATGTTCTGGACAAGGGCGAAGACTGCGGCCAGAACGGCGAAGCTTACGAGCTGTCGCTGGCGGATCGCTGGATCATCTCGCAGCTGCAACGCACCGAAGCCGAAGTGACCCGCCAACTGGATCAGTTCCGTTTCGACCTGGCGGCACAAGCGCTGTACGAGTTCATCTGGAACCAGTACTGCGACTGGTACCTGGAACTGTCCAAGCCTGTGCTGTGGGACGAAAACGCGCCGGTCGAGCGTCAGCGCGGCACTCGCCGCACGCTGGTTCGCGTACTGGAAGTGGCGCTGCGCCTGGCGCATCCGTTCATGCCGTTCATCACTGAAGAAATCTGGCAGCGCATCGCGCCGCTGGCCGGCATTCAGGGCAAGACGATCATGCTGCAAGCCTGGCCGGTGGCCAACGAAGAGCGCATCGATCCGGCAGCCGAAGACGACATCGAATGGCTCAAGGGCCTGATGCTCGGCACGCGTAACATCCGTGGCGAAATGAACATCGGCCCGGGCAAACCGCTGCCGATTTACCTGAAAAACGTCACCGCTGAAGACCAGCGCCGCCTGACCGAGAACGAAGCGCTGCTGAAGAAGCTGGCGCGTCTGGAATCGATCACCGTACTGGCGGCCGGCGAAGAAGCGCCACTGTCCGCCACCGCACTGGTTGGCGAGATGGAAGTGCTGGTGCCGATGGCCGGTCTGATCGACAAGAACGCCGAACTGGCGCGTCTGGACAAGGAAATCCTGCGTCTGCAGGGCGAAGTCCAGCGTGTCGGCGGCAAGCTGTCCAACGCCGGTTTCGTTGACAAGGCTCCGGCCGAAGTCATCGAGAAGGAACGCGCCAAGCTGGCCGAGGCCGAACAGGCCCTGGGCAAACTGGCCGAGCAGCACGCGCGGATTGCCAGCCTGTAACGGCAAATCGCACTGAAAAAGGGAGGCCATGCGGCCTCCCTTTTTTGTGCCCGGCACTTTTCCGGCCTACAACCCGGTTCCCTGTGGGACAATAGCCGCCACTTTCAGCCATACCCGAATCGACCACGCCCATGAACGCCCCCCGCACACCTCGCCCCGCGCGCAAGAAGCCTGACTCCGCTACCCCGGCCAAGCCCGTGGAGCCGCGCAAAGAGGCCAGCCTGCACCCGCGCAATCGCCATCAGGGTCGTTACGACTTCCCGGCGCTGATCAAGACTACGCCGGAGCTGGCGAAGTTCGTGATCACCAACCCGTACGGCAAGGAAAGCATCGACTTCGCCAGCCCCGACGCGGTGCGCGTGTTCAACCGGGCGTTGCTCAAGTCGTTCTACGGCATCCAGCATTGGGATATCCCGGCCGATTACCTTTGCCCGCCAGTACCGGGTCGTGCCGATTACGTGCACTTCCTGGCTGACCTGCTGGCCAGCAACAACGACGGCGTGGTTCCGCGCGGCGCCATCGTCAACGTGCTGGACATCGGCATGGGCGCCAACTGCGTGTATCCGCTGATCGGCAACAGCGAATACCGCTGGCACTTCCTGGGCTCGGAAATCGACCCGACGGCCGTGGCTGCCGCAACAGCCATCGTCCAGTCCAACGATCTGAACAAGGTCATCAAGCTGCGCCAGCAAGAGAACCGCAAGCACATCCTGATCGGCCTGCTGGAGCCCGGCGAGCGTTTTGACCTGACCATGTGCAACCCGCCGTTCCACGCGTCGATGGAAGAGGCCACCAAGGGCAGCGAGCGTAAGTGGCGAGCCCTGGGCAAGGCCGACCCGAAACGCAAGTTGCCGGTGCTGAACTTCGGCGGCCAGTCGGCCGAACTGTGGTGTGAAGGCGGCGAAGCGCGCTTCGTGACGCAACTGATCGCCGAAAGTGCGAACTTTGCGCACAAGGTATTGTGGTTCAGCACCCTGGTTTCGAAAGCCTCGAACCTGCCCGCCATCGAAACCGCGCTGAAAAAGGTCGGCGCCCTGGAAAGCCAGGTAGTGGAAATGTCCCAGGGCCAGAAGCAGAGCCGCTTCGTCGCCTGGACCTTCCAGACCAAGTCCGAGCAGCAGATCTGGCGTCGCGAACGCTGGGTTCGCAAGTAATACGTTTCAACTGGGGCGGCGCTTGATCGCAAAGCAGCCGCCACTTCTGCTGAAACACAATCGGCAGGCACAAAAAAACCGTGCTCGGATCACTCCGGCGCACGGTTTTTTTTATCGCTGCGTCTTACTTGTTCACAGCGTCGGTCAGGCCTTTGGCCACAACCAGCTTGATCACTTTCTTGGCAGGGATTTCGATGGCAGCGCCAGTCGATGGGTTACGGCCAGTGCGGGCAGGACGCTCGGTCACTTTCAGCTTGCCGATACCTGGCAAGGTGATTTCGCCGCCGTTTTCCAGCTGATCAGCAACGATTTGGCCCAGTTGGTCCAGAGCGTTACGCGCGGTGGTTTTCGGCGCGTCGATAGCTTCAGCGATGTCGGCGATCAGTTGGTCTTTAGTAAGAGCCATGTAGTGTTCCTTCCCTATCAAATTCATATGGATTGCAGAGTGCAGTGTCAGCCATCGAGCCCGATCTTCTGGATCTGGCACCCTCGGCGATAACCACGACGAGTCGGGGTTATAGATGCCGAAATCAGGGTTTGGTTCGACCTGACAAATGCTGAATGCACGCTTAACGCAGTGACTACGCGTAAGACCGGGCAAAACTAGCACAGAGACAAGGAAATATCCGCCTCTAGCTAGCCAAATGGTCAGGTTTATTGCGCTAAATCGGTAAATAAATGCATAAGCGCCACCCCATGACCCCGAATTGCCCTTCAGCCCGCGCCAAAACCAGTGGTTGCGGTACACTGGGCGCTTTTTCGGGGGAGCCCGCCCTCCTCCCTTCCACTTGCCGAGAAGCCCATGCCGATCCGTCATTGCATCGTCCACCTGATCGACAAAAAACCCGATGGCACGCCCGCCGTTCTGCACGCCCGTGACTCTGAACTGGCCGAATCCGCCGCCATCGAGAACATGCTCGCCGACCTCAACGAGAGCTATAACGCCAAACAGGGCAAAGCCTGGGGGTTGTTTCATCCGGAGTCCGGTGCGTTTCCGTTCAGCGGCTGGCTGAAGGAATACATGGAAGGCGGCAAGGACTTCACCGCGTTCAGCAAAGTCGCGGTCGAGCATCTGCAAAAGCTGATGGAAGAGTCGAACCTCTCCGTCGGCGGCCACGTACTATTCGCCCACTACCAGCAAGGTATGACCGATTACCTGGCCATCGCCCTGCTGCACCACAGTGAAGGCGTGGCCGTGACCGATCAACTGGACGTGACCCCGTCGCGCCACCTCGACCTCGGTCAACTGCACCTGGCGGCGCGGATCAACGTCTCCGAGTGGCAGAACAACAAGCAGTCCAAGCAGTACATTTCGTTCATCAAGGGCAAGAACGGCAAGAAGGTCTCGGAATACTTCCGCGACTTCATCGGCTGCCAGGAAGGCGTCGACGGCCCGGGCGAGACCCGCACGCTGCTCAAGGCTTTCAGCGACTTCGTCGAGAGCGAAGACCTGCCGGAAGATTCCGCCCGCGAGAAGACCAAGACCCTGGTCGACTACGCCAGCAGCCAGGCCAAGCTCGGCGAGCCGATGGGCCTGGAAGAACTCTCGGAGCTGATCGACGAAGAACGCCCGAAGGCCTTCTACGACCACATCCGCAACAAGGACTACGGCCTGTCGCCGGAGATCCCGGCGGATAAGCGCACGCTCAACCAGTTCCGGCGCTTCACCGGCCGCGCCGAAGGCCTGTCGATCAGCTTCGAGGCGCACCTGCTGGGCTCGAAGATCGAATACGACGAAGAGGCCGGCACGCTGGTCATCAAAGGCCTGCCAACTTCGCTCACCGATCAGCTGAAGCGCCGCAACTGATGCTCGGCAATGTGCTGAAAAAGGTCGCACTGGTTCTGCTGGTGGTCGTGGTCTATCAGAACTGGGGCAAGATCGAGCGGGTGTTCAACCCGTCGCAGATGGCGTCCGAGCAGGTCCGCGCCAACGCCAACGTCGTGCTGTACACCACGGACTGGTGCGGCTACTGCAAGCAGACCAAGCGCTTTCTCGATCAGAAAGGGATTGCGTTCAAGGAATTCGATATCGAGAAGGACGCCGAGGCGCGCAAGGCGTACGAAGCGCTGGGCGGGCGCGGGATTCCGCTGATCGACGTCAATGGCACGTTGATTCGCGGGTTTGATCCGGACGAAATTCTTGCTGCACTGAAATGAACGAGGGAGCCATTGAGCTCCCTCATTTGTTTCAGCGTTTCTCGATACGGAAACCGAAACGCGGGAAGTGCACATGCACCGCACCACCGCGTTCGTCTTCACGGCGCAGGATCAGCTCTTCGCGACCGGCAAACACCAATTCCCCAGCAACCGGATCAACGCCGTAATCAGTAGCCGCGATCACGACCTGCTGACCCGCTGCAAATCCGTTCGGATCGACAAACTGCTCATCAGGCAACGCCGCCGGCGTCGAATGGCGCGCAACCTCCAGCGCTTCTTCGGAACTCATGGCGCTGGCTGCACCGTGACCGAAGCCGAGCACCCGCCCGAGCCACGCGGACACTGCAGGGTAGTCATCCACCAGCGGTGCGGTGACGTGCGTAGCCTTGAGGAACCACAGCGGATGCGCCATGGCGAAGTCGGCAATCGATGGCTCGCCGAACAGGAAGTCTCCGTCCTCGCGCTGCAACTGCTGCTCCAGGCGCGCCATGATGGTCGGCCATTGATGTTTGGCCTGCTCGGCCGACAGTCTGGTCGCGCTGCCACCGCTGAACAGCCCGGCACGATCGGCCAGAAACGCCTTGATCGCTTCCGGCGGCAACTTGCCGAAACGCACCGCCACCGACTCTGGCTGAAACACCAGGCTCACCGCATGCTGGAACACCACCGAATCGGCCCAGGCAGCGAAACTGGCGGCGATCATTTCCTGACCTTCCGGGAAGAACGAAGGCTGGGCCTTCTCCTGCTCGAGGCGGCGGGCGATCAACGCGGTGTCGCAATAGATGTCGGCGCCGATCTGCAGCACCGGGGTCTTGCGGTAGCCGCCGGTCAGGGCAGTCAGGTCCGGTTTCGGCATCACCGGCGAGATGTGCACCGAACGCCAGGACAAACCCTTGAAACCCAAAAGCAGCCGGGCCTTTTCGGCGAATGGAGAGGTCGGGTAATGATGCAGAATCAACTCGGACATGCTCGGCTCCGCCGCACAGAAAGTGAATCAGCAGCTTAGCGCGCAATTCGTTGGCGGCCTACGGATCCGGCTGATGGGAACCGATCAGTCAGGTTGATAAGACGACCGAAAACTCCAGGATGAAAAAACCGCCTCAGCCGAAACCGAGACGGTTGTTCTCACATCGACAATCCTTACATCAGGTCATCGAAGTGATCTCGCAGGAACTCGTAAAAGCGAAACGCTTTGAACGACCTCCATACGAGGCTCAGAGTACGTAGCAAAAGCTTCATACGTTTTGGCCTCCGGTTGGGGGCCAAACCTCCAGCGCGCTTACCGGACCACGTACGCCTTCGGAAGACACGTCAATATCTCCTGTGAGGCGGCCGGTTGTGATACCCCCTGAAAAATCATTCCGGCACGGGAGCAACTCCGTGTCAGAGGGCATGAAACCGTTACGCCGATCGGCCAGACCTCAATGGTTGCACTGCCATGTGAGCGGACGGATCGTAACCGGGTTTCTGAACCTTCGCTTAAACAAATAAACTCAAAATTGAGTTTATTGGGTAGGCGTGCCTTCAGGCTTGCTCAGTGACGCAAAGAGGAATATTCTCCGCCTACGTCAATGTCTCCTGTGAGATCAGTAAACCCGGCCGCAAACCGAGGTTTACAGAAAAAACCGCCCCGCAAAGGCGGTTTTTTTTCGCCTGTCGTTTGTCTGAGGACACCGCTTCAACGTGCAGTGATTTCTACCGCTCGCAAACACCTGATCAATCAGGCCGATAAGACGCCACCAGGCATTCCTTCGCGCTCTTCCGCAGCTTCTTGATCAACCGCTCCTGACGCAACGCATCACTCTTGTCACGGCACAGCTCGGTGTAGACCAGAGCCATTGCCGGGCTGGACAGAAAGAATCGCGCGCCCTTGCCGCTCTGGTGCTTGGCGAAGCGGCGCACGGGATCATCGCTGATCCCGCAGTACAGCGAACCATTGGCGGCGCGAACGAGGTAGACGAACCAGGATTTGCTCACTGGAACGTCGGCATCGAGGGGATTTTCGCTGAGGCTGGTCACTGGGCAATAAAGGCGTGTGAGGAACAGGCCGCGATCTTATCAGCGACTCGCCTGAAATGCCTTCAGCCCTTTCAGCGCCTGGGCGCGGACGGCATTGCGCACCAGTGGCGTCCAGCCCAGCAACAGGCCTTTGAAACCCAGGGCCTGACGGGACCAGCGCCACAGGTCGAAGTGGTCGTGGTGTTCGCAGATCTTGCCGTCGCGGAAGACGAAGCGTGCCTGGATGTCGTTGATCACGATGTTGCCGGTCTGACTGAACAGGTAAGTCGCCACCCAGTGGGCGCCGCCGCTGCGCTCGTCGGCGCGGACGTTGTCGAAAGTCAGGGAGAAGTCCTTGGCCCGAGTGGTGAGCATGCGCCACATGTCGCCGGCATCGCGGCCGCGCAGCTCGCCGAAGGCCGGATCGCTGAACACCACGTCGTCGGTGTAGCAGGCGGCCATGGCCTCGGCGTCAAGGCGTTGGAAAGCCTGATAGAAACGGGTGATCAACGCGCTGTGGGCTTCTTCACTCATGGGCAATCTCCAGGAAAGGTACAGATTGCCAGCACGATAATCCGCAAACGCCCGAAACACTATCGGCATTCGCATTCCGAATACCGACAGTGTGCGCGCGTCAGACCTTTTCGCTTTCGACCTGCACGTACAACGCGCGCCCGGCACCGAGGCCGGCAAGGATCGCACCCGCTCCGACGATGCCGAAGATCCAGCCCACGGCGTTCCAGCCGCCGGTCCAGTCATGCACCACGCCGACCGCGAACGGCCCCATGGACGCGAGGGTGTAGCCGAAGCCCTGGGACATGCTCGACAGATTGGCCGCGACATGGGAGTCCCGCGAGCGCAGCACGATCAGGGTCAGCGCCAGGCTGAACGTACCGCCCTGCCCCAGGCCCAGCAGGATCGCCCAGCCCCACAGGCCTTCGATCGGCGCGTAGAGACATCCGAACAGACCGCCGAGGGTCAGTGCCATCACCACCACGATCGCCAGCCGTTGATCCTTGCCACGCGTGGCCAGCCACGGCGCTGCCAGAGAACTGGCGAGCTGAATGATCACTGACCCGGACAACACCAGACCGGCCTGAGTCGGGGTCAGCCCGCGTCCAATCAGAATCGACGGCAGCCAGCCAAACACGATATAGGCCAGCGACGATTGCAGGCCCATGTACAAGGTCACCTGCCAGGCCAGCGGATCACGCAGCAGCCCGCGCACCCGATACGCAACGTTGTGCGCACCGTGCTTCTGACCGATTTGCGGCAGCCAGAACACCGCAGCGACCAGCGCCGGAATCACCCAGAAGCCGAGGCCCATGGCCCAGCTGTGGTCGAAGTGTTCGCTCAACGGCACGCTCGAACCCGCTGCCATCGCCGCGCCCAGGCACAGGGCCATGGTGTAGACACCGGTCATGGTGCCGGCGTGTTTGGCGAAGTCGCGTTTGACGATGCCGGGCAGCAAGACACCGATGATGCCGATACTCGCGCCACCCAGAACGCTGCCGGCGAACAGACCGATTTCACCGAAGTTGCTGCGCAGGATGATGCCGCCGGCCAGTGTCAGAAGAATCCCCAGCACCACCCGCTCGGCACCGAAACGTCGCGCCAGCACCGGAGCCAAAGGGGCGAACAGACCGAGGCACAACACCGGCAACGTCGTCAGCAACCCCGCCTGAGCGGCGGACAAGCCAAGGCTTTTCGACACTTCACTGAGCAGCGGCGCCATGCTCGACAGCGCCGGACGCAAGTTCAGCGCCACCAGAATCAGGCCCAACAGCAACAGCCATGGGCGACGTACCAGGGGATGACTTTGCTGCACCTGCTCGTCGTCGGCCTCGGCATCGATCAGCAACTCCTCCAGTTCGGCGGTGCGCTTCGGGGCGTTGACGGCTTCAGGGCGGGACATGGTTTTCTCGGTTTCAGGGTTCATTGATCAGTTGCCTCGACAGGGCTTTGGCCCGTTCCGGATCACGCTGTTCGACGGCTTCGAACAGGGCGATGTGCAAATCGAAGACTTCCTGTCGACGAGGGACGATGTTCAGGGTCTGGCGCAATTGCGCGCCGACGATGCTGGAGAAATAGCGATACAGCTCGCTGAGCGTCGGGTTGTGCGCGGCATCCACCAGGCGGCGGTGAAACACCAGGTCACAGGCGATGTAGCTGTCGAGATCGCCGTGATAGTGGCTGCCGGCAACGCCAAGCGCCTCGCGCAGGCCCGCCAGATCCTCATCGGTGCGGCGCAACGCCGCCAGACCGATGGCTTCGACTTCAAGGATGTGCCGGGTTTCCCGAGCCTGATCCAGTGAGCACTTGGACAGCGCCTTGAGCGTGTCCATCGGATCGACCACCGCCCGCAGATAACTGCCATCGCCCTGACGGATCTCGATCAATCCGGAAAACGCCAGCACCCGCATCGCCTCGCGCACGGTGTTACGGCTGATACCGAGTTCGGCGCACAGCTCGGGCTCGGTCGGCAAGCGCTGACCGACCTGCCAGGTGCCGTCGGTGATGCGCTGTCGTAATAGATCCAGGGCCTGATCGACCAGGGATCGCTTAATAAGTGGAGAAATGTCTGACATAGGATTCGCCATTTCATCCAATCATAGGATGAATTTTCTGACATGTTAGTCAGCTCCGTGTAGGACGGCAACCACCTAGGTTGATTAGGAGGCAAATGAAGCGGGATTTTCGATTGGTCAAAATTACCCTTTAAGGGTAATTTCAGGGACAGGGTTTTGGTTTCTTATGGAAAAGAACACACCCCATTACGACTTGGCGGTGATCAAGGCTGAGGTCAGACGACGTGGAAGACAGGCATTCACCAAGAGCGCAGAAAAAACCGGACTGGATCTCGGTTTCAGCATCCTGGAGATGCAAGAGATCGTTTTCGAATTGCAGAACAGGATGTTGTACAAGTCAATGACCACCTATGACGATCATCGAGTCTGGCAAGACGTGTATCACATCCACTCACACGATCTGGAGATTTACATCAAGGTGACATACCGCCCCGAAGGTGGCCCACCGGTAATCTCCTTCAAGGAGAAAAACCAATGAAGACCCGGCAATGTTTCAGCTGCGGTGCACGTGAGGGAATGACACATTTCGAGGGCCGCGGCGAAACCATCAGTGTCAAAGGCATGGAACGTCGTATCGATGATCTTGCTGGCTGGGAATGTCGGAAATGCGGTGAGGTCGAGTGGGACGCCGATACCGATAGTGCAGAACGCTACACGCAAGCCGGTGATGATCTGGTGATCGCTGCCCGACAAATGATCGGTAACGAAATGAAGCGCATCCGGCGCAAATTGCACCTGACGCAAAAAGAAACGGTGCAACTGCTGTCAGGTGGCGGACACAACGCATTTTCCCGCTATGAGCGCGGCGAAGTGCTTCCGCCGAAGGCGTTGATGTTGCTGATGCGCCTGCTCGATCGCTATCCGCACTTGCTCGCCGATGCGAAAGCCTTGGGTGAAGGGGCGGATCTGAGGAACGCCTTCAAGTATGCCGAGCACAAAGAACACGAAACCCTCACCATGTCCTGATCCCTCAAAAAACAAACCCGGCACAAGGCCGGGTTTGTTTTACCCATCTGATATCAATGCAGAATCTGACTCAGGAACAACTTGGTCCGCTCATTCTGCGGATTGTCGAAGAAGTCGTTCGGTGCCGCCTGCTCGACGATTTCGCCTTTGTCCATGAAGATCACGCGGTTGGCCACGGTGCGGGCGAAACCCATTTCGTGGGTCACGCAGAGCATCGTCATGCCGTCTTCGGCCAGGCCGATCATGGTGTCCAGAACTTCTTTCACCATCTCCGGGTCGAGCGCCGAGGTCGGTTCGTCGAACAGCATGATTTTCGGTTTCATGCACAGCGCGCGAGCAATCGCCACACGCTGTTGCTGACCGCCGGACAGTTGCCCGGGGAACTTGTGCGCCTGCTCCGGAATGCGTACGCGTTCCAGATAATGCATGGCGATTTCCTCGGCCTTGCGCTTGGGCATCTTGCGCACCCACATCGGCGCCAGGGTGCAGTTCTGCAGAATGGTCAGGTGCGGGAACAGGTTGAAGTGCTGGAACACCATGCCGACTTCACGACGGATCGCTTCAATCTGCTTGAGGTCGTTGGTCAGCTCGACGCCATCGACCACGATGCGGCCCTGCTGGTGTTCTTCCAGACGGTTCAGGCAGCGGATGGTGGTGGACTTGCCGGAACCCGACGGGCCGCACAGCACGATACGCTCGCCTTGCTTGACGTTGAGGTTGATGTCTTTCAGCACGTGGAACTGGCCGTACCACTTGTTCACGCCCTGCATCTGAATGATGCCTTCAGGGCCCACTGGCTTTTTGATTGCTTCGCTCATCGAAAAAACTCCTAACGCTTGTGGCCAGTGTCGAGCTTGCGTTCCAGATGCATGGAATAGCGCGACATACCAAAACAGAAAATCCAGAACACCAGGGCGGCGAACACGTAGCCTTCGGTGGCCATGCCCAGCCATTTCGGATCGGCAGCGGCTTGCTTGACGCTGTTGAGCAGGTCAAAGAGGCCGATGATGATCACCAGGCTGGTGTCCTTGAACAGCGCGATGAAGGTGTTGACGATGCCGGGAATCACCAGCTTCAGGGCTTGCGGCAGAATCACCAGGCCCATGGCGCGCCAGTAACCGAGGCCCATCGCGGCAGCGGCTTCGTACTGACCTTTGGGGATCGCTTGCAGACCGCCGCGCACCACTTCGGCGACGTAGGCCGACTGGAACAGGATCACGCCGATCAGCGCCCGCAGCAGCTTGTCGAAGTTCATGCCTTCAGGCAGGAACAGCGGCAGCATCACCGAAGACATGAACAGCACAGTGATCAGCGGCACGCCGCGCCAGAACTCGATGAACGTCACGCAGACCACACGAATGGCCGGCATGTTCGAACGCCGTCCCAGCGCCAGCATGATCCCCAGCGGCAACGCGCCGGCGATGCCGACGGTGGCGATCACCAGGGTCAGCATCAGGCCGCCCCACTGGCTGGTGGCAACGGCGCTCAGACCGAACACGCCGCCATGCAGCAGGCACCAGGCAACAATCGGATACACCACCAGGAAGCTCAGCCCGTATACCGCTTTACGCGGCACGCGCTTGATGAACAGCGGGGCCACACCGATGACCGCCAGCCACACGGTCAGGTCCACGCGCCAGCGCAGATCCGCCGGATAGTAGCCGTACATGAACTGACCGAAACGCTGTTCGATGAACACCCAGCAAGCGCCCGCCTTGGTGCAGTCGGCGCGGGTAGTGCCGACCCAGTTGGCATCGAAGATCGCCCAGCTGAGCAACGGCGGAATCACCAGGTAGATCAGGTAGAACGCAAACAGGGTCAGCAGGGTGTTGAGCCAGCTGGAGAACATGTTCGCGCGTATCCACGCCATCGGGCCGAAGACCTTGGCCGGCGGTGGCATGTCGGGTTTGAAAGTATGAGTACTCATGCGCTATTCCTTACCGCTCGATCAGCGCAATGCGCTTGTTGTACCAGTTCATCAGCAGGGAAATGCTGATACTGATCGCCAGGTACACGCTCATGGTGATGGCAATGACTTCGATCGCCTGACCGGTCTGGTTCAGCACGGTGCCGGCGAACAGCGAAACCATTTCCGGGTAACCGATACCGGCCGCCAGCGAGGAGTTCTTCGCCAGGTTCAGGTATTGGCTGGTCAGCGGCGGAATGATCACGCGCAGCGCTTGCGGAATGATCACCTTGCGCAAGGTCGGGCCGTTGCGCAGGCCGAGGGAACGGGCCGCTTCGGTCTGGCCGTGGCTGACCGACTTGATCCCCGAACGCACGATCTCGGCGATGAACGCCGCGGTGTACACGGTCAGGGCCAGGGTCAGGGCCAGCAGTTCCGGGATCAGTACCCAGCCGCCGACGAAGTTGAAGCCTTGCAGCTTCGGCATTTCCCAATGCAGCGGCGCGCCGAAGATCAGCGCACACAGCGTCGGAATGACCAGCAGGATTCCCAGGCCGACCCAGAACTTGTGGAACGGCTCGCCGGTTTCCTCGAAGCGCTTGTTGGCCCAGCGGCTCATCAGCACGATGCCGACGATAGCCACCACGACACTGACCACGAACGCCCAGAAGCCGTCGGCCATCTGCGCGGCCGGCATGTTCAGGCCACGGCTGCTGACGAAGAAAGTGTCGCCGAAGTTGTGGCTGTTACGCGGCCCCGGCATGGTCAGGAACACCGCGAAATACCAGAACAGGATTTGCAGCAGCGGCGGAATGTTGCGGAAGACTTCCACATACACAGTCGCCAGCTTGCTGATGATCCAGTTCGGCGACAGCCGCGCCACACCGATGATGAAGCCCAGCAGGGTCGCCAGGATCACGCCGATGAAGGTCACCAGCAAGGTGTTGAGCAGGCCGATCACGAACACGCGGGCATAGCTGTCCGCTTCTGTGTAGGAGATCAGGTGTTGAGCGATGCCGAATCCGGCACTGCGCTCCAGAAAGCTGAACCCGGACGTGATGCCCCGGTGCTGAAGGTTGGTCTGGGTGTTGTCGAACAGATACCAGCCCATGGCGACCACCGCCACAACGGTGATGATCTGGAATAGCCACGCACGCACACGTGGATCGCTGAGGCTGAACCTCTGCTTTGGTGCGCCGATTGAATTTTGCATGAAGTGCCCCGCAAGAAATGGAACAGAACATCACCCGGCGGTTGGCCCGCCGGGTGATAGAACCATTAGCGCACTGGTGGTGCGTACTGAATGCCGCCGTTGTTCCACAGCGCGTTCAGGCCACGGTCGATTTCCAGCGGAGTGCTCTTGCCGAGGTTTTTCTCGAAGATTTCGCCGTAGTTACCCACCTGGGAAACGATTTTCACGACCCAGTCCTTCGGCAGTTTCAGATCCTTGCCGTACTCGCCGTCGCCACCCAGCAGACGGGCAACGTCCGGGTTCTTGGTAGACTTGGCTTCTTCGAGTACGTTTTTCGAAGTGATGCCGGCTTCTTCAGCGTTGAGCAGCGCGTAGCCGACCCAGCGCACGATGGCCAGCCACTCGTCGTCGCCGTTACGCACGACCGGGCCCAGAGGTTCCTTGGAAATGGTTTCCGGCAGAACCACGTAGTCCTTCGGCGAGGCCAGCTTGCTGCGCTGGGCGAACAGTTGGGACTTGTCGGAGGTCAGCACGTCGCAACGACCGGATTCCAGCGACTTGGCGCTTTCATCGGAGGTGTCGAAAGTGATCGGGGTGTACTTCAGGCCGTTGGCGCGGAAGTAGTCGGACACGTTCAGCTCGGTGGTGGTACCGGCTTGAATGCAGATGGTCGCGCCGTCGAGTTCCTTGGCACTTTTCACGCCCAGCTTGTTGTTGGCCAGGAAGCCCACGCCGTCGTAGTAAGTGATGAAGCCAGGGAATTTCAGGCCCATGCCCGCGTCACGGGAGCTGGTCATGGTGGTGTTGCGCGACAGGATGTCGATCTCGCCGGACTGCAGAGCAGTGAAGCGCTCCTTGGCGTTCAACTGACTGAACTTGACCTTGGTCGCATCGCCGAACACGGCAGCGGCCACGGCACGGCAGACGTCGGCGTCGATGCCGAGGATCTTGCCGGTCGAATCCGGTACGGAGAAGCCCGGCAGACCGTCGCTGACGCCACACTGCACGAAACCTTTCTTCTGTACCGCATCCAGGGTTGCACCCGCCTGAGCGAACCCGCTGACGCCGAGGACTGCTGCAGCAGTCACGACCGCCAGAGTGGATTTCAACATCTTCATTCAAACCTCCAGTTTTGCTCTTGTTGTGTCGGAGCTTGAGTCCAGTCGCACCCTTTTGAGGCGTTGTTGACCCGTGTTGGCTTTTTATGGGGTCAACCGACGCAGGACCTTCGCTATGAGTCTAGTAGGAGAAAATCCACATCATGGACAACTCACTTCTCACCAGTCGGCCGAACGGGCTGTAGCCCTTTCACGTTCGCGAAGCCCATTGCGGCCATTGGCGAACATCCATCACCGGATTCTTTGCTATCCCGTCGCCGGGCGTTCACTGATAGTGTTACCGCCAGGCGCGAGATCGATTGCACGACTACCTCATAGCAAAGCCCGTACCACACCGCTCGCTGAAGCGATTGAGCGACAGGTCAATAGCAAAACTTGTAGCCTTGCGACATCTTCTTAACGGATCAACCGGGCGCGCACCCCAATCACGCACTTAATGAGAGCGCCCGCACATTTTTGGAGCAGCCATGACCGAGCCCTTGATTCTTCAGCCTGTTAAGCCCGCAGACGCCTGCGTGATCTGGCTGCACGGCCTCGGCGCCGACCGCTATGACTTTCTGCCGGTGGCCGAGGCCTTGCAGGAAAGCCTGCTGAGCACGCGCTTCGTTTTGCCCCAGGCACCGACCCGCCCGGTGACAATAAATGGCGGTTATGCCATGCCGAGCTGGTACGACATCAAGGCGATGAGCCCGGCTCGTGCCATCGACCGCGATGAGCTGGAAGCGTCCGCCGATCACGTCATCGAATTGATCGAACAACAGCGCGCCAGCGGAATAGACGCTTCGCGGATTTTCCTTGCAGGATTTTCCCAGGGCGGCGCCGTGGTCTATCACACCGCGTTTCTGAAATGGCAGGGGCCGTTGGGCGGCGTGTTGGCGTTGTCGACCTACGCGCCGACGTTCAGCGACGAACTGGAGCTGTCCGCCAGCCAGCAACGGATTCCGGTGCTGGCGCTGCACGGCCAGTTCGACAACGTGGTGCAAAACTCGATGGGCCGCACGGCGTATGAGTATCTCAAGGCCCATGGTGTCACCGTGACATGGCAGGAATACCCAATGGAGCACGAAGTGTTACCCGAAGAAATTCGCGACATCGGCGTGTGGCTGAGCGAACGCCTGCGCTGATCGTCCGGGGCTCGATTTTCCAGTGGTCGGGCCCCTTTGATCATCCCACTACGCCGCGCCCGTTTCTTGCATTACACTGGCCGGCGTACATTCCTTAACCAATTGATGAGATGACCGTGCTCAAAGCACTCAAGAAGATGTTCGGAAAAAGCGAGGCTGAGCAACTCGCGCCAGCTCCCAGTGCGCCGTCGCACGCCCCCGGTCATCGCAGCGATGCCAAACCGGCGGACCGCCAGGCTCCCGTAGCCACACCGAAACGCGAACCGGCACCCGCTGCTGTTTCCGCTCCCGCTCCAGAAAGCGCCCGCAGCGAAACACCCAAACCGGCCAAACCACGCCGCGAACCGAAGCCCAAGGCCCCGGTCATTCCCTGGAAACTCGAAGACTTCGTCGTCGAGCCACAGGAAGGCAAGACCCGTTTCCACGATTTCAAACTCGCCCCGGAACTGATGCACGCCATCCAGGACCTGGGTTTCCCGTATTGCACGCCGATCCAGGCGCAGGTGCTGGGTTTCACCCTCGCCGGTAAAGACGCCATCGGCCGCGCCCAGACCGGCACCGGCAAGACCGCCGCGTTCCTGATCTCGATCATCACCCAGCTGTTGCAGACCCCGCCGCCGAAAGAGCGCTATATGGGCGAGCCTCGGGCGCTGATCATCGCGCCGACCCGTGAGCTGGTGGTGCAGATTGCCAAGGACGCCGCCGACCTGACCAAGTACACCGGCCTCAACGTCATGACGTTCGTCGGCGGTATGGACTTCGACAAGCAGCTCAAGCACCTCGAAGCGCGCCATTGCGACATCCTCGTCGCCACCCCGGGCCGTCTGCTCGACTTCAACCAGCGCGGTGACGTGCACCTGGACATGGTCGAAGTGATGGTGCTGGACGAAGCCGACCGCATGCTCGACATGGGCTTCATCCCGCAAGTACGGCAGATCATTCGCCAGACCCCGCCGAAAAGCGAACGCCAGACCCTGCTGTTCTCCGCGACCTTCACCGAAGACGTGATGAACCTCGCCAAACAGTGGACCACCGACCCTGCCATCGTCGAAATCGAAGTCACCAACGTGGCCAACGAGAACGTCGAACAGCACATCTACGCGGTGGCCGGTGCCGACAAATACAAACTGCTCTTCAACCTGGTCAACGACAACGGCTGGGAGCGGGTCATCGTGTTCGCCAACCGCAAGGATGAAGTGCGGCGCATCGAAGAACGCCTGGTACGCGACGGCATCAACGCCGCGCAACTGTCCGGCGACGTGCCGCAGCACAAGCGGATCAAGACGCTGGAAGGCTTCCGCGAAGGCAAGATCCGCGTTCTGGTTGCCACCGACGTGGCCGGTCGCGGCATTCACATCGACGGCATCAGCCACGTGATCAACTTCACCCTGCCGGAAGTCCCGGACGACTACGTGCACCGCATCGGCCGTACCGGTCGGGCCGGCGCCGATGGCGTGTCGATCAGCTTCGCCGGTGAAGACGACTCCTATCAGTTGCCGTCCATCGAAGAAAAACTCGGTCGCAAGATCAGCTGTGAAACGCCACCAACGCATCTGTTGCGGGCGGTTGAGCGCAAGCGCCCACAGTAAGCGACGCCATAAAGAGAAGCGCAGCCGGCAACGGACTGCGCTTTTTTTTCGCCCGGATATTGTTCAATAAAACTAAAAGTCCATAATGGACAAATTAGTTTAGATACAGTCTCCGGAGTCCGACATGTCCAGTACGCCTTACGTGATCGACCAAACCCAGGCCCGTGAGCTTCTGGCCCGGATCGATGTGCCGCAGATCCTGCGCAAGCTGTTCCGCGATCTGGCGGCCGGGCACGCGGTGCAACCGGCGCAGCAACTGGTGGAATTCCCCCAAGGCGCCGGGGACTTCATCAACTATCTGGGCGTGCTGGCCGAAGACGGCGTGTACGGGGTCAAGACTTCGCCCTACATCGTCCGCGAACAAGGCCCGCTGGTGACGGCGTGGACGCTGCTGATGTCGATGCAGACCGGCCAGCCGCTGCTGCTCTGCGATGCCGGCGAACTGACCACCGCACGCACGGCGGCAACCACAGCTGTCGCCGTCGACGCCCTCGCCCCTTTGAAAGCCTCGCGCCTGGCGATCATCGGCAGCGGCAAGGTCGCCCAGGCGCACCTGCATTACGTCAAGACGTTGCGCGAATGGCAGAGCATCCGCGTGTATTCGCCCACGTTGAATGAAGACCCGGCAACCGCCCGCCTGCTGCAAACCCTCGATCCGCGCGTGAGCATCGCTGACAGCCGCGAAGCCGCCATTGCCGACGCAGACGTGATCATGCTCTGCACCTCGTCCGCAGGACCTGTGATCGACCCAGCAACCTTGAACAAACCGGCGCTGATCACCTCGATCAGCACCAACGCACCGCGCGCCCACGAAGTGCCGCCGCAGAGCCTCAACGACATGCAGGTGTTCTGCGACTATCGTCTGACCACGCCAGGTTCGGCCGGCGAGATGCTGATCGCCACCGAACAGCATGGCTGGGACAACAGCGCGATCATCGGTGACCTCGCGGATCTGCTCAGCGAGAAAGTGCAGCGTCCGGGTTACGACCGTCACGTGTTCTTCCGCTCCATCGGTCTGGGTCTGGAAGACATCGCCCTGGCCAACGCCGTCTATCAATTGCAGCGCTGACACCGGAGATTTTCATGAGTCATGCAGATTTCATCATCATCGGCGGCGGAATTGCCGGCGCGTCCACCGGTTTCTGGCTGTCGCAACATGGCAAGGTCGTGGTGCTGGAGCGCGAGTCGCACCCTGCCTATCACTCAACGGGACGTTCGGCTGCGCTGTTCACCGCCGCTTATGGAACCCCGCAGGTTCGGGCGCTGACCCAGGCCAGCCGAGCGTTTTTCGATCACCCGCCCAGCGGCTTCTGTGAACACCCGCTACTGACTCCGCGCGGCGAAATGACTGTGGACTTCACCGGTGACGCCGCCGAACTGAACAATCAATACCTCAGCGCCAAGGCCACGGTGCCGGAGATGCAACTGCTCAGCGCGGAAGAAGCCTGCGTGCGGCTGCCGATCCTGCGCCGGGAAAAAGTCCACGGCGCGATCTACGACCCGACCGCCAGCGACATCGACACCGACGCTCTGCACCAAGGCTATCTGCGTGGTATCCGTCGCAACAACGGGCAAGTCCTGACCGATTGCGAAGTGCTCGGGCTGAGCCGTGATGCCGACGGCGTCTGGCAAGTGCAGACCAACGGCCAGACCTTCAGCGCGCCCATCGTGATCAACGCGGCAGGCGCCTGGGCCGACAAGATCGGTGCCCTGGCCGGCGCCCGGCCGCTGGGCCTGCAACCAAAACGCCGTGCCGCGTTCATCTTTGCCGGCCCCGAAGGCGTGGACATTCACCACTGGCCGATGCTGGTCAGCCTCGACGAATCGTTCTACATGAAGCCCGACGCCGGCATGTTCCTCGGCTCGCCGGCCAACGCCGACCCGGTCGAGCCGCACGACGTGCAGCCGGAAGAACTGGATATCGCCATGGGCATCTACCAGATCGAAGAAGCGACGACCCTGACCATCCGCCGCCCGACGCGCACTTGGGCCGGCCTGCGCAGTTTCGTCGCCGATGGGGATTTGTTGTCCGGGTTCGATCCGCAGGTGCCAGGACTGTTCTGGGTCGCGGCCCAGGGCGGTTACGGCATCCAGACTTCGCCGGCGATGGGCCAGGCCAGCGCGGCGCTGGTGCGCGGTGAGTCGCTGCCCGAGCACCTCAAGCAGTTCGGTCTGTCCGCCGCCATGCTCTCCCCCGCCCGCCTGGCCTGATTGCCCCCGGATGACGCGCCCAACGGATTGCGGCACACTCGCAACGCCCCCGGACCACGGGGGCGTTGACGTTGCCTGGAGCTCCACAGTAATGACCACCCCCGAACAATCTCCCGAGCTGAATGACGCCGCGCTGGATAACTACCACGCCATCGCCGACGCCATTGCCACGCTGTTCTTTCCACATGCCGAAGTGGTGTTGCATGACCTGCGCACACAGAAGGTCGACTACATCGCCAACAACCTGTCGAAACGGGTGGTCGGTGATGAATCGTCGCTGGAAGATATGCTCAGCGAAGACGTCAGCGAACGGAACATAGGCCCGTACGAAAAGCTCAACTGGGACGGTCAGAAGATTCGCAGCCTGAGCACTGTGCTGCGGGACAGCGAAGGGCATCCGCTGGCGGTGCTGTGCATCAACCTGAATATTTCGCTGTTCGAGAACGCCAAGGCTGCGCTGGACCTGTTCCTCTCGCCGAGCAAGCTGATCCCGCAACCGGACTCACTGTTTCGCGATGACTGGCAGGAGCGCATCAACACCTTCCTGCACGCCTGGCTGCGCGAGCGGCAACTGAGCCTGAATCTGCTGACCCGCGACCACAAACGTGAGCTGGTACTGGCGCTGCACGCCGAGGGGGCGTTCAAGGGCAAGAGTGCCTCGAACTATGTGGCCAATGTGCTGAACATGGGGCGGGCGACGGTGTACAAACACTTGAAGGAATTGAAGGGCTGAAGCCGTGCAGCCTGCAAAGGCTGCACGGTTTTCAAGATCAGTCGCCGTAGATGTCCGACTTGAAGTACTTCTCGGAAATCTTCTGGTACTCACCACTGGCACGAATGCCGTCGATGGCGGTATTCAACTGGCTGACCAGTTCAGCGTTGCCCTTGCGCACCGCAATCCCGGCGCCCTCGCCCACGTACTTCGGATCCTTCAGTTCCGGCCCGACAAACGCGTAACCCTTGCCGCGCGGCATCGACAGGAAGTCGGTCAGTGGAATGGTGTCGGCGAAAATCGCGTCGAGACGCCCGGCCGCCAGGTCCATGTAGATTTCTTCGTTGTTGCCATAGCGCTTGACGTTGATGCCCTTGGGCTCGAACACCTCGGTGGCGTAACGATCGGTGGTGGTCGCACGCTGCACGCCGACCGTCTTGCCCTTGAGGCTGGCGTACTGGTCATCGACGGTCGCGCCTTCCTTCATTACCAGCCGCGACGAGGTGAAATAGTACTTGTGGGTGAAGTCCACCGACTTCTTGCGATCTTCGTTGATGGTCATGGACGACAGCGCCATGTCGATTTTCTTCACTTTCAGGGAAGGAATCAGACCGTCGAACTCGCCCTCGACCCACACGCACTTGACCTGCATCTGCGCACACAGGGCGTTGCCGATGTCGTAGTCGAAACCGACAATTTCACCCTGGTCGGTCTTTGAGGCGAAGGGCGGATACGCCGCTTCGATACCGATGCGCAGGGTTTTCTCGGCGGCAAACACGCTACTGCACGCCAACAGGCTCAGCGCCAGACCGGTGATGAGGGGGAATTTCTTCATGTTCGTTCTCTCGCGGGTTGTTGTTGGTTTGGCAAGACAGAAGAAAGAGCTGAAACAGGGAAAAGCTTTATTTGTACTTGTAAATCCATACTGGACTTTTACGTATAAGCCGTCAATTGGACAAACGCCATCGGCGTCAGCCGATGGTCGGGAGTCGAGGGGAGATTGATTGAGGAGAGGAATTACTGCTTCCAGCGATCCGCCGCCGCATGATCGCTGTCACGACCTTCGACCCAACGCGGGCCGTCGCTGGTGTTCTCTTTCTTCCAGAACGGCGCGCGGGTTTTCAGGTAATCCATGACGAAGGCGCAGGCGTCGAATGCCGCCTGACGATGGGCACTTGCGGCGCCGACGAACACGATCGGCTCACCCGGCTCCAGCGCGCCGATGCGGTGCAGCACTTCCAGCTTCAACAGTGGCCAGCGCTGTTCGGCCTCGACGGCAATCTTGCCCAGGGCCTTTTCGGTCATGCCCGGATAGTGCTCCAGAAACATTCCGGCAACATCGAGGCCATCGTTGAAGTCGCGCACGTAGCCGACAAAACTCACCACCGCGCCGACGCCGACATTGGCCGCGTGCATCGCGTTGACTTCAGCGCCGGGATCGAACGCCGTGGACTGCACACGAATCGCCATGTCTCAGCCTCCGGTCACGGTGGGGAAAAACGCCACTTCGTCGCCATCGACCACCGGCTCGTCGAGCTGGCAAAGGTCTTCGTTGCGCGCGCACATCAGGTTCTGTTCACTCAGCACCTCGGCGCCGTCACGCTTGGCGAGCAATGCGCGCACATCGTCGACCGTCGCGAAATCGCCCTCGACCTTCACCGAATCCACGCCCAGCGCCTCACGGTAACGGGCAAAAAACTTCACGGTCAGGTTCATGGCTGCTCCGCCTGGAAATGCCCGCTCTTGCCGCCGACTTTCTCCAGCAGACGCACGCTTTCGATGGTCATGCCGCGATCCACGGCCTTGCACATGTCGTAGATGGTCAGGGCGGCGACGCTGGCGGCGGTCAACGCTTCCATCTCGACGCCGGTCTGCCCGGACAGTTTGCAGCGAGCCACGATGCGCACGGCGTCGTCGCCTTCGGCGCTGAGTTCGACCTTGACGCCGGTCAGCATCAGCGGATGGCACAGGGGAATCAGATCACTGGTTTTCTTCGCTGCCTGAATGCCGGCAATGCGCGCCACGGCGAACACGTCGCCCTTGGGGTGGCCGCCGCTGACGATCATCTGCAGGGTGTCGGGCAGCATGCGCACCAGCGCTTGGGCCGTCGCCTCGCGAAACGTCACGGCTTTTTCGGTGACGTCGACCATGTTGGCGCGACCTTGGGAATCGAGATGAGTCAGCACGGGATTACTCCTGATCAGGAGCCCCGATTGTAAACCTGCGGGTCAAATTTCCGCACATAAAAAACCGGGCGACTTTGCAGTCGCCCGGTTCCTTTGTAAGGGTTACAGATGCGATTCGGCGTATTCGGCCAGAATCGAACGCGGTACCCCTTGCAGGGTGATGTGCACACCGTTGGGGAAGTCTTTGAAACGTTCGGTCAGGTAGGTCAGCCCGGAACTGGTCGCGGACAGGTAAGGGGTGTCGATCTGTGCCAGGTTGCCCAGGCACACCACTTTGGAACCGGCGCCGGCCCGGGTGATGATGGTTTTCATCTGGTGCGGCGTGAGGTTCTGGCATTCGTCGATCAGGATCAGGCTCTGCTGGAAGCTGCGACCGCGAATGTAGTTGAGCGATTTGAACTGCAACGGCACTTTGCTGAGGATGTAGTCGACGCTGCCATGGGTGTTTTCGTCATCCATGTGCAAGGCTTCGAGGTTGTCGGTGATGGCCCCCAGCCAGGGCTCCATTTTTTCCGCTTCGGTGCCGGGCAGGAAGCCGATTTCCTGGTCCAGGCCCTGCACGCTGCGGGTGGCGATGATGCGGCGATAACGCTTGCTGACCATGGTCTGCTCGATCGCAGCGGCCAGCGCCAGGATGGTCTTGCCGGAACCGGCGGCGCCGGACAGGTTGACCAGATGAATGTCCGGATCCAGCAGCGCATACAGCGCCAGGCTCTGATAGATGTCACGCGGCTTGAGGCCCCAGGCTTCCTGATGCAGCAGCGGTTCCTGGTGCAGATCGAGAATCAGCAGCCGGTCTTCTTCAATCTCCTTGATCCAGCCGACGAACCCCTGCTCATCGATGATGAACTCGTTGATGTGCACGGCCGGCAGGTTGTCGATCAATTGCACCTGGTGCCAGGTGCGGCCATGGTCCTGACGGGTTTCGACCTTGCTCACGCGGTCCCAGAAGGAGCCGGTCATGTTGTGGTAGCCGTTGGGCAGCAGGGACACGTCGTCGACCAACTGGTCGGTGCTGTAGTCCTCGGCCGCAATCCCGCAGGCGCGCGCCTTGAGGCGCATGTTGATGTCTTTGGTGACCAGCACCACCGGTTTCTTCGGATCGCGGGTGTGCAGATCGATCAACTGGTTGATGATTTTGTTGTCGTTCAGGTGCTCGGGCAGAATCAGGTTCGACTCCGCCTGCTTGCTCATCAGAATTGACAGCAACCCCTTCGGCCCGCTCTTTCCGCGCTGGATCGGCACCCCTTGCTCGACGTCTTCGGGCGAGGCATCGCCCAGCGTCTTGTCGATCAGCCGGATGGCCTGGCGGCATTCGGCGGCCACGCTGTGATGCCCGCTCTTGAGCTTGTCCAGCTCTTCAAGCACGGTCATCGGGATCGCGACGTGGTGTTCTTCGAAATTCAGCAGGGCGTTTGGATCGTGAATCAGTACGTTGGTATCGAGTACATAAAGGATTGGCTGGTTGGAGGAAGGGCTACGTCCGTGATCATCCATACTCGGTCACCTTTGTGGGAGCCATTCGACGCAATACCTGGACGGTGCTGCGCCTCGAAGTGACTGCCGAATCCACCTGCACAGCTTTTGTCGGGATAGCAGGTGAACCGCACACAAAATGGGTCTTGGAAGACGCCACCTGTGTTGCAGGTTTCGGCGGTCTGACTTCGTAATACTCCAAAACCCGTGACAGAAAAAAGCACTTTGACGCTTTTTTGAAGTTTATTTTGCAAAGTGACGAAAAGCCCTTGGCGGACCGCCCCGCCCCCGTTAGAGTCGGAAGTCCGCCTGCATCGATTTTTGCAAAAAATTCACCCCAAGCCCAATGTTTCCGGGCTTTCGCCGCTTGTCAGCGAAAAGCGTCCTGACAGTCCTCCCAGCCGATGCCGCTTTGCGCGGTTTGCGTGATCAGCCACGGCAACGCCGTCTTCACCGCATCCTGCTTCATGTTGAAATTGATCACCCCGTGGCGCCACAACAGCATCAGGGTCAGCACCCGCTGTGCGCTCGGATTGCCCTTGAGCTTGCCGGCACCGTCCTGGGCATCGATGTCCCACAGCGCCACTTGCAGGCCCTGATTGCGGAAGAAACTGCCGGCATCACTGCGGCGCTGGCCATCCGGTGGACGGAACAGCGGCACGTAGTTCTCCGGCAGCTTGTTCTTCACCAGATCGCTGCTGCGGCGCACCGAGTCCTGCCAGTCCTGCCAGTGGCTGTGGGAGCGGAACTCCCAGCCCTGCACGCCCACGCAGAGTTTCGAGAATTCCGATTGCAGGTTATTCACCGAGCGATCCGCCAGCCGCGCCTGCACATCCTTGCCGAGCAAAAAGAAGGTGCCGCTCAGACTGGATTTGCGCAGGTAGTCGGCGATCCAGTCGGTATTGTCCGGCTGCAGGTTCGCAGCGCTGTCGAAACTGAGCAGGAACAATCGGTCATGCATCTCGTCGCCGTTGCGCTCGTAGTCGCCGAAATGATCGACTTCGCTGGTGGTCTGCGGCGACAGCGCCGCCTTGCGCATCAGTTCGTCCAGGTATTGCAGATGGAAGATCCGGCTCGGCTCGGCCCATTGGGTGTAATAGCTTTCGTCGCTGACCACGAACTTGGTCGCCTGCTCGCGCAGGGTCGGCAGGTCTTCGACAAGGAAGCAGAACGAGGCATCCTGATCGCAGCTCTGTTGGGCGAAGTTGTAATTGGCGAGCAGCCGCTGCCACAGACGCTCACGCAGGCTGTTGATCGCCTCCAGATTGACCGTGCGCAGCCCCAGACGCTGGGCCAGCGCGGCCTCATCCAGCGACTCGCTGCCCAGCAGGCCCCGGGCGAACATCAGGATTTCTGCCCGCGAGGCGACGTCGAACAGGGTCGGGTTGTCGAGTTTCTCCGGCCAGGTGCTGCGATCCAGCGTGGCGATATCGCCCGGTGCCGCAACGGCCCCGAAGCTCAACAGCCACACGGTGAATAAAAGAACAATGCGCAAAGGGGTGTCTCCATAACAAAACCCGCGCGGCACTATAGCCGATCCGGCCCGCAAACCGCCGATCACCTATGGACCTGATAGCTGGAGTCATCCGCCTCAACCCCCTAGAATCGCCCCCACGATTAAAGGAGACGACTTCATGCTGATGGTGATTTCCCCCGCCAAGACTCTCGATTACGAAACACCGCCGGCGACCCAGCGCTTTACCCAGCCGCAATACCTCGACCATTCCCAGGAGCTGATCCAGCAATTGCGCGAGCTGACACCTGCGCAGATCAGCGAACTGATGCACGTCTCCGACAAGATCGGCGGCCTCAACGCCGCGCGTTTCGGCAGCTGGACACCGGCGTTCACCCCCGAGAATGCCAAACAGGCGCTGCTGGCCTTCAAGGGCGACGTCTACACCGGGCTCGACGCCCAGAGCTTCAGCGAAGCCGATTTCGATTACGCGCAACAGCACCTGCGCATGCTCTCCGGCCTCTACGGCCTGCTGCGCCCGCTCGACCTGATGCAGCCGTATCGTCTGGAAATGGGCACCAAACTGGCCAATGCCCGGGGCAAGGACTTGTACGCATTCTGGGGCACGCGCATCAGCGAATGGCTGAACGAAGCGCTGGTCGATCAGGGCGATGACGTGCTGCTGAACCTGGCCTCCAACGAGTACTTCTCGGCGGTCAAGCGCACGGCCCTGAACGCGCGGATCATCAACACCGAGTTCAAGGACCTGAAGAACGGCCAGTACAAGATCATCAGCTTCTACGCCAAGAAGGCCCGCGGCCTGATGAGTCGCTTCGTGATCCAGGAGCGCATCAACGATCCGGCCGCTCTCAAACAGTTCGATGCTCAGGGTTATCGCTACAGTGCCGAACAGTCGAAACCGGACAATCTGGTGTTTCTGCGCGACCACGCCCCGGAATAAAGCATGCTCATTGCACGACTCTTTATAGTGAGAGTCGTGCAGCTCGCACGACGTCAAAAAAACCTCCCCTCTTTTCGCCGATTTATTGGCGCCATAAAAACATCGCCTCGATTTCTATCTTTTCTTTCACTCGACAGTTGTCATTTTTTTCAGTAGTGGCACGTAAATTTTTTACCGGTAGTGGCACAAAACCATCTAACGCGATTATCTGCCTATCAATAAAGGGCGAAATCGAAAGTGCTATCAATATGAGAGCAGTGCCATCTTTCTCAATATTTCAAGAAATTTCAGATTTGGCGATGGGCGGACTGGAACTATGTCCAAATGCATAGCTCATACCACCGGTAACGATTCTCGCCGAACATGTACGAGATAACTTACGCAGAGATCAAAACCATGTAACCAAGTTGTCACAGCAACTTGCCTGAATGGATAACAACTCTGGACAACTATCGAAGGACAGGAGATACGCACCATCAATATCCCCTACAAGGCCAAGGCCGCGCCCTTATAAACGTGCTCGCCTGAGCACCCAACCGCCCGATCCACAGGCCTGCGCCTGACATCGAGCGCGCAATACGAGATTGCACAAGAGTCCTCTTGCCAGAGGATCAGCTGCATAACAGGGCACGTCACAACAATAAGGCCTGGTTGCGCACATCTTGAGTGCACTTATTTAGACACTCGAAACTTAGTATGCCTGCACACGGCATTGTGGCGCCTGCAAGTCACACTTTCGAGTGCACTAAGACCGCTGAACACCATTAACTCCGGCCCTTTAACGGCCTGATATATACAGAGGTAATTGCGATGCGCATCAGCATATTTGGTTTGGGTTACGTCGGCGCAGTGTGTGCCGGTTGCCTGTCTGCACGGGGCCATGACGTGGTTGGCGTCGATGTTGCCAAAGACAAGATCGATATGATCAACGCGGGCAAATCCCCCATTGTCGAACCGGGCCTGGGCGAGTTACTGGCGCAAGGGATCGAGACCGGTCGTCTGCGCGGTACGACCAACTTCGCCGAGGCGATTCGTGACACCGATTTGTCGATGATTTGCGTCGGCACGCCGAGCAAGAAGAACGGCGACCTGGAACTGAACTACATCGAAGCGGTGTGCCGCGAGATCGGTTTTGTCCTGCGTGAAAAATCCACCCGCCACACCATCGTCGTGCGCAGCACCGTGCTGCCGGGCACCGTGGCCAACGTGGTGATCCCGATCCTCGAAGACTGCTCCGGCAAAAAGGCCGGCGTTGACTTCGGCGTGGCGGTCAACCCTGAGTTCCTGCGTGAATCCACCGCGATCGCCGACTACGACCTGCCACCGATGACCGTCATCGGCGAGTTCGACAAGGCTTCGGGCGACGTTCTGCAATCGCTCTACGAAGAACTCGACGCCCCGATCATCCGCAAGGACATCGCCGTCGCCGAGATGATCAAGTACACCTGCAACGTCTGGCACGCGACCAAAGTGACCTTCGCCAACGAGATCGGCAACATCGCCAAAGCGGTGGGCGTCGATGGCCGCGAAGTGATGGACGTGGTCTGCCAGGACAAGACCCTCAACCTGTCCCAGTACTACATGCGCCCGGGCTTCGCCTTCGGCGGTTCGTGCCTGCCGAAAGACGTGCGCGCCCTGACCTACCGCGCCGGTTCCCTGGACGTCGAAGCGCCGCTGCTCAACTCGCTGATGCGCAGTAACGAATCGCAAGTGCAGAACGCCTTCGACATCGTTGAAAGCCACGACAAACGCAAAGTCGCCCTGCTCGGCCTGAGCTTCAAGGCCGGCACCGATGACCTGCGCGAAAGCCCGCTGGTGGAACTGGCCGAAATGCTGATCGGCAAGGGTTACGACCTGAGCATCTACGACAGCAACGTCCAGTACGCCCGTGTCCACGGCGCGAACAAGGATTACATCGAGTCAAAGATCCCCCACGTGTCGTCCCTGCTCAATGCGGACTTCGATTCGGTGATCGACAACTCCGACGTGATCATCCTCGGCAACCGCGACGAGAAGTTCCGCGCGCTGGCCCAGCAGGCACCGCACGGCAAGCAGGTCATCGACCTGGTCGGCTTCATGGCCAAAGCCACCGATGCCGGCACCCGCACCGAAGGCATCTGCTGGTAACGCAGCAGCAAGCCTCGAGCTTCAAGCCGCACGCCGTGAATCGGCAGGCGGCTTGAAGCCCCCATCACCTTCGGATGACGGTCATGTCCAAGCTCAAACATTTTTTTCTGCAATCCGCCGGCTGGCTTTTGTTTCTGAGCCTGCTGATGGGCCTGGCCCTGATGCTGCCCACGTCCACGTTCGACTCCGAGTCGAAGGACTTCATTTTCCTGATTGGCGCCGTGGGTATCTGGCGCTACTCGATGGGTGCCACGCACTTTGTGCGCGGCATGATTTTTCTCTACATCGTCTACCCGCACCTGCGCCGCAAGGTTCGCAAGCTGGGTAAGGCGGCGGACCCGTCGCATGTGTTTCTGATGGTCACCAGCTTCCGTATCGACGCGTTGACCACCGCGCAGGTCTACAGCTCGGTGATCCGCGAAGCCATCGACTGCGAACTGCCGACCACAGTGGTCTGCTCCATCGTCGAAATGTCCGATGAGCTGCTGGTCAAGGCGCTGTGGGCGCGAATGAATCCGCCAGAGCGGGTGAAGCTCGACTTCGTGCGCATTCCCGGCACCGGCAAGCGCGACGGCCTGGCTTATGGTTTCCGCGCGATCTCCCGTCACTTGCCGGACGACCGTGCCGTGGTCGCCGTGATCGACGGCGACACCGTGCTCGCCGAAGGTGTGGTACGCAAGACCGTGCCGTGGTTCCAGATGTTCGGCAACGTCGGCGGCCTGACCACCAACGAATTCTGCGAAGTACGCGGCGGCTACATCATGAGCGAGTGGCACAAGCTGCGCTTCGCCCAGCGCCACATCAACATGTGCTCGATGGCCCTGTCCAAGCGCGTGCTGACCATGACCGGCCGGATGTCGGTGTTCCGTGCCTCCGTGGTCACCAACCCGGACTTCATCGCCGACGTCGAAAGCGACTCGCTGCAACACTGGCGTCTGGGCCGTTTCAAGTTTTTGACCGGCGACGACAAGTCGAGCTGGTTCAGCCTGATGCGCCTGGGCTACGACACCTTCTACGTGCCGGATGCCGCGATCAACACCGTTGAGCACCCGCCGGAAAAGAGCTTCATCAAGGCCAGTCGCAAACTGATGTTCCGCTGGTACGGCAACAACCTGCGACAGAACTCCCGGGCGCTGGGCCTGGGTGTGAAACGCCTCGGCGCCTTCACCTCGGTGGTGCTGTTCGACCAGCGCGTATCGATGTGGACCTCGCTGCTCGGCCTGACCGTGGCAATCATCGCCAGCTTCAAATACGGCGGCGCGTTCATCCTCGCGTACCTGCTGTGGATCGGCATCACCCGCCTGATTCTGACGCTGCTGCTGTCGTGCTCCGGCCACCGCATCGGCCCGGCGTACCCGGTGATTCTCTATTACAACCAGATCGTCGGTGCGCTGGTGAAGATCTACGTGTTCTTCCGTCTCGACCAACAATCCTGGACTCGCCAGCCCACTTCCCTGACCCGTGACCTCGCCAGCTTTCAACGTTGGTTCAACACCTGGTCGTCTCGGACCATGACCTTCTCCGCCGGCAGCATTTTCGTCGCCGTGCTGCTGATGATGGTCTGACCCGCCCCTCTTGAATTAACAAGGAAATCGCCCCTATGAATACCGCCGTCAACGCCAACGTAGTGCATGAATCCGAAGCCCAGCGCCAACACGCCCGGGTGAAAATCCCGGCCAAGCTGCGGTTCTTCGGTCCCGACCGGACACCGGTCGAAGCACGGGTCATCGACCTGTCTGCCGGTGGTCTGGCGTTCAATGCCGGTCAATTGCCGCTGACCATTGGCGAGGTGCGCAAGGCACGTCTGCAATTCGTCATCGACAACCTCGGCATTGCCATGGACGTTGAACTGCAAGTGCGCTCATACGACCGCCAGACCGGCCGCGCCGGTTGCCAGTTCCAGAACCTCGAACCGCAGGACATTTCGACCCTGCGCCACCTGATCACTTCGCACCTGGCCGGCGACATCGTCAGCATCGGCGAAGTGCTGGCAACCCTGCAGCGCGACAACTTCACCAAGGCGCGCAAGGTCAAGGACGGCGGCCACGGCATGACCCCGTTCGGGCGCCTGAAAGCCGTGACCTTCAGCGCCGGCATTTTCGCGATCGGCCTCGTGGCAGCGGGTTTCGTCTTCAAATCGGTGTACAGCATGTATTTCGTCAGCCACGCACAGGCCGGTCTGGTCAGCGTGCCGGGCATGAACATCACCATGCCGCGCGACGGCACCGTACAGAGCCTGGTGAAATCCGACGGCGTCGCCGCCAAGGGCGCACCGCTGGCGACGTTCAGCACCAGCATGCTCGACGTGCTCAAGGGACATCTGGACGAAGACCAGTTGCAACCGGCCAAGGTTGAAGAACTGTTCGGCAAGCAAATGACCGGCACCCTCACCTCGCCTTGCGACTGCACCGTGGCTCAGCAACTGGTGGCTGACGGTCAATACGCAAGCAAAGGTGATGTGATCTTCTCGCTGGTACCACGCAACACCCTGGCCACCGTCGATGCACGCTTCTCCTATCGCCAGTTCGGCGACGTGCGCCCGGGCACCCCGGTGAGCTTCCAGATCGCCGGCGAAGACAAGACCCGCACCGGCAAGATCGTCAGCAGCACCAGCCTGAAAAGCGCCGACCTGTCCTCCGACATCCGTGTGCAGATCCAGCCTGACGAGCCGCTGGACAGCAGCTTCGCCGGCCGCCCGGTGGAAGTGAACAGCGACCGTGGTCCGAACCTGAACTGGCTGATCGACAAAGCCATGGCTGCCGGTCTTTAAGTCGAGGACATGCCTATGACGAGCCCTATCAGAATCCCGCCGGCCCCGCTGAGCCTGGCCATGGCCATGGCAATCGCCCTGGCCGGTTGCGCCGGCCTGCCCGACCAGCGTCTGGCCAACGAAGCGCTCAAGCGCGGTGACACCGCGACCGCCGCGCAGAACTACCGTGCACTGGCCGACCTGGGTTACAGCGAAGCTCAGGTCGGGTTGGCCGACATTCAGGTCGACAGCCGTGACCCCGCGCAGATCAAACAGGCTGAGGCGACCTACCGCGCAGCGGCCGATGTTTCGCCGCGCGCCCAGGCCCGTCTCGGTCGCTTGCTGGTGGCCAAGCCCGGCGCCACCGAGGCCGAGCATCAGGAAGCCGAAACCCTGCTGAAGAAAGCCGCCGCCAACGGCGAAGGCAACACGCTGATCCCGCTGGCGATGCTGTACCTGCAATACCCGCACAGCTTCCCGAACATCAACGCCCAGCAGCAGATCGACCAGTGGCGCAAATCCGGCTACCCGGAAGCCGGTCTGGCGCAGGTGTTGCTGTATCGCACCCAGGGTACTTACGACCAGCATCTGGATGAAGTGGAAAAGATCTGCAAGGCCGCGCTCAACACCACCGACATCTGCTACGTCGAACTGGCCACGGTCTATCAGAAACGTGGTGCGCCGGAGCAACAGGCCGAGCTGATCAAACAACTGCAGGCTGCTCACAGCCGTGGCAGCGTCAGCGCCCAGCGCGTGGATTCCGTTGCCCGTGTGCTCGCCGATTCGACCCTGGGCAAGACCGACGAAAAAACCGCGCAGTCGCTGCTCGAGCCGATCGCTCCGGGCTACCCGGCGTCGTGGGTCACCCTTGCGCAATTGCTCTACGACTTCCCGGAACTCGGCGACACCGACCAGATGATGAAGTACCTGGACAACGGCCGCGCCGCTGACCAGCCGCGCGCCGAACTGTTGCTGGGCAAGCTCTACTACGAAGGCAAACAGGTGCCGGCCGATGCGAAAGTCGCCGAGGAACATTTCCAGAAAGCCGTCGGCCGCGAAGTCGCCGCCGACTACTACCTCGGCCAGATCTACCGCCGTGGCTATCTCGGCAAAGTCTATCCGCAGAAGGCTCTCGACCATCTGCTGACTGCTGCGCGCAACGGCCAGAACAGCGCCGACTTCGCCATCGCCCAGCTGTTCTCCCAAGGCAAGGGCACCAAACCCGACCCACTCAACGCCTACGTATTCAGCCAGTTGGCCAAGGCGCAGAACACCCCGCAAGCCGATGAGCTGGCGACCACCCTCGCGGCGCAATTGCCGCCCGAGCGCCTGGCCGAAGCCCAGCGTCTGTTGCAGCAGGAACAAGCCAGCCGAGGCGCCCTGAACCAGAACACGCTGCAACTGCACGCCCTGCAAGAAGAAGACGGCGAGGAAAAATTATGAAGCTGAATCCATTCGTGAAGGCCGGCCTTGGCCTTTCGTTCGCGCTGATCTGGTCTTGCCCGACACTGGCCGCGATCACTGAAACCAAGAACTTCGGCCTCGAAGTGAAAATCACCGGCCAGTCCGAAGACGACCGCGACCTCGGCACTGCCAAGGGTGGCGACGTCAACGGCGTCGGCCTCGACCTGCGCCCGTGGGTCTACGGCGAAAGTGGTGCGTGGAGCGCCTACGCCATGGGTCAGGCGGTCGCCTCGAGCGACATCATCGAAACCGACACCCTGCAGCAGTCCGACGGTGCCGAAAACACCGACAGCGGTGATCGCAAGACCAAGAAGAACTACCTGGCGATGCGCGAGTTCTGGGTCGGCTACAGCGGCTTCACGCCCTACCCCGGCGAGATCCTCAAGTTCGGTCGCCAGCGCCTGCGCAACGACGACGGCCAGTGGCGCGACACCAACATCGAAGCGCTGAACTGGACCTTCGACACCACCCTGCTGCGCGCCAACGCCGGTGTTGCCGAACGCTTCAGCGAATACCGCACCGACCTCAAAGAGCTGGCGCCGAAAGACAAGGACCGCCTGCACGCCTACGCCGACGCTGCCTATCAGTGGACGCCGGGCAACTGGGTCGGCATTCGCGGTCACCACACCCATGATGACGGCAAGCTCGATTACGCCGAACCGGGTGTGCCCCGCGACACCCTCGACAAAACCCAGAACGGCGACATCAGCTGGCTCGGCCTGACCGCCGACAGCGACGCGTACAACTGGCGCAACACCAACACGGTCAACTACTGGGGCAGCATCACCGGCATGAGCGGCGACCGCGACACGGTCAACCCGCTGAACGCCGATGGCAGCCGTCCGGCACAAGCCAAGCGCAGTGAAGACATCAACGGCTGGGCCACCGACATCGGCGTGCGTCTGCGCCTCGATCCGCAGTGGCAGGTCGGTGCGGCGTATGCCCGTGCCAGCGCCGATTACGAACAGAACGGCCTGGAAAGCAACCGCTCGAACTACACCGGTACCCGCTCCCGCGTTCACCGTTTCGGCGAGGCTTTCCGTGGCGAAATGAACAACATGCAGACCGCCACGCTGTTCGGTTCGTGGATGCTCAACGACCAGTACGACGCCAGTCTGATCTACCACAAGTTCTGGCGTGTGGACGGCAACAAACCGGTGGGCAGCAACGGCATCAACGCCGTGGAAAACAACACCGACGACGTCACCGGCGCGATCCTTTCCAGCACCTCCCTGCCACTGGACGATGGCAAGAAAGACCTCGGCCAGGAAATGGATCTGGTGGTCACCAAGTACTTCAAGCAAGGCCTGCTGCCGGCAGCGCTGAGCCAGTCGATCGACGAGCCTGCGGCACTGGTGCGGTTCCGTGGCGGCGTGTTCAAGCCGGGTGATGCCTATGGCAGCCAGGTCGATTCGTACATGCACCGCGCGTTCATCGACGTGATCTGGCGCTTCTGATGCAAACCGCGAAGGGAGTGCCCGACATGAACAACCCAAGGAAAGGCTCGCTCAGCCTGTTGGCCGGCGCCCTGCTGCTGGCCTCGGCTGGGGCCTTCGCCAACGTGGAGCCGGCTGCCCCTCAACAAGGCAAGCCTGTGACCACGGCGAAAGAGCTGCAACAGGCCAAGACCTACACCGTCAGCAGCGCCCCGACCGAAGCGCTGGAACTGGCCAAGCCGAAATTGCCCGACCTCTCCGGTTTCACCGCCGAAGCCGCCGCCGCGAAAATCGTGCGCAGCAAACCGGGCAAGATCAGCGTACGCCGGATGATGCAGGAAGACGCCCTGAAGGACTTCATCGGCGGCGACAACAAGATGGCCGAATGGGTGGTGCGTCAGCACGGCATCCCACAGGCGATCTTCGTCGACGACGGCTACCTGAACCTGAAAGAGCTGGCGCAGAAACTGCCCAAGCAGTATTTCAGCGAAACCTCGCCGGGCGTTTACCTGGCCAAGCTGCCGATCGTGGTCGGCCGCAAAGGCATCCTCGAAATCGATGGCCAGACCCAGGAATTGCGCCTGTCCCAGGAGGCCGGTTCGTTCCTGGTCAACGACGGTCAGTTGTTCGTGCGTGACACCAAAGTCACCGGCTGGCGCGAGAAGGAAAACGGCCCGGCGACGTTCCGTTCGCCGAAGGAATTCCGCCCGTTCCTGCTGGCCTGGGGTGGCACCGAGACCTATATCGTCAACAGCAAGATGGCCAGCTTCGGCTACGCCAACAGTAAGTCCTACGGCGTGAGTATTTCCCAGTACACGCCGAACATGGCCAAGGTGCTCAAGCGTCCCGAGCCGACCGGCTGGATCGTCGGCTCCGAGTTCTCGGACATGTGGTACGGCTTCTACTGCTACGAGACCCGCGACTTCGTGGTCAAGGGCAACACCTACAAGGACAACATCGTCTACGGCATCGACCCCCACGACCGTTCCCACGGTCTGATCATTGCCGAGAACACGGTGTACGGCACGAAGAAGAAGCACGGGATCATCATTTCCCGTGAGGTGAACGACAGCTTCATCTTCAACAACAAGAGTTTCGACAACCACCTCTCGGGCCTGGTGATCGACCGTAACAGCGTCAACAACATCATTGCCTACAACGAGATCTACAAGAACCACACCGACGGCATCACCCTCTACGAGTCCGCTGACAACCTGCTGTGGGGCAACAAGGTCATCAGCAACAAGCGCCACGGCATCCGCATTCGTAACAGCGTGAACATCCGCCTCTACGAAAACGTCGCCATGGCCAACGGCCTGACCGGCGTCTACGGCCACATCAAGGACCTGACCGACACCGACCGTGACATCAAGCTCGACCCGTTCGACGCTCAGGTTTCGCTGATCGTGGTCGGCGGTGAGCTGGCCGCCAACGGCAGCGGCCCGCTGTCGATCGATTCGCCCTTGAGTGTCGAGTTGTATCGCGTGTCGATGCTGGCGCCGACCAAATCCAGCGGCATCAGCTTCAACGGCATCCTTGGCGAGCGCCAGGATGAAATTCTCGACCTGCTGGTGCGCCAGCAGAAAGCCGTGCTGATCGACCCTGTCGAACGCCAGACCGAAATGCGGGACTGAGGACAATTTTATGCACCCACACCTGATCAAGTTACTCAGCCTGTCGGCCCTGACCGTGGGCATTCTGGCGGCCAGCAACGGCGCCCGTGCGGACGAAGTGAAAGCCCCCGAGTTCACCGCCGAACCGTGCTGCAGCCTGTGCCCGGCGGCGCATGACGCGAAGAACTACACCACCCGTTACCAGCAGAACTTCACCACCCTGGTGCAGGCGCAGGGCGACTGGTTGTTCCGGACCCAGGAAGATTTGCGCACCGAGTTCAACACCACCCCGGCCGGCTACAAGCGCCTGCAACAGCTGCACGACGCGTTCAAGGCCAAAGGCGTCGAACTGGTGATTGTCTACCAGCCCACCCGTGGTCTGGTGAACCGCAACAAGCTCAACCCGCAGGAAAAAGCCGCGTTCGATTACGAGAAAGCGCTGGGCAACTACAAGACCATGCTCGGCCGTTTCGCGCAGATGGGTTACGTGGTGCCGGACCTGTCGCCGCTGACCAACGAGTCGCTGCCCGACACCCTGCCCGCTCACGATTTCTACTTCCGTGGCGACCAGCACTGGACGCCTTACGGTGCGCAGCGCACGGCGAAAATCGTCGCCGAGAAGGTCAAGCAGATCCCGGCCTTCGCCGACATTCCCAAGCGTGAATTCGAAACCAAACGCTCCGGGCGCATGGGCAAGACCGGCACCCTGCACAACATGGCCGGGCAACTGTGCGGCACCAGTTACGCGATCCAGTACATGGACCAGTTCACCACCGAGCCTAAAGGCGAAGCCGGTGACGGCGATCTGTTCGGCGATTCCGGCAACCCGCAGATCACCCTGGTCGGCACCTCTCACAGCGGCAAGAACTACAACTTCGCCGGGTTCCTCGAAGAAGCCATCGGCGCCGACATTCTCAACGTCGCGTTCCCCGGCGGTGGTCTGGAAGGTTCGATGTTGCAGTACCTGGGCAGCGACGAATTCCAGAAGACGCCGCCGAAGATTCTCATCTGGGAGTTCTCGCCGCTGTACCGCCTCGACCAGGAAACCATCTATCGCCAGATGATGTCCCTGCTCGACAACGGCTGCGAAGGCAAAGACGCACAAATGTCCACCAGCACCACGCTCAAACCCGGCGGCAAACAGGAACTGCTGGTCAACAGCAAGAACCTGAACCTGCAGAACAGCAGCCATCAGGTCGACATCCGCTTCGCCGACCCCTCGGTGAAAACCCTGCAAGCCACCCTCTGGTACATGAACGGTCGCCACGAGGACATCAAGATCGAGAAACCGGAAACCTCCGACACCGACGGTCGTTTCGCCTTTGAGTTGCGCACGGACGAAGACTGGGCATCGCAGAATCTGCTGGCCGTCGAAGTCCAGGGCCCGGAAGCGGGCACCGCGCCACAGAAAGTCGAAGCGAAAATCTGCAAACGCAACGTATTCCCGGGCGCTGGGCAACAAACGGCTCAGGTCGGGCAATGAGGTCTGCTATGCGAAATCCGAAACTGAAAACTCTTTTAGCGCCGACGCTGCTCGGGCTGGCGATCTTCGCTGGCACCGCGCAGGCCGCTGCACCACTGCGTCCGCCACAGGGCTATTTCGCGCCTGTGGATAAATTCAAGACCGGCGACAAGAGCGAAGGCTGCGATGCGATGCCGGCACCGTACACCGGGCCGCTGCAATTTCGCAGCAAGTACGAAGGCTCGGACAAGGCCCGCGCGACGCTGAACGTGCAGTCGGAAAAAGCCTTTCGCGATACCACCAAAGACATCACCACCCTGGAACGCGGCACTGCCAAACGGGTGATGCAGTTCATGCGCGACGGTCGTCCGGAGCAGCTCGATTGCACGCTCAACTGGCTCACCGCGTGGGCCAAGGCAGACGCGTTGATGTCCAAGGACTTCAACCACACCGGCAAGTCGATGCGCAAATGGGCGCTGGGCAGCATGGCCTCTTCGTACATTCGCCTGAAGTTCTCCGACTCCCATCCGCTGGCCCAGCACCAGCAGGAAGCCCAACTGATCGAAGCCTGGTTCAGCAAGATGGCCGATCAGGTGGTCAGCGACTGGGACAACCTGCCGCTGGAAAAAACCAACAACCACTCGTACTGGGCCGCCTGGTCGGTGATGGCGACGTCCATCGCCACCAACCGCCGCGACCTGTTCGATTGGGCGGTCAAGGAATACAAGGTCGGTGCCAATCAGATCGACGCCGACGGCTACCTGCCGAACGAACTCAAGCGCCAGCAACGCGCCCTCGCCTATCACAACTACGCCCTGCCGCCGCTGGCGATGATCGCCAGTTTTGCGCAGGTCAACGGTGTCGACTTGCGTCAGGAAAACAACGGCGCGCTGAAACGCCTGGGTGATCGGGTGCTGGCCGGGGTGAAAGATCCCGAGGACTTCGAGAAGAAGAATGGCAAGGAACAGGACATGACCGATCTGAAAGAGGACATGAAATTCGCCTGGCTTGAGCCGTTTTGCACGCTCTACACCTGTTCGCCGGATGTGCTGGAGAAGAAGCACGGCATGCAGCCGTTCAAGACCTTCCGCCTCGGCGGCGACCTGACCAAGGTCTACGACCCGTCCCACGAGAAAGGCAACAAGGGCAGTTAGTCGCTGATCGTTTCACCCCTCCAATTCCACGGGGGGGTTGGGGGGGCTTTGGCCCTTGACTGTTGGTTCAAACATGGAGAGATCGGGATGGTATTTTCATCCAACGTGTTCCTGTTTCTGTTCTTGCCGATCTTTCTCGGCTTGTACTACCTGAGCGGGCAACGCTATCGCAACCTGCTGCTGCTGATCGCCAGCTACGTGTTCTACGCGTGGTGGCGGGTGGACTTCCTGGCGCTGTTCGCTGGCGTCACCCTGTGGAACTACTGGATCGGCCTGAAAGTCGGCGCCGCCGGTGTGCGGACCCAACCGGCCCAGCGCTGGCTGTTGCTCGGCGTGGCGGTGGATCTGTGCATCCTCGGCTACTTCAAGTACGCCAACTTCGGCGTCGACAGCATCAACGCGATGATGACGTCGGTCGGTCTTGAGCCGTTCATCCTGACCCACGTACTGCTGCCGATCGGTATCTCGTTCTACATCTTCGAGTCGATCAGCTACATCATCGACGTCTACCGCGGCGACACCCCGGCCACCCGCAACCTGATCGACTTCGCGGCGTTCGTAGCGATCTTCCCGCACCTGATCGCCGGTCCGGTTCTGCGCTTCCGCGACCTGGCCGACCAGTTCAACAACCGCACCCACACCCTCGACAAGTTCTCCGAGGGCTGTACGCGGTTCATGCAGGGTTTCATCAAGAAAGTCTTCATCGCCGACACCCTCGCTGTTGTGGCCGACCATTGCTTCGCCCTGCAAAACCCGACCACGGGCGATGCCTGGCTCGGCGCGCTGGCTTACACCGCGCAGCTGTATTTCGACTTCTCCGGTTACAGCGACATGGCCATCGGCCTGGGCCTGATGATGGGTTTCCGTTTCATGGAAAACTTCAAGCAGCCTTACATCAGCCAGTCGATCACCGAGTTCTGGCGCCGCTGGCACATCAGCCTGTCGACCTGGTTGCGTGACTACCTCTACATCACCCTCGGCGGCAACCGCAAAGGCACGCTGATGACCTATCGCAACCTGTTCCTGACCATGCTGCTCGGTGGTCTGTGGCACGGCGCGAACATCACCTACATCGTCTGGGGTGCGTGGCACGGCATGTGGCTGGCGATCGAGAAAATGCTCGGCCTCAACACCTCGCCGCGCAGCCTCAATCCGATCCGCTGGGCGCTGACCTTCCTGCTGGTGGTCATGGGCTGGGTGATCTTCCGCGCCGAGAACCTGCACGTTGCCGGTCGCATGTACGGTGCGATGTTCAGCTTCGGCGACTGGTCGCTGTCGGAACTCAACCAGGCCAGCCTCACCGGTCTGCAAGTCGCGACTCTGGTGGTGGCTTACATGACCCTGGCGTTCTTCGGCCTGCGTGATCTGTACACCAATCAACCTCCGGCCAAGACCAAACCTGTGGTGAACGTCGAAAGCGACGGCCCTGCCGGCGCACAACCAGGCCTGATCAAGGCTGCTCCGGGAGAAAACCCGGCCAGCATCCACGAACCTGGCTACACCGTCGGCGTCGACGCCCAGGTGCAACCGGCGTACTGGACGGCGGACTGGTCGCGCTACGTGATGCGCGGGCTGATCCTGCTGCTGTTCATCGCCTCGATTCTCAAACTCTCGGCGCAAAGCTTCTCGCCGTTCCTTTACTTCCAGTTCTGAGGGATCTGACATGACCCGCTCATTACGCATCTTCTACATCGCGCTGTTTCTGGTGACCCTGCTGGTGCTCGGTCTGTGGTCGGTGCGCAGCTTCTTCGGCTTCAGCACCAATGCCGACGCGACGGTGCTCAACGGCCGCTGGACCAAAGCCGTGGAAACCCACTACGACGATGAATTTCCGATCAAGCGTCTAGGCACCAACCTCTGGGCCGCGCTGGATTTCAAACTGTTCAACGAAGGTCGTCCGGGCGTGGTGCTCGGCCGCGATCAGTGGTTGTACAGCGATGAGGAATTCAACCCGATCGTCAACGAAGAGCTGAACCTGCAAGGCAACTACGCGCTGGTCGAAGGCGTGCGCCAGACCCTGAAGGAGAAAGGCGTGAAACTGGTGATGGCGATCGTGCCGGCCAAGGTTCGCCTGTACCCGGAACACCTGGGTGAAGTGAAACCGGCGAGCATTCACGCCAACCTCTATCAGGACTTCCACGCCCGTGTCGCGGCGGACAAGATCCTCGCCCCGGACCTGCTCGGCCCGCTGCAAAAGGCCAAGCAGGACGGTCAGCAAGTGTTCCTGCGCACTGACACCCACTGGACCCCGGAAGGCGCGGAAATCGCCGCCAACACCCTGGCCAAGACCATCGCCGACAAGTTCCCGCTCAGCGGCGAGCCGCAGCGTTTCGTCACCACACCTGCCGAGAAGGTCACGCACAAGGGCGACCTGCGTCTGTTCCTGCCGCTGGATCCGCTGTTCGAAAACCTGATGCCGGCGCAAGAGCCGCTGCAAAAGCGCAACACCGTGGCCGCCGCCGAGCAGCCTGCCGGTGACGACGCGCTGTTCGCCAACAGCGAAGTGCCGGTCGCGCTGATCGGCACCAGCTACAGCGCCAACCCCAACTGGAACTTCGTCGGTGCGCTCAAGCAAGCGCTGCACAGCGACGTCGTCAACTACGCCGAGGACGGCCACGGCCCGATCCTGCCGATGCTCAGCTACCTGAAAAGCGATGACTTCAAGAACAGCCCGCCACAGGTGCTGATCTGGGAGTTTCCCGAACGATATCTGCCTGTGAACAACGAAATCGGCGACGCCGACCCGCAGTGGGTCGCAGAGCTCAAACAAGCCGGCGCGCGCCAACAAAACGTAGCAATCAACACTAAATCCGAGACGCCCGATCGGGCGCAAAACTGAAAGAGAGGTACACCATGACTTTCACTACTACTCCTCGTCGTCTCGCAAAACGCTTCGCACTGGTCGCTGGCCTCAGCGTGCTGTCGGTCCAGGCCTTCGCCGGTGGCGACGCTGCACTGTACGGCCCGACCGCACCGAAAGGCTCGACCTTCGTGCGCGTCTACAACGCCAGCAACGCTGAAGTCAGCGCCACTGTCGGCAGCACTAATCTGAGCGACGTCGCGCCACTGGCCAGCAGCGACTTCAGCTTCATGCCGGGCGGCGACTACAGCGCCAAGGTCGGCAGCCAGACCCTGCCGGTGAAACTCGCCGGTGATCACTACTACACCCTGGTCAACAACGCGTCCGGCGCGCCGCAACTGATCGAAGAACCGCCGTTCAAGAACAAGCAGAAATCCCTGGTGCGCGTGCAGAACCTCAGCGACAAGCCGCTGACCCTGAAGACCGCCGACGGCAAGACCGACGTGGTGCCGAACGTGGCCGCCAAGGGCCGTGGCGAGCGTGAAATCAACCCGGTGAAAGTCAGCCTCGCGCTGTACGAGGGCGACAAGAAAGTCGGCGACGTGAAACCGGTCGCCCTGGAACGCGGTGAAGCCGCAGTGCTGTACGTCACCGGCAACGGCAGCAACCTGTCGCCAGTCTGGGTGAAACGCCCGGTATCGACCCGCTAAGCACATGAAACCGGGCAGCCGTCGCTGCCCGGTACGGAATAACAACAAGAGTGAAACGACACAACGTTCGTGGCTCTGACCCAATCGATTTTATGGAGTAAACAATATGATTCCGGTGATCTTGTCAGGTGGTAGCGGCTCACGTCTTTGGCCGCTTTCGCGCAAGCAGTTTCCCAAGCAGTTCCTCGCCCTGACCGGCGAACACACGCTGTTCCAGCAAACCCTCGAGCGTCTGGTGTTCGAAGGCATGGACACCCCGATCGTGGTCTGCAACAAGGATCACCGTTTTATCGTCAACGAGCAGTTGGCCAATCGCAAGCTGGAATGCCAGCGCATCCTGATGGAACCGTTCGGCCGCAACACCGCGCCGGCCGTGGCGCTGACCGCGATGATGCTGGTCAATGAAGGTCGCGACGAACTGATGCTGGTGCTGCCGGCCGACCACGTCCTCGAAGACCAGAAAGCCCTGCAACGCGCGCTGGCCCTGGCCACCGTCGCCGCCGAAAACGGCGAAATGGTTTTGTTCGGCGTACCGGCCACCAAACCGGAAACCGGTTACGGCTACATCAAGTCCACCGGCGATTCACTGCTGCCCGAGGGCGTGAGCCGTGTCTCGCACTTCGTGGAAAAACCCGACGTCAAACGCGCGACCGAGTACGTCGAGTCCGGCGGTTACTACTGGAACAGCGGCATGTTCCTGTTCCGTGCCAGCCGCTTCCTCGAAGAGCTGAAAAAGCACGATCCGGACATCTACGACACTTGCCTGCTGACCCTCGAGCGCAGCCAGCAGGACGCCGACACCATCACCTTCGACGAAGCCACCTTCGCCTGCTGCCCGGACAACTCCATCGACTATTCCGTGATGGAAAAGACCCAGCGCGCCTGCGTGGTGCCGCTGACCGCCGGCTGGAGCGATGTCGGTTGCTGGTCGTCGCTGTGGGAAGTCAACGAGAAGGACGCCAACGGCAACGTCAGCAAGGGCGATGTGGTGATCCAGGACAGCAAGAACTGCATGATCCACGGCAACGGAAAACTGGTGTCGGTGATCGGTCTGGAAAACATCGTGGTGGTCGAAACCAAGGACGCCATGATGATCGCCCACAAGGACAAGGTTCAGGGCGTCAAGCAGATGGTCAACACCCTCAACGAGCAGGGCCGCAGCGAAACCCAGAACCACTGCGAGGTCTACCGTCCGTGGGGCTCCTACGACTCGGTGGACATGGGCGGGCGCTTCCAGGTCAAGCACATCTCGGTCAAACCGGGCGCATGCCTGTCGCTGCAGATGCACCACCACCGCGCCGAACACTGGATCGTGGTCAGCGGTACCGCCGAAGTGACCTGCGACGAGAACGTGTTCCTGCTCTGCGAAAACCAGTCGACCTACATCCCGATCGCCTCGGTCCATCGCCTGCGCAACCCGGGCAAGATCCCGCTGGAAATCATCGAAGTGCAGTCGGGTTCGTACCTGGGCGAAGACGATATCGAGCGCTTCGAAGATATCTACGGTCGCTCCACCCCGATCGAACGCGGCGTGTCGGTGAAAACCATCGCGCAGTGATCGCTCTGTAATTAAAAGCCCCCGCCCGGCCCGCTGCGTCCCCTATCCGCAGTGGGTTGGGCGGGGGCTTTTTTTAACCGGTCTTTCGCCCGTTGCTCGGTATGACCGCCCGGCTCATGGTTTTCCTGACGCGCGTCTGTGGATAAACCGAAACCGTTGCATTGGTTTTCTTGAAAAAACCGGTGCTGCCCGGGCTGTAACGCTCGATCCCGCTGGCGCCCTGAATGGTCTGGTAATGGATGTTCCAGTGTTGCTGCTTGCGGTCGTATTTCATGAAGGCGAAACCGGTCGTGAGGTTTTCCTGACGACCCTGATCGTCGGGTGCATAGCCGTAATCCTGATACTCCATGGCAGCGGCCTGGCCCATCCCGTTGCCTTCGGAAAGGTCGTTGTATTGCGCATTTTCCTTTCCGCCCTCCACATGCCGGACACGAAGCACGTTGTCGTTCAGTTGATCCACCGTCAGTGAGCAACCACTGAAACCGGGGGTAAATACATGGTCCGGTTGCGTTCCCGACGGATGCAGCGGGATATCGACATAGCCACCCTGAGGCGCCCAGAACCCCGAGACTGCATTGTGCTTGTCGGGCATCTCGCCCTTGCCGATATCGACAATTCTCAATGCATTGAACTCGCCTTTGCTGGTGCCCGAATAAGCGATTCGGTCCAGGCTGAAGATCAACTCGCCCTTGCCGTCCTTACGCGTCAATTGAGCCACCGTGCCGCTTGAATAGCGGCCAGGCGCCGGATCAAGAAACTGAGTACTGATCTCGATCTTGCCGAGTTCGCCAACCTCCAGCGCCTTCTGGATATTGCCGGGCTTGCCTGTCGCGGGAACGCTGCGCAGCGGATTGCCCCGGTCGACTTGCACAGCGCCAGCAATCTCACGAGCGGTCCCCGTGGCGATCACTGGTTGCCATAAACCGTTGGCCAGTTTCTTGCGGGTAACCGCTCCCTCGTCGTCGATGAAGGTAAGCGGGTTGTTGTGAACCATTCGAAAGAGATTCACCCCGTCGGCATACTCCGCAGGATCGGCACTGGCCCAGCGCAGCAACCACGAGATGTAATAACGCAGCCCGAAGTAGTCGAGCCCGGTGGCATCGCGCTCCTTGCCCGAATAACGGACGAATTTGTAGCTGAATTCGCCGTCCTGCCAGGCGCTGGTACCGAAAGGGTGAAACGTTTCGCGGCTGATCACCGCACCGTCATCGGCGGTTTCCAGGCTGACTGACCCCAGGTGATCGACATGTTGGTATCGATACCGATTGTTGATTCCCGAAGGCGGCGGGTTTTCCCAATGCTGTACTTGAGCGTTGTCGGCAATGATGACCTGCAACCGTTCGCCGGTACCGTTGTCAGTCCGCAATTCCAGTCCAGGCAAATAGCGCACATCGGCAATCAGGGTGCGGGCGTTGGTTCGTAATGAGCGGATCTTGCGTACTCGCTGACCGCCAGACTCGTAGAGATAGACCTCTTGGTCGTTGAGCCCGGAGGCGCGTTGCACCGGGCTGACTGATTGCAGTTGGTTGCGCAGGTTCCAGCTCAGCAGCCGCCCCGGTTCCAGCTGCAACAGGTTACCTCTGCGGTCGTATGCGGCTTCGATTTGAGCGTCGTCGGGAGGTGTGTCGTCATAAGGCAGAGCGCGGTTGCTGTAACTCGCCGGTTTCAGTTTTCGCCCATGACTTTGTGCGCCGACATGAGTCAGCCTGCGCAGGTTGCCACCGGGATCATATTCGTAAGTCTGCTGATAGTTGCTGACCGCCATCGGATCGATGCGCCCCATCGATTGTGGGCTCTGATTGACAGTGCCGGCTTCCCAGCCGGACGCCATGATCAACTGGTAAAGGCTGTCGTAGACAAAGCGGCTGACCGGCTCGATGCGCGTGTTGGCGAAGTAACGGATCGGCAATGCCTTGTCTTCGATACTCAGCACATTGCCCATCCTGTCGTATTCATAACTCAGGTGTTGCAGCACTCCACCGTGATTGTCTTTGTCCAGACGGACCATCAGGCGACCGTCTTCGGGCCGATATGCGCGGGTAATTTGCACACCGTTGCCGGCGGTTTCCTGCTCGATACTGCCGTAAGCGTTGTAGTGAATATCGCTGATCAGGATCTGTTCAGGCTCACCCCTCAACTGCAATCGGTGCTCGTGCAAGCGGCCATCGACGGTCAGCGCAAATGTATGCCGGTTGTTTCGGGCATCCGTCTGTTCCAGCACATCGCCCAGCGCACCATGGCGCCACCGCGATGTTGCACCGACGCCGGGTTCCAACAGCCGCTGACGATCCGCCTCCCGCTCCGGCCAGTCGGGTGTCAGCGGGTCCAGCGTGAAGTGGCGGGTGTCTTCGGTGCAGGGGCCGCTGATTGCAAACGCGTTGAACAGCACGCTGCCCGCCGGATGGTCATGACGAATCAGCTGACCGTACTGGTTACGCGACTGATCCCCGCTGCCTGGATGACCGTAGGTCAGGCGCTCGACACAACGCCGTGGCTCACCTGTTCCTTCTTCGAATATCGCGACGGGGCGCAGCAAATTGTCGTGCTTGATCTCGCGCTGCGTCTGACGGCTGTCCCAACTGAACACCGTTTGCGTGGCGAGCCCCATCATTCTGGTTTCCGTACCGGCATCAACGCTGTCCGAACGTATGACCGTGGCGTCCAAAGCAAACACCTGCGTCAGGTTGGCCGGCGCCAGCGGGTCGCCGACTTGTGACAGCCAAAGCCGCGGATCCCACTGTTTCACCGCATTCCCTGCCGGATCGTGAAGCGTGCGGTTGATCCGGGACTCGACGGGGGCGCCCTCGACGGTTCGACAATAGTCGACCGTGCGAACCGGCAAGCCGCGCGGCTCGAACACAGACATCCTTGGCGTATTGATGTGCAAGCTCATGAAGCGCGCTCCCCGCGCGACCGACATTCGTTATAACTCTGGCATCTGAGCAAGCTCAGCGCTGTTTCGGCTACTGTCAGAAATTACAGTCCCGACCAACGGCGCCTTCGCTCAATCCGTGAATGTCCATTCCCGCGCCCCTTCGGTAGGATGGTCATCACGAGTTCAAGGAGCGTTCGAACATGTTCATCGGCGTCTTGCTGGTCATCACCTGGCTGATCCTGCTGTTGCGCTACCCGGCCAAGGCCTTGCCGGTGTCCATGGCCGCCGCTGTCGGGCTCGGGCTGGTGGCGATGTGGGTGGTGTGGTTGGACAACCGCGAGATCAAGCAACTGGCGCGGCTTGAGTTGCGTATCACCTATGCACCTGAGCAGTGCCCGGCGGATCGCCCGTTGCAATTGAAGATGAACAACGGCAACGACGTGCCTTTGACCGAACTGCGCTGGCGCATTGCGGCGTACGCGCCGGGCGACACCGTGAATCTGGCCGACAATCAATACGCCGCCCCACGCTATCGCGGCCCCGGCGAACTGCAGGCCGGCGGCAACTGGGAAGACTGCTTGCCGATGCCACCGCTACGTCCCGGTTATCGCCCGCAAACCCTGGAGTTTCGCGCCGAGCGATTGCAGGGTAGTTTCTCCGACTGATCACCTCTCCCACCCTTTTGCACAAGGAATGCGCCATGCCCGTTGCGTTGATTACCGGTTGTTCCAGCGGCATCGGCCGCGCCCTCGCCGATGCATTCAAGTCGGCCGGTTTTGAGGTCTGGGCCAGTGCGCGCAGGGCTGAAGATGTCACCACACTCGCCACCGCCGGATTCACCGCCGTGCAGCTCGACGTCAATGACAACGCAGCGCTGGAACAACTCGCCGAGCGTATCAACCAGCAACACGGCGGCCTCGATGTGCTGATCAACAACGCCGGTTACGGCGCCATGGGCCCGCTGCTCGACGGCGGTGTTCCGGCCATGCAGCGCCAGTTCGAAACCAACGTGTTTTCGATTGTCGGCGTGACTCGTGCGCTGTTCCCGGTGCTGCGCCGGGCGAAAGGCCTGGTGGTGAATATCGGCAGTGTTTCCGGGGTTCTGGTCACACCGTTCGCTGGTGCGTATTGCGCGTCGAAAGCGGCAGTGCATGCGCTGAGCGATGCGTTGCGCATGGAACTCGCACCGTTCGGCATTCGCGTGATGGAAGTGCAGCCGGGGGCGATTCAATCGAGCTTCGCCAAGAATGCCGGCCATGAGGCCGAACAACTGATCAACGAACAATCGCCGTGGTTTCCCCTGCGCGAAGGCATTCGAGCACGGGCCAAGGCGTCCCAGGACAAACCAACACCGGCCAGCGAATTTGCCGCCGAGTTGCTCAAGGCTGTGCAACACAGCAAGCCGCCACGACTGATCCGCATCGGCAATGGCAGCCGGGCGTTGCCATTGCTGGTGACCTTGCTGCCGAAAGGGTTGCTGGAGTCGACGTTGATGAAGCGGTTCGGGTTGCGCGGACAACTCTGAAATCGAGTCAGCCCCACCCTTTCATGAAATCAATGAACGCCCGCACCTTCAATGGCAGGTGCCGGGTGTCCGGGTACAACGCATAAACCCCTTGCTGGGCGAAACGGTAATCCGGCAACAGACGCTGTAATCGCCCGGCGTCGAGGTCTTCCTGAATCAACCATTGCGGCAGAATCGCCACGCCTTGCCCGGTCAGCGCAAAGGCACGCAGGGTCGCCGAGTTGTCGGCAACAATGGCTGTGGTTCCCGGTTTCGGCTGGTAGAGATGCTCGGTGCCGGCCGGGTCGGCGACCGTCATTTCCGGCACTCGCCCATGTCCCAGTGTCGGCATCGACTCCAGCACCGCCAAGGTGTTTACCGGAGTAAAACCCTCGACCAGCCCCGGCGCCGCCACGGCAAACACCTCGAACGTCGACAACTGCACCGCGCGCAGATTGGAGTCGTGCATGCGGCCCAGGCGGATCGCCATGTCAAAGCGTTCGGAGATCAGATCGGCATGGGTCGAAGACGTGGACAGGTGGATATTCAGTTGCGGCTGCTGTTGTCGAAACACTTCCAGCGCCGGCACCACCTGAGCCAGGGCAAACTCCACGGTCGTGGTGATGCGCAACGTGCCCTTGAGCTGCGAGTGCTCCGAACGTGCTTCCTCGATCGCCAACCGCGCTTCGTCCAGGGTGCGCAGACAGCGTCGGTAAAAACGTTCGCCAGCATCGGTCAAAGCCAATTGCCGGGTGTTGCGAGTGAGCAAGGTGACGCCCAACTCTTCCTCAAGACGTTTGAGGTTGAAGCTCACCACCGCACGCGTCTGTCCCAGCGTATCGGCGGCCGCGGTCAGAGAGCCGGCCTCGACCACAGCTTTGAAAGTATCGAATCGATCCAGGCTGACCATATTCGCTGCGCCCACTGTCAAAATAATTTTGACAAACTAGCAGCCAAACTAGCGTATTTCTATCGCCACAAGCGCCCTACCCTGCACGCCTCATCACAGGGAAGCTGCCATGGCCTATCGCTCGAAAGTCGCGCTGGTGTATCTGTTGGGGTTCGCCCTCGACCTGCTGAACATGTTCGCCGCGAGCATCGCCTACCCGGACATCGCCGCGCAGTTGCACGCCTCGGTGACGCAACTGGCGTGGATCACCAACGCCTACATGCTCGGACTGACGCTGATCATTCCGATGAGCGTTTGGCTGGCGGCAAAGGTTGGCGAGCGGCGGCTGATCCTTGGTTCGTTGCTGGTGTTCGGGATCGCCTCCGGGCTCATCGCTCAGGCCAGTTCGATTGAAAGCCTGATCGGCTGGCGACTGCTGCAAGGGCTGGGTGGCGGATTGTTGCTGCCGGTCGGTCAGGCGCTGGCCTATCGAGAGTTTCCAGCGACTCAGCGCGCGCACTTCACGGGTGTGGTTTTGCTGGTGGCGCTAATGGTGCCGGCCCTGTCGCCGGCGGCGGGCGGTTTGATCGTTGAAGCGTTGTCGTGGCGCTGGATTTTCTACCTGAACATGCCGGTGGCGCTTTTTGCTTTCGGTCTGGGCCTGCTCTGGTTGAAAGCGAATCAGCCAACGAGCGAACGCCCGACACTGGACGCATGTGGCCTGCTGCTGGCGGTGTCGGCCCTGAGTCTGTTGTTGATTGCCGTCAGCCTGGCGAGTGAACCCGAAACCCGTCACCTCGCAGGCGGTGTGTTGTTGCTCAGCGCCGTGACCCTGTGGATCTACCTGCGCGATGGCTGGGGCAAACCGGGTGCAGTCCTGGATCTGCAACTGATCAGAAACCCGTCCCTGCGCCTGGCAATGCTGATCTACCTGTTTGTGCCCGGCATCTTCACCGGCACCAACATGATTGCCGTGTTGTACCTGCATGACCTCGGTTTCGGTGCAGCACACACCGGGGCGCTGATGCTGTCCTGGGCGGCCGCCTCGGGCGTGGCGATCATGCTTGGCAAACGCCGTTTCAACCGGATCGGTCCCAAACCATTGCTGATCGCCGGCATGCTGTTGCAATGCCTTGGCATCGTCGTGCTGATGCAGCTCGACCAGCCCGCAAGCGTCCCGTTGATCCTCGCTTACGCCTTGATGGGGCTGGGCGGCAGTCTGTGCAGCGTCACCGCGCAGACCCTGGCATTTGTCGGCATCACGCCAGAGAAAATGGGCCACTCCAGCGCCCTGTGGAACATCAATCGCCAGCTCGGTTTCTGCCTCGGCGCGGCGCTGCTCAGTTCATTGTTGGGCGCGTTGGGGGCCAACGGATTCAAATACTGCTTTCTCGCTGCTGCACTGCTCACGCTGTTGCCGATGGCCGCCGTGCTGCGTTTCGACTCATCGAAAGTGCTCGCCCTTTTGCACTCACCTCACCTTCAGGAAAAATCCACATGACTGACTACACCGACTACTTTGACGAAGTGATCCAGGCTCACGAGGCCATCGAACGATGGTTTGCGGTGGAGGAAGAAGAAGCTGCGCTGGAACGATTGCTGACGCGTTTTTCGCCACTGTTCTCCATGGTGACGCCGTTGGGGCGTGTGCTGGACTTCGAGGCGTTACGTGCGCTGTTTCAAATGGCAGGCGGGAAGAAGAGCGGGTTCAGGATCGAGCTCGGCGAGCTTCAAGGGATTGCCTTGCATGAACGCGGTGCGACGGTGAGTTATCGCGAACAGCAGACCGATGCGAGCGGGTTGCACACGGATCGGCGTTCAACCGTGGTGTTTGAAAAAACCGAATCCGGGCGGGTGATCTGGCGGCATCTGCACGAGACGTTTTGCCAGAGCTGACAACGAGCCTATCCGGCGAGGGAGCATCCTCCCTCGCCACAAGGGTTACTCGACAGCGTCCTGCTTCACCACCACGGTGCAGGTAATCCCCGCCGCCAGCAGCACACCCTCCGGCACTTCATCGATATGAATCCGCACCGGCACTCGCTGGGCCAGGCGCACCCAGTTGAAGGTCGGGTTCACATCGGCGATCAGCTCGCGGCTTTCCGGGTTGTCACGGTCGTAGATGCCGCGGGAAATGCTCTCCACATGGCCCTTGAGGACTTCGCCGCTCATCAGTTGCATGTCGGCTTTGTCACCGACGCGCACGTGGGGCAGCTTGGTTTCTTCGAAGAAGCCGTAGACCCAGAACGAGTTCATGTCGACCACGGCCATTTTCGCTTCGCCGATCCGGGCGTAATCGCCACGATGCACGTTGAGGTTGGTCACGTAACCGTCCACCGCCGCCCGCACTTCGGTGCGTTTGAGGTTGAGTTCGGCGGCTTCCAGTTGCGCCTGGGCCTGTTGGTAATCGGCCAGTGCCGAGTCGGCGATGTTGCTGGCGTCGTCGCGGTTTTCCTTGGAAATCACCAAGGCGTCCATATCGGCGCGGCGGTGGGCGTTGACCCTGCGCATCTCCCAGGTGGCCTTGCGCGATGCGACCAGCGACTGCGCCTGCTTCACCGCCAGGCGATAGTGCTCGGGGTCGATCTGCATCAGCAGATCACCCTTCTTCACCAATTGGTTGTCGCGCACTGGCACGTCGACCACTTCACCGGTGACGTCGGCAGCGACGTTGATGATATCGGCGCGCACCCGACCGTCGCGGGTCCACGGGGTGTTCATGTAGTGCTCCCACAACGTGCGGCCGATCCACAGCGCCAGGGCCAGCACCAGCAGGGTCGCGAGCAGGCTGAAAAACTTTTTCATCGGGACAATTCTCAGACTCAACGGTAAACAGTCAGCGCCATCGCGCCGAACAGACAGGTAAACAGGCTCAGGCGCAGCAGCGCCGGGTGCCAGAAGAAGCGGTACAGATCGAACCCCGACAGAAACCGGTCCAGCGCCCAGGCCAGTGCTGCGGCGACAAAAAACATCAGGGTCATGGTCGGCATGTACACGCCGTGGAAAGCGATTTCACGAGGCATGGGCAAGTCCTTCGGGCTTGGCGATGGCGTAGGCAGCGAGTGGCGATTGCGGGTCGAGCAGCGAGGTGCGGATGAAGTGCAGGTAGCTTTTCACCCGACGCAGTGCCGAGGTATCGAAGTGCGGTGCGAACGGCTCATCGGTGGCGGCGACACGGCTGATCGCGTGATCGACCGCAACCAGTGCGCGTTCCAGATTGCTCGAATTGGGTTGCAGGAACAGCCGCACCAGCGAGCGCCCCATGACCCGGATCGCCTGACGCCATGGCTGGGATTCGGCATACGCCGGATGCACCGGCAGGATCGCCTGTTCCTTGCGCAACTCGATGATCGCGTGGCCGACTTCCAGCACTACGAACATCCAGCGCAGCAGGTTTTTCTGCACCAGCGGCTGACCGGCCGCCAGACCGTAAGCCTGATGCATCAAGTCGCGGGTTCGGCTTTCGAAACTCGACGCCAGGCCCTTGAGTTTACCGCTGATCGCGTACACCACTTGCCCGCGCAGGTCCTGCTCCAGGCGTCGCCACAACCAGCGACTGTTCGGCGGCAGAATGATCGCGCCCGCTGCCGCGCAGACCAGCATGCCCATGACCATGGCGATGTAGTCGTTGATGAAGGTGTAGGGGTTGTAGATCGTCAGGTTGTCCGGCACGGAACCGGTGCTGAAAAAGATCAGCAGACCGAGGCCGACGCCGGCGTATTGCGGCCGCGACGCGAGGAACGAACCGAGCACGATCACCGGCGCGAGCATCACGCACAGCAGCGGAAAACCGTCGATCCACGGGAAGATGAAAAACATCTCGACGAAGCCGATCAACGCCCCGAGGAACGTGCCGCACGCCATCTGGAACGCCATGCGTTTCGGGTTCGGCGTCGCCGCCGACAAGCCCACGGTGGCGGCGGCAATCAAGGTCATGGTCGCTCCGCTCGGCCACGCGGTGGCGACCCAGTAACTGCCGAGCACGACCAGGATGAACGTGGCACGAATCCCCGAAGCCGCCGCCGCCCACCAACTGGTTTGCGGGGTAAACGGCTCGTCCCAGCGCTCACGTTCGTGGCTGTGATCGGCCAGCGAGGCGTGGGTCTGTGCATAACTGTGCAGGTCATCGACAAAGCGATAGAGCAGCTCATACGCGGTGTGGAAATCCAGTTGCTCGGCGTCGCTCGGCTCGCTCTCCTGAAAGATCGCCCGCAGGCTGCGCACCCGCGCCGGCAAGCCTTCCTTGTACGCCGTCAGCGCCAGCACCAGACGCGCCGCATCCGGGCTGGTCAGGGCGCGGCCGCTGAAGCCGTCGAGCACTTCGGCCAGATCCTGCAGGCCCGGTTTGATCGCCGCTTCCACATGATCGGCACCGTTGCGGCGCAGGCGTTCGAGCAACTGGTGCAAGGCGTTGAAACGGGTGGTGATGCCCATGAACTCGCTGTTCAGGCGACTGAGCCGACCGTTGCGTCGCCGCATGTGCGGGTCTTCGAACACGGTCACGCTGCGCAGCCCTTCCAGCCCCACCGCTTCGGCGATGAAACGCACGTTGCTGGCCTCGAACGACTCCGGTTTGCTGCGCCCGCGCAGGCCATCGGTGACGAACAGGGCGAACACACCGAAGCGCTGATACAAGGCGTTGCGCATCGCGGCGCTGGCGGTTTGCGGCAGGATCGCGGCGCTGACCAGCGTCGAGCAGAGAATCCCCAGCGAGATTTCCAGCACCCGCCACACCGCCGCCATGAACGCGCCATCGGGATGGGCGAGCGCCGGCAGGCCGACCATCGCGGCGGTGTAGCCGGCCAGCACAAAACCGTAGGCGCGGAAGTTGCGGCAACGGGCGGCGCCGGCCGAGCAGATGCCGACCCAGATTGCCAGCGAACCGAGGAACAGTTCGGTGTTCTGGGCGAACAGTGAAATCAGCGTGACCATCATCGCCGACCCGGCCAGGGTGCCGAGGAAGCGATAGAAACTCTTGGCGAACACCTGACCGCTCTGCGGCTGCATGACGATGAACACGGTGATCATCGCCGTGCGCGGTTGCGGCAGTTCCAGGCGCATAGCCAGCCACAGGGTCAGGAACGCGGCAATCAATACCTTGAAGATGTAGACCCAGGTCACGCCGTCGCTGCGCGCCCAGTCAAAGAAACCACGGCGCCATTCCAGGGAGTAGAGCCAGCGCAAAGGTGCGGGCAAGGGAGTCATTGAATCTTGCTCAGTGGTCGAGGGCTTGAAGAAGGGCCGGGGTTTTCGGTGCGGCGGTCTGCTCGGCGGTCGGTACGTCTTTACCCGCGCCAAGACCACCACCCAATGCTGTCACCAGTTCCGCGTGGGCACTCAACCGCGCCGCCTGCACCTGCTGCTGAACCTGTTGCTGTTTGAACAACAAGGTCTGGGCGTTGAGCACGTTGAGGTAATCGGTGAGCCCGCGCTGATAGGCGATCATCGCGATGTCGTAGGTCTTCTGCGCCGTGGCCACGGACTCGGCGGCGAACGTCTGCTGCTTGTCCATCGACTCGCGGCGGATCAACTGGTCGGAGATGTTCTTCAGCGCATTGACCAGGGTCTGGTTGTAATGCGCGATGGCGATGTCATAACCCGCCGAGGCTTCACCGAGTTCAGCGCGCAGTCGCCCGCCGTCGAAGATCGGCAGCGAAATCGCCGGCCCGACGTTGTAGTTGAGCTTCTTGCCGGTCAGGAACTCCAGCGCCCCGCCGCCGGTGGCCATGTAGCCGAGGCTGCCGACCAGATCGACGTTGGGGTAGAACCCGGCATGCGCGACATCGATCCCGCGCGCCTGCGCCGCCACTTGCCAGCGACTGGCGACGACGTCCGGACGCTGACCGAGCAATTCGGCGGGCAATGCCGACGGCAACTTCAGCGCCGCGCCGAGGGACAGGGTCGGACGCTGCAATTGCGCGCCGGCGCCTGGGCCTTTGCCGGCCAGTGCAGCGATCTGGTTGCGGCTCAGGGCGATTTCTTCGTCCAGCGCATCCAGTTGCCGATGGGTTTCCGGCAGCGGCGTTTCGGCCTGGCTGACTTCGAAGTGCGTGCCGATCCCGCCGTTCAGGCGTTTCTGCGCCAGTTCGAGAATCTGCTGTTGCTGCTTGAGCGTCGCCGCCACGATGTCGCGCTGGGCGTAATGCAGCGAGAGCTCGATGTAGGCGCGCACGATGTTGTTCTGCAACTCGAGCTGCGCCTGCCGCGCCTCGGCAGCGCTCATGTGCGCCAGATCGACAGCCCGCTCGGTGCTGTTGCTTTCACGGCCCCAGAGGTCGAGGGCGTAACTGAAACCCAGCGCGGCGTTGTTGTCCCAGGTGGTGCTGTTGGCCAGCTCACCGGGGCCGTAGAACTGGTCAGTCGGCCAGTTGTGACGCTTGAGGGTCGACTCGCCATTGATCTGCAACGACTCGGCGGCTTCGGCAGCGCCGGCCATCGACCTGGCCTGACGCACTCGCGCGGCGGCCATGGCCAGGGTCGGGCTGCCTTGCACGGCCAGGTCGATCCAGCGATTGAGTTGCGGGTCACCGTAGGCTTGCCACCATTGGGCGGTGGGCCAGTTTGCGTCACGGGCGGCGTGGGCGATGGCGTCGTCGGTGGCCAGTTCATTGGCCTCCAGTGCCTTGCCTTGCGGGGCAATGCCTCCGGTTCCGATGCAGCCGCTGAGACCTAACGTAAAAGCCAGAACACTGAGCGGCAAAAGCGCTCTGTTGATGCGACGCGGCACTGCTGCGAATTCCTGAGGTGGGGGATGTTTCGAGGTGGGCGCAATTCTAGGGGGGCGCCCTTACGGCGATAAGCTGGGATTCCTGTGAATCTTTGTTACCGTTAACGAGATAATCCCTTGGTCGGGGGTCTCAGCCCCTGAAACTTCGTGTCACAATTTGCCATCTCCCTTGAGAGCACCCCATGGACACTTTGCAAAACATGCGCGCCTTCAGTTGTGTGGCCGAAGCGGGCAGCTTCACCGCCGCCGCCGTGCAACTCGACACCACCACCGCCAACGTCTCGCGCGCGGTCTCCAACCTTGAGGCCCATCTGCAAACCCGCCTGCTCAACCGCACGACCCGGCGCATCGCGCTCACAGAAGCCGGTAAACGCTACCTGCTGCGCTGCGAGCAGATCCTCGCCTACGTCGAAGAGGCCGAAGCCGAAGCCAGCGAAGCCCACGCCCGCCCGGCCGGACAACTGAAAGTGCACACCATGACCGGTATCGGCCAGCACTTCGTGATCGACGCCATCGCCCGCTATCGCAAGACCCACCCGGACGTGACCTTCGACCTGACCATGGCCAACCGCGTGCCGGACCTGCTCGACGAAGGCTATGACGTGTCCATCGTCCTCGCCCGCGAACTGCCGGATTCGGGTTTCGTCTCGCAACGCCTGGGCATCACCTACAGCATCGTCTGCGCCTCCCCGGCCTACGTGAAAGCCAACGGCTGCGCACAAAAACCCAGCGACCTGCTGAACCACGCCTGCCTGCGCCTGGTGAGCCCGGTGATCCCCCTGGAAAAATGGGCCTTTGACGGCCCGGAAGGCCAGGAAATGGTCACCATCAACAGCTCGCCCTTTCTGGTGAACTCCGCCGACGCGATGAAAACCGCGATCACCAGTGGGATGGGTGTCGGTGTATTGCCGGTGTATGCCGCGATCGAAGGCTTGCGCAACGGCTCACTGGTGCGGGTAATGCCGAACTACCGCTCGCAGGAACTGAACCTGTATGCGATCTACCCGTCACGGCAGTATCTGGATGCGAAGATCAAGACTTGGGTCGAGTACCTGCGTGGGTCGTTGCCGGAGATATTGGCGGGGCATCAGGCGGAGTTGGCCGCTTATGAGATGAGCGGGAGTCTGGCGGGGGCGCGGGTGGCGAATTAAACACAATGAGCGTTAGCTCGAGTACCGCTTTTGACGTGCCGGCCCCATCGGCAGGCTGAGTGGAGGGATTCATCCGGGGGTGGGCGCGCAGCGCCGTGCGGCGCAGCCGCATGCATCGAGAGGAGGTGCAGCGAAGCAAACCGTAGGCGATGCCCCCGGATGAATCCCGGAACGAAGGAACACCGAGCCAAAGCGAGGTGCCGAACGCCGAGGCCAAGCCTTTTGCTTACTTTTCGGCGTTTGGAAAAGTGAGCCGCTGTAAGAGCGGAACCGCCAGCGGCAGCACCCGCAGAAACGGATATTCACACAAAACAACCCAAAACCTGGTCGGCCCAGAGGCCGCCAAGACAACCCCAAACAGAAAATGTTAGCTTGCTTGGCAATCACATCAGCCGCCCAGCCGAGCCCAAGCCAATGAAAAAAACAGTTTTGGCCTTCAGCCGCATCACCCCACCCATGATCGAACGCCTGCAACAGGACTTCGACGTCATCGTCCCCAACCCGAAAAACGGTGACATCAACGCCCAGTTCAACGAAGCCCTGCCCCACGCCCACGGTCTGATCGGCGTAGGCCGCAAACTCGGCAAGGCCCAACTGGAAAACGCCGCGAAACTCGAAGTGGTCTCCAGCGTCTCCGTCGGCTACGACAACTACGACCTCGCCTACTTCAACGAACGCGGGATCATGCTCACCAACACCCCGGACGTCCTGACCGAAAGCACCGCTGACCTGGCCTTCGCCCTGATCATGAGCAGCGCCCGCCGCGTCGCCGAACTGGACGCCTGGACCAAGGCCGGCCAGTGGCAGGCCAGCGTCGGCGCACCACTGTTCGGTTGCGACGTACACGGCAAGACCCTGGGCATCGTCGGCATGGGCAACATCGGCGCCGCCGTTGCCCGTCGCGGACGTTTCGGTTTCAACATGCCGATCCTCTACAGCGGCAACAGCCGCAAGACCGAACTGGAGCAGGAGCTCGGCGCGCAGTTCCGCAGCCTTGACCAACTGCTGGCCGAAGCCGATTTCGTTTGCCTGGTGGTACCGCTCAGCGACAAGACCCGCCACCTGATCAGTCATCGCGAGCTGGCGCTGATGAAGCCGGACGCGATTCTGGTGAATATCTCCCGCGGTCCGGTGGTCGACGAACCGGCACTGATCGAGGCCTTGCAGAACAACCGCATTCGCGGCGCCGGCCTCGACGTTTACGAAAAGGAACCGCTGGCGGAATCGCCGCTGTTCCAGCTGAAAAACGCGGTCACCCTGCCGCACATCGGCTCGGCCACGAATGAAACCCGTGAAGCCATGGCCAACCGCGCACTGGCCAATCTGCGCAGCGCCCTGCTCGGTGAACGGCCTCGGGATCTGGTGAATCCGCAAGTCTGGAAGAACTGATGACTCGGGGCTGGAACATCGTTTTCCAGCCCCGCCTGTTTCAACCTGTTTTTAAAAGGGCCTGGTGTTGTTCACAGCCCTTTAAACTACACAACTTGAAAACGACTCCCCACCCAACTTCATTCCACTCTCTATAGAATCCCGTGAACCATCTGCCAACGGACAGATACAATTCATGGAGAGCTAACAAATGACAAACCTTACAACTTCACAACTTATCAGAAGAAGTAAAGTCGCAATCGTTTTCATGGTAGGAATACTGGGTGTTCTGATTGTTTTCAGCAATGCCACCGATTACAACTCAAACTACGTGTACCTTGGCCACATCCTGAGCATGGATACGACAGGCAGCCATTTGATGTACCGCTCGATCAACTCGGAAATGATGCATCACCGGATCTACTGGATGATCATGACACTGGAGACCATATTTACTTCAGCCTGCCTGCTGGGAGGTTATCAACTCGCAAAGAATATAAACGCGCCAGACGAGCAGTTTCATGAAGCCAAGAAATATGCCGTGCTGGGGTTTCTCGTGGCGCTGTTCATTTATTACTTCTGCCTGCAAGTCATTGGTAATGAATGGTTCGACATGGATCAATCAAAAGACTGGAATGCCATGAAGTGGGCACAAAGTATTGTCGACTTCCTGTTACCGGCACTTATATTCCTGGTCATGAAAGTCGACAGTTGAACATTCAGTATTCAATGTGCAGGTTTGGCGACCATTGCAATGTCGGGTTTTGGTTTGCGAAACACCAGCACATTGCCCAGCATCACCAGCACCAACCCCGCCAACGCCGGCGCCGTCCATTGATAACCTTCGGCAAACGCCGAAACGTTCAACGCCACCACCGGGAACAGCACCGTGCAATACGCTGCGCGTTCCGGGCCCATGCGACCGACCAGGGTCAGGTACGCAGTGAAACCGATGACCGAACCGGGGATCACCAGGTACAACAGCGCACCGATATAGCGCGACGTCCATTCCATCTCGAACGGGATGCCTTTGACCAGGCACCACACCGACAGCATCGCCGCGCCGTAGGCCATGCCCCACGCGTTGGTGGTCAGAGGTTTGAGGCCGGCCTTCTGTTGCAGGCTCGACAACATGTTGCCCGCCGAGAAACACAAGGTGCCGCAGAGTGCCAGGCCAAGGCCGAGCAGCGTTTGCGGACTGGCGTGGTGCCCGGCCAGCTCCGGCCAGAACAACAGGCCCAGACCGCCCAGCCCCAGTGCCCCGCCCATCAGCACATTGCGCGCGATGCGCTGGCCGAAGAACACCCGCGCATTCAGCGCGTTCCACAACGTTGCGGTAGAAAACACCACCGCCACCAGACCGCTGGGAATCCACTGGCTGGCGGTCAGGAAGCACATGAAGTTGACGCAGAACAGGCACAGGCCCTGTGCGACACAGATCAGATGCCCGCGCCGGTTCATCGGTTGCAGCCGCCGGCTGAGCAGCAACAGCGCGAACAACACCAACGCGGCGAGACCGAAGCGATAGACGATCGACACCGGAATCGCCACCACGCCCAGTTGCCACTTCAGGGCGATCCAGGTGGTGCCCCAGATCAGCACGGTCAACAAATACAACGACAGGTTCATGGCAGACACTCCTCGATTGGGTTTCAGTGTCCGCCCGTCCCCTCTGCCCGCGCTTGCATAAACTTGCGCTTTTATCGGAGCGCAGGCTGGCAGCGCGAAATCTACGGAGTAGGATGCAAGGCGTTGAAGAGAACCGATCATGGCCGCCATCGATACCCTGCAAGTCTTCCAAGCCCTGAACAACTCGCCCAATGCACGCCTTGTGCACAGCGCCGAATTGGGTGACGGCCTGTCCGCTGCCTTGTGGACCAACCATCACGATGCCCAGGAATACGAAGCGCCGAGCCATCACACCCTCTCCTGCTACATCGCCGGCGGCACCGGCACCTTCCGCCGTGGCGAACCCGGCCACAAGGGCGGCCCGGACAAGCTGTGCATCCTGCCGGCCGACCACGAATCGGGTTGGGTGATCAATGGCGATATTCGTCTGGCCCACCTGTATTTCAGCGCCGAACAATTTGCCCTGGGTTGCGTCACCCTGCTGGATCGCGAGCCCCGGGAAATGCAGTTGCGCGAACAGACTTTTCTCGAAGATCCGCAACAGGCCCAACGGTTTCGCCAGTTACTCACCTTGAACTGGGACGAGCCTGCCGAGCGCTTGCTGACCAGCAGCCTGGCCCACGAATTGATCAGCCATACCCTGCTGAGCCAGGTCGGCGTGCGTCAGGGTTTGCGTCTGAAAGGTGGGTTGGCGCCGCACCAGCGCCGGCAACTGGTGGAGTTCATCGACAGTCAATTGGCCGAGCCGATCAGCCTCGGGCAACTGGCCGGGTTGTGTGCGTTATCGGAATACCACTTTGCGCGGATGTTCCGGGTGAGCTTCGGCTTGCCGCCGCATCAGTATGTGCTGGCGCGGCGGTTGAGCCGGGCACGGGAGCTGTTGCGCGGGACGGTGTTGCCATTGGGTGAGATTGCCCTGGCGTGCGGATTTGCCAGTGCCAGCCACTTCACCAACCGCTTTCGCCAGGTGCTGGGTGGAACGCCCGGCGAGTATCGCCAGGCGTTTTTGCGCTGATCAGAACTCCAGCGTGCTCGACAACGAAATCTGCCGCGAATCGCCCATCGACACGAAGAACCGGCTGGCCGCCGAGGTGTAGTAGGTGCGGTCGAACAGGTTCTTCACGTTGAGCTGAAACTTGACCTTCTGCCCTTCGACTTTGGTGTCGTACGTGGCGAATGCATCGGCCACGGTGTAGCTCGGCAGATCGAAATCATTCACCGCGTTACCCGCCCGCTCACCGACATACCGTGCGCCAGCGCCAACCCGAAGTTGATCGCCGCCGATCACGCTGCCAAAGTCGTAGACCGCCGACAACGAGCCGGTGTTCTTCGCCACGTTTTGCAGCTTGTTGCCTTTGTAGTCGGGATCTTCCGTAACCTCGGCGTCGGTGTAGGCGTAGCTGCCGATCATGCTCCAGCGATCACTGAGCTGGCCGGTCAGGTCCATTTCCAGGCCACGGGAACGCACTTCACCGGCGGCGCTGTAGATCGTGGTCGGGCCTTCGGCGTTGGCCACCAGCACGTTGCGTTTCTTGATGTCGAACAAGGCGATGTTGCCGGTGACACGCCCCGGAATGTCAAGGCGTGCGCCCAGTTCCCAGGACTTGGCTTCTTCCGGCGCGATGCTGCCGTCGAGCACGGTGCTGCTGCCGCTCAGCGGAGCAATGGTCGAGTTCGGTTTGAACGACTCGGTGTAGCTGCCGTAGAACGACAACGCGTCGGTGTAGCGATACACCAGGCCTGCACGCGGCACCCACTTCTGACCGTTGTTGTCGGTGTTGGCCTTGAACGGCACGCCTTTGCCGGCGTACTGGTCATACTCCTGGAAGCGCCCGCCGGCCACCAGAATCCACTGGTCGTTGAGGTGAATCGAGTCCTGCAGGAACACCGAGTCACTGCGCAGCAGATCGGTCTGCGCACTGTCCGCCGGGCTGACGGTGGTGCCGGCGACTTCGCGGCCATAGACCGGATTGACGTAGCTGAAGGTGCTCAGGCTTTTCTGACGGATCAGGTCGGCGCGGTAGATCTTGCGGTACTCGTCATCGACGCCGAACACCAGGTCATGCTGCATGCCCAGTACATTGACCTTGCCTTCGAGGCTGGCGGTGGTGAAACGGTCAGTGCTGATCGCGCCCTGGGTGCCGTCCATGCTGCGGGTCAGGGTGCCTTTCTTGGTGTCGATCGCAGTCACGCGGACCTGGCTGGCGTCGTAGGTTTCGCGGTTCCAGCTGTAGCCGAAATGGGCTTTCCAGTCGTCGTTGAGTTCGTGGTCGGCCTCGAAGTGATAGAGGTCCGAGCGCCCTTCCATGTCGTTGAATTTCTCGTCGAGACGTTCGTTGCGCGAGATGTCCAGCGGATGGTTGGTGCGTGGATCGATCAGCGTGCCACGGTCGAACGGCGTCAGGAATTCCCGATGTTCATAGGCAAACAACAACTTGGTGCGCTCACCGTACCAGGCCAGCGACGGCGCGATCAGGCTTTCACGGTGGGTACCGAAATTGCGCCAGTAATCTTCGTCTTCGTGATCGAGCACCATGCGATAGGCCAGACCGGAATCACCCAACGCACCGGTGCTGTCGAACGAGCCGCCGCTGCCGTTCTTGCCATCGCCGTAGGTCGAACCGCGCAGGGTCAGGGCGTTGTACTGGGTCAGTTCGGGCTTTTTGCTGACCATGTTGACCACACCGCCCGGGTCCTGAATCCCATACAACAGCGAGGCCGGGCCCTTGAGCACTTCGACGCGATCCACGGTCGCGTTCATGCCACGGCCCTGCACCACCGGCATGCCGTCGCGCATGATCGAACCATTGCGGTTGTCGCCGAAGCCCCGGGTCATCACCGAATCCTGGGTGCTGCCTAAAGTATTGCCCTGGGTGATGCCGCTGACGTTGGCCAGCGCATCATCGAGGTTGCGCGGTGCCTGATCGCGAATGACCTGGGCCGGGATTACGTTGACGGTCTGCGGAATTTCCTGGAGCGAGGCCGAGGAACGCATCACCGAACTGGTTTCCGGTGGCTGGTAACTCATCGGTTGATCCATAACCGAGGTGATGTTGGTCGCACCGAGGTTCAACGCGCCTGCGGTCGGTTGTGGTTCGAGTGCCAGGGTATGGCTGTCGGTGCGGCGGAAGGTCAGGCCGGATCCGGTGAGCAGACGTTGCAACGCCTGTTCCGCGCTCATCTGCCCGTTGACCGCTGGGGCGTTGAGGCCGTACGGCGCTTCAACGGTGTAGACCACGCTCTGGCCGGTCACGCGACTGAAGTCGCTCAAGGCTTGCGGCAGCGGTTTGGCGGCCAGGGAAAAACTGAACTGTTTCTGAGGCTGGCTGTTGTTGCTTTCTGCGGCCTGCGCCACGCTCATCGGCAACAATGCCAACGCCGCAAAACTCAGCGCCGAGGCACCGAACCACTGTTTGACCGAACCCGATTTTGCCCTGGACTTCATTGCTCATGACCTGTGTAGAACCGCAACGGATGCGAATGACTCGCAGTTTCAGTCACTACACGGATGGCGTCGGGATTTACCTCACCACAAATTTGAAAATATTTTCAGCGCAGGATAATCAGCTTGCCCAGCACCTGATGCTGCTCGAATCCCAGAACCCCCTGCAGCGAATTCAGCACGGCTTGCGGATCCTTGCTCGGAAAGCTTCCGCTGACCTTGCGCGCGCCGAGTTCATCATTGAGCAACATGATCCGTCCCGGGTAATAACGCCGCAGATCCTGCACCACATCCGCCAGTGTCGACTTGTAGTAAGTCAGCCAGCCCTGACGCCAGGCCAGTTGCGCTTCGCTGTCCACGGCGTGCAGTTTTTGCGCGGTCCCTTCGCCATACGCCACTTGCTGGCCGGCGGTGAGAATCTGCTGTTCGGTATCCCGCCCCGCCGTCACGCCAACGCGCCCGGACAACACGGTGACTTGTGCGCCATGCGGTTGCAGGCGCACTTCGAACTGCGTGCCGAGCACCCGCGCCTGGCCCTTTTCAGCCTCTACCACGAACGGCTCGCCGGTGTGGGTCACGCTGAAAAACCCGGCGCCTCGACGTACCTGAACATGCCGCTCGCCATGACTGAAATCCACGGCGATGGCGCTGTCGGCATCCAGCGTGACCTGGGATTGGTCGGCCAAAGTCACGGTGCGGATTTCACCGGGGGCCGAAACATAATCAGCACCCAGATCATCGACCCAGCGCTGCGGCTGCCAACCGGTGCCGAGGCTGATCATCAACAACAGACAGGCCGCCATTGCCAGCGCTCCGGCCCAACGTCGAATCTGCGGACGGCGCGGCCGGTCCATCGCATTCAGATAGCCCTGCAAGGCGAACGACTCTTCATCCGCCAGAGTGCGGGCCGGCCCTTCGCTCAATTCCCAGATGACTTGCGCCTGGGCGTAAGCCTCGGCGTGGGCCTCGGCGTGGGCCGGGTTGGCACGCAACCACTGGCTGAAGGTCAGTTGATCACCGGTGCTCGGGCGGTCGTGCAACAGGCTCAACCAGGCAAAAGCCGCCTGCTCCTGAGCGGGCGTCGGGGTGACGCGGTCGGTGTGATTCACGGTGCTTTCCCTGGCAGGCGTGGCGCGGGTTCGCGCAGGCTGGCCTTGCAGGCCTCGAGGGCGCGCATCATATGTTTTTCCACAGCGCTTTGGGACAGGCCCATGGCTTTGGCGATCTCGGCGTACTTGCGCCCGTGGATGCGATTGAGCAAAAAAATCTGCCGCGTGCGCTCGGGCAATGCACGCAACGCCGCTTCGACGTGGCGCAGATCATTGCCTGCTTCGAGTGCCGCTTGCGGTTCGCTGGCGCTACTGTCCGGCTCATCCGGTTGCCAGCCTTCATTGACCCGAACCCGCGTGCCTTCGCTGCGCAAATGGTCGATGGCGATGTTGCCTGCACAGCGCAGCAGGTAGGTGCTGAGCTCTTCAACCTGTACCAACGGCCGGCGCCAGAATCGCAGGAACAGATCCTGCACCAGGTCCGCTGCCGTCGCCCGGCAACCGACGCGACGGTTCACCAGCGCTTCCATTTGCGGGCGCTGCGAGAGGAACACCTGAAGAAAATGCGCACGCGCGCCGCTCGGTTCGTCGTCGCGGGATTCCGGGGGATGACCGATCAGCATTGCATCACCACGCCCATGCAGCGACCGGCGTCGCCAACAGGCTGAACGCCGCCATCGCCATTGCCAGCTTCGGTCGATAGGGCATCAGCAGCACCAGCAACAATGCGCTGATCATCAACACGGCGAACCAGTCGACCAGACCGAAACCCCAGCCGTTGGCAGCCACGGCGGCCCAGAGTGAAAGACACAGCAGCAACCAACCGGCGAGCTTCAGACTTTTTGCGCGTCGGTTTGAAGGCTTATGACCCAGCAGCTCATCGTGATGTCGCGGCATCGACAGACACAGCGCAGTAAATCCGGCGTAACACAGCAACAGCGCCAGCAGCATCAGTGCGTCCCCTGCTCAAGCGTGATCGGCCGAGGCGTTTCGCGAGGTGTCTTTTTCACGCGGACGGTGTGGCCGGCACGCTGCATTTTCCAGGCGGCCCACCCCAGGAACAGACCGGCGCCGAGGCAGGTCAGGTCGAAACCGGCCAAGGCCCAGTCACCCTGCTCCAGCGTGACGCCGAGGTGATGCGCAGTGGTCAATGCGTTGAGCAACGGCACCGTGGTGAACAGCAGCGCTGCCAGTGGCAATTGTTCGACCCAGGCTTTGCGACCGGGTCGGAGCAAGGCATGCACCAGGCTCAAAGCCCAAGCGATGAAGAACGCGTTCACTTCCCACTTGGCCCGGCCGTCGAGACTCAGTGGCAACAGACGGTTGGCCCAGAAGAACGCCGCCACCGCACTGACCAGCCCGGCCATGCTGGCGATGTTCAGCACTTCGACCAGCCGCAACTCGAACGGCATGACCCCGGTCTTGGCATGTTTGAGCTGACGTTTGCCAAGCCAGATCACCAGTCCGGTGCCGATCATTGCCGTGCCGGCCAAGCCGCAAATGAAATACAGCCAACGCAGCACCGGGCCGGCGAAATGGCCGATGTGCAGACCATAGAAACCGCCGGCAATCGTCATCGGCAGCGGTTTGGCCGGGGTCGCACCGAGGATTTGCCCAGTCACGCCATTGAAGGTCACGTCGCTGCCGTATTCGTAGGTGATCTTGTCGGAGCTGGCACGCGACACCTGCACCGAGGCATTGGCGTCGCCGGGATTATTCACCGTCACCCGCGCGGCATGTCCGCCGCCCCAGTGCTCGCTTGCACGTGCCAGCAGCGGTGCCATCGGCGGCAACATGGTGGGTATGCCTGCGCGCTCCGGGGCCGGCGTTTCGGGAAACACTTCATCGTAAAACGCACTGCGATCGCTGCCGTAGGACGCCAAAAGGTTCGCCGGCATAACCATCGCCATGAAGATCACCAGGCTGCTGTAGGTGATCATCAGGTGAAAAGGCAGCACCAGCACGCCCACCGCGTTATGCCCGTCCAGCCAGGTGCGCTGGCCTTTGCGCGGACGGAAGGTGAAGAAGTCCTTGAAGATTTTCTTGTGGGTGATGATCCCGGTAATCAGTGCGATGAACATCACCATCGCCGCGCTGGTCGCCAGCCAGCGGCCCCACGGATAAGGCATTTGCAGCTGGAAGTGGAAGCGGTAGAAGAATTCGCCGCCGAAGCTTTTGCGCACGGGCACTTCGGCACCGGTCCGGGCGTCGAGGATTTTTTCGGTGAATCGACCGCGCTCGCCGGGTTTGGCCGGGGCTTGCCAACCGACAGAGATCCCAGGCTCGCGCGCATCAGGAAGCGTGATCTGCCAGCTCGGCGCATCGGGCGCGCGCTGTTGCAGATAGGTTTGCGCCAGCGTCAGGCTCGCTTCAGCATCGAGCGGGCGCGACGGGATTTCCGGCTGCATCCAGTGATTGGTCTCGTCCTTGAAATAGGCCAGCGTCCCGGTCAGGAAAATCGCGAACAGCAGCCAGCCGAAGACCAGTCCGGTCCAGGTGTGCAGCCAGGCCATCGCCTGCCGGAAACCCTCTTTCATGCGTAACCCAGACCCCGCGCGGCGCCGGAGATCGTCGCCAGAATCACGCTCGGCACCAGCAAGCCGACCCATGCCGCCCACGCGCTGCGGCAGGCGAAGCACCAGAGCACGGCCACCAGATACACGAGGAACGAAACCGTCATACCGGTGATGACCGCTTCGGCGCGGTTCAGCGGTAACCACAGGGTCAGCGTGACACTGGCCAGCGCCGCGACCAGATAGCCGCCAAACACCGCCGCGAGCACCCGCGAAGTGACGGCCAGACGATAGGACATGGGGAGTGTGGCGAGTTTGGCTTTCATGTTTCGACCCTGAAACGGTTAACGCCCGGCCAACAGGCCGAGACGACAGGCATGCAATATTAATGATAAATATTCTCATACGCAAAAGAGTCTGATTGCCGGCATGCATTCGCGGCCCTACAATGCGAACCATTCTTGTTCTCTAACGCATCCTGTATGCGCCCGGAGTGATGCCGTTGTCGTCCGCCCATCCCGTCGAATCGCTGTATCAGGCCCACCACAGCTGGCTCACTGGCTGGCTGCGGCGCAAACTCGGCTGCCCGGACAGCGCCGCCGATCTGGCCCAGGACACGTTCATTCGGGTGCTGACCGCACGAGAACCGCCGGTGATCATCGAGCCTCGGGCGTTCCTCACCACGCTGGCCAAGCGTGTGTTGTTCAACCATTACCGTCGCCAGGATCTGGAGCGCGCCTACCTCGACACCCTCGCGCAGATGCCGGAAGTCGTCGCGCCTTCGGAAGAAGAGAAAGCGATCATCCTGCAAACCCTGATGGAGCTGGATCAGTTGCTCGATGGCCTGCCGCGCGCCGTCAAACGCGCATTTCTGCTGGCGCAGGTCGATGGCCTGACCTATCCGCAGATCGCCGCCGAACTGGGTATCTCCGTGGCCACGGTCAAACGTCATCTGAACAAGGCAGCGATGCGCTGCTACTTTGCTCTGTGAATCCGCCGATGGATTTTTCCGCGCAGGTTGCCGAGCAAGCGGTGCACTGGCTGCTGGAAATGCAGCAGGGCCCGTTGAATCCGCGTCAACAACAAGCCTGGCAACAGTGGATCGATGCCCACAGCGAACACCGCCGCGCCTGGGAACACATTCAGCGGGTCAATTCGCGGTTGCGGGGTTTGTCATCGCCACTGGCCCATGCCGCGTTAAACGCGCCAAAGTCCGGCAGTCGGCGTCAGGCTCTCAAATTGTTGCTGCTTCTCGGCGCCGGTTCGGCAGTCACCTGGGGGATGCGCGAGCACAATCCGTTGCCGTCGCTGCTGGCCGATTACCGCAGCCCGATCGGTCAGCGCCGCAAGATATCGCTCGGCGCGGGTGGCCAGTTGCAGCTCAACACCGCGAGTGCGGCGGATGTCCGGGGAGATGGACTGATCCGTCTGCTCGAAGGCGAAATGCTGCTGACCGCCACTCAATCCTTCGAAGTGCAAACCGCGCAAGGCGTGCTGAAAACTCAAGGTGCGCGGATCAACGTGCGGCAGTTTGCCGACCGCACGCAGGTTGCGCTGTTTGAAGGTCGGGTCGAGTTGAACGCACAAGGTCGCTCGCCGATGTTGCTGCCGGTCGCCCGACAATTGAGCTTCAGCGCCACCTCCATCAGCGAAGCAAAACCGCTGGACGCCAACAGCGGCGCCTGGGCCGACGGCATGCTCGTGGCCGCCCACATGCGCCTGGGCGACTTCCTCGACGAACTCGGTCGCTACCGTCGCGGGCAGCTCAATTGCGATGCAAAAGTGGCTGACTTGCTGATCTCCGGGACTTATCCACTGGACGACAGCGAGCGGATTCTCGATCTGCTGGAAATCAGCCTGCCGGTAAAAGTGAAGCGTTTTACTCGCTACTGGGTGACGGTCGAAGCCAAGGTTTGATCAACCGTAAAAATAAATGAGCCGTTTTTCAGATCTGGCGTGACAGAGAAGGAAAGCCCCCCTTGATTCAACCTTCTCAGGACCGTCCTCCATGCACCCCACCCGCCTCACGCCGTTGGCCCGAACCCTGCGCAATCTCATCCTCGGCGCCAGCCTGAGCTTCAGCGCCCTGCCCCATGCGCTGGCTGCCGACACCAAGGCTTATCACATCGCCCCGTCGTCGCTGGAAAACGCCCTCAACCAGTTCGGCCGTGAAGCCGGGGTGCTGATTTCCTTTGGCTCGCAGGTCACCAGCGGTGTGCAAAGCCGTGGGCTGGAAGGCAGCTACACAGCGGAACAAGGTCTGAACGCGCTGCTCGAAGGCACCGGCCTGCAAGCCCGCGCCGAGGGCGGCAATGCCTTCAGCCTGCAACCGTCGAACGACAGCGCCCTGGAGCTGGACACCTCGAAAGTGGTCGGCGACTGGCTGGGTGAAGCCGCACAGGTCAACGTCTTCGAACATCCCGGCGCCCGTGACGTGATCCGCCGCGAAGAATTCGAACGCCAGGGCGCGACCCAGGCCCGCGATGTGCTCAATCGCATTCCCGGGGTCAACGCCCCGGAAAACAACGGTACCGGCAGCCACGACATGGCGCTGAACTTCGGCATTCGCGGCCTCAACCCACGCCTGGCTGCACGTTCGACGGTGTTGATGGACGGCATCCCGGTGCCCTTCGCGCCTTACGGTCAGCCGCAGTTGTCGTTTGCACCGATCAGCATGGGCAACATGGACGCGGTGGACGTCGTGCGAGGCGGCGGCGCCGTGCGTTACGGCCCGCAGAACGTCGGCGGCGTGGTCAACTTCGTGACCCGGGCGATTCCTGACGAGCCGACCGTCAAGGGCGGTTTCCAGACCGAAACCAGTCCTTCGTCGAGCCATGACGGCTTCAAGACCAGCGCCAACTTGCTGGCCGGCGGCACCAATGCCAACGGCCTGGGCGGCGCGCTGCTGTACTCCGGCACTCGCGGTGGCGACTGGCGCGAACACAGCGACACGGAAATCGACGACCTGATCCTCAAGGGCAAATACCAGCTCGACGAAGCCAACAGCTTCAACGCCATGGCCCAGTATTACGAAGGCAAGGCTGACATGCCCGGCGGCCTGAACGTCGCCGACTACGATGCCGATCCGTATCAGTCGACCCGACCGAAAGACCAGTTCTGGGGCCGTCGCACGATGTTCAATTTCGGCTACCGCTATCAGGAAGATCGCCGCGAATTCACCGCCAACACCTTCTTCACCAAGACCCTGCGCAGCGGTTATCTGGATCAGGGCACATTCCTGTCGCTGTCGCCGCGCGAATACTGGGTTCGCGGTCTGGAAACCCGTTTCGCTCAAGGTTTCGACCTCGGCTCGACCAGCCATGAAGTTGGCGTCGGCTATCGCTACATCAATGAGGCCGGCCACGAGTTGCGCTATCGCACCCCGATCGCCAGCAACGAATACCCGACCACCAACAGCCGCAACGACCGCGACACCCGTGGCGGTACCGAAGCCAATGCGTTCTTCGTCGATGACCGCATCGACATCGGCAAGTGGACGATCACCCCGGGCGTGCGCTACGAGATGATCGAGTCGCAGCAGACCAACAATCTGACCAACGTCAAATACAAGGGTGACTACAACACCGCGCTGCCGGCGTTGAACGTGCTGTACCACCTGACCGACACCTGGAACCTGTACGCCAACACCGAAGGCTCCTTCGGCAGCGTGCAATACAGCCAGATGCCCAACCGCGTGAGCAGCGGTGAAGTGAAACCGGAGAAGGCTCGCACCTGGGAACTCGGCACCCGTTACGACAACGGTGCCCTGCGAGCGGAAATCGGCGCGTTCCTGATCAACTTCGACAACCAGTACGAAAGCAATCAGACCAACGATTCGGTGATCGCCCGTGGCGAAACCCGCCATCAGGGCATCGAGACCAGCGTCAATTACGCGCTGGATGACTTGAGCCCGGCGCTGGCCGGCTTCGATGTCTACGCCACTTACGCCTATGTCGACGCGACCATCCGCGAAGACGGTCCGAACAAGGGTAATCGTGTGCCGTTCTCCTCGAAACACAAAGGCACGATCGGCGTCGGTTACACCGAAGGGCCGTGGAAGCTGAACCTGGACAGCAGCTTCCAGAGCGACCAGTTCGCCGACAACGCCAACACCTCGAAAGAAAGCGCCGACGGCAGCACCGGCAAGATTCCGGGCTACATGCTGTTCAGCAGCCGCGCCGGTTATGACTTCGGGCCGCAGTTGTCGGACCTGAACGTGGCGGTGGGGGTGAAGAACATCTTCAACACCCAGTACTTCACCCGTTCGTTCGATGACAACAACAAGGGCAAATACGTGGGTGAGCCGCGCACGGTGTATGTGCAGACTTCCGTTGCCTTCTGAGATCTACATGCATCCAGCCCTCTCCCGAAGGGAGAGGGGTTTCATATCTGATCCACTCACAAAACCCACCAGAAACGAAACGGGCCTGCAATTGCAGGCCCGTTCTCATTGGGTGACTTATAAAATCAGCGCATCAACTGTTGATCGCTGCCTGTTCGTTTTCCAGAAATTCTTCCTCCAGCAGCGCGTCATTCGCCTTGCTGGTAAATGGCACCACTGCGGCTCGCGGTTTGCCCCGCAGTTTGCCAAACAGGTGCTCCAGCGCGTGCTCCAGTTTTTCGGCTGCACCATCGATCGCCTGTTCCAGCGAATCGGCTTTGTGGGTGACGGAAATCGGTTGATGGCCTTTTGGCCGCGCTTCCAGTTGGCAGCGCAAATCATGGGGACCCGGTTTGTCACCGTTCTCGTCGCTCAGATGGACTTCGACACGGGTCAGGTCTTCCTCATAACGGTCGAGCGTGCTCTCAATTGTGGTTCGTACCCACTCCTCCAGTCGTTTGCTGCTTTGAATATGGTTGTCGCTGTTGACTTGGATTTGCATAGTTCATCCCTTATTTCAGCTAGCTCGCAAGAGGCCTTGAACAGGATTTCGTGACCTCTTGATTACAACAATCGGCCCGTGTGACGAACATTTCAACCCCTGAAAAAAGATAAATATTCATACGCAAAAAAAGCCGGACAACCGAGTGAAGCGCTGGTAAGGTCGGGAGTTGGGTCGCCTCAGTTCCCTGCAAAATCTGCTCACAATTGGCCATCACTCAACGGGTGCAGGCCACGGAAAATCTCCGCCTCCTCCACCAGCCAGTCATGCACTGCGCGCACACCCGGATGGCTCAGCGCCCCCGGCGCGTAGAGCAAGACATAGCGCTTGTGATTGGGCACCGAAATCCCGAACGGCACGATCAATGTCCCCCGCTCCAGTTCGTCGTTGAGCAGCGTGCGCCGGGCAATCGCCACGCCCATGCCGGCAATCGCCGCTTCGATGGTCAGGTGGTTGCGATTGAACGTGTGCCCACGCCGTACGTCGGCACCATCGAATCCGATGGCATTGAGATAAAACTCCCACTCCGCGTATTCATAACTGCCGCGCCAGGCCGTGATGTCGTGCAGCAGCGGGAAATGCACCAGATCCGCCGGCCCGTGCAGTGGTGGCCGTCCACGCAGCAGGCTCGGCGCGCACACCGGGAAAATCTGCTCGTCGAGCAAGGCTGTGGATAACAATCCCGGATAACTGCCGTCGTTCAAGTCGATGGCCAGGTCGAAATCCCCTTCATGCAACGGCACGCTGCTGTCCTCGGCCACCAGTCGCAACTGGATGTCCGGGTAACGCTGTTGCAGACGCGGCAGGCGCGGGGTCAGCCATTTGCTGAGGAACGACGGAATCGAGCGCACCCGCAGAGTCCCGCTGATCATCCCCGCATCCAGACGACGCAGCTCAGCATCGATGCTGCCGTAAGCCTCGTTGACCGTGATCGCCAGTCGCTGCCCTTCCGCACTCAGCTCCACGCCACGGGCGCGACGGTGAAACAGACGAAAGCCCAGACGCTCTTCCAGCTGTCGGATTTGCTGACTCACCGCCCCCGGCGTGATGTGCAACTCCTCGGCACAACGGGTGAATGACAGGTGCCGCGCGGCACAGGAAAACACCTGCAGCCAGACGTAAGTCTGGGCATGCAATTGACGACTCATGGTTTAGTCCTGCTAAAGGCTTACTTAGGAAGTTTCGTTAGTCACGTTGAAGCGAGGTAGGCAGTATCGCCGACATTGCGCTTGTCCTACAAAAAATGGCGGCGATTCCTACTCCATTGCTTGTAAGGCTTTAGCATGGCTATCAGTGTTTTCGATCTATTCAAAGTCGGCATCGGTCCGTCCAGTTCCCACACCGTCGGCCCGATGCGCGCCGCCGCGACCTTCGCCCAGGCCCTGATCGATCAGCATTTGCTGAACGATGTGCAGCGGGTGGAAATCCGTTTATACGGCTCGCTCTCGGCCACTGGCGTCGGTCACGCCACTGACCGCGCAACGGTCATGGGCCTGATGGGCGAATGGCCGGACAGCATCGATCCGTCGACCATCGAACCGCGCATCCAGCAACTGCGCGAGACCGGCCACCTGTTCCTCGCAGGTACACGCTCGACTGCCTTCAACTGGCAAGACGATCTCCTGCTGCTGGACGAGAGCCTGCCCTACCACCCCAACGCCATGTCGCTGACAGCCTTCGGTGCATCCGGGCAACTGTTCGAGCAGACGTACTACTCGGTGGGTGGCGGTTTCATCATCGAAGCGGCCGAAGCCGAATCCGGTGTAGCACCGGCCGGCGACGTGGTGTTGCCGTACGACTTTTCCAGCGCCGCTGAACTGCTGTCGCTGTGCAACAAACACAACCTGCGTGTTTCCGAACTGATGATGGCCAACGAACGGGCCTGGCGTAGCGACGCCGAAATCCGTCAGGGCCTGCTGCATATCTGGTCGGTGATGCGCGAATGCGTCGAGCAAGGTTTGCGTCACGAAGGCGTGCTGCCTGGTGGTCTGAATGTTCCGCGTCGTGCAGCGAAATTGCACCGCAGCCTGCTGGAAATCGGTAAGCCGAACGTCATCAGTTCGACCCTGTCGGCGATGGAGTGGGTCAACCTGTTCGCCCTCGCCGTCAACGAAGAAAACGCCGCCGGCGGGCGCATGGTCACCGCGCCGACCAACGGTGCCGCCGGGATCATTCCGGCCGTCCTGCACTACTACATGAAATTCAATCCGGACGCGTCGGACGATGACGTGGTCGCGTTCTTTCTGGGCGCGGCAGCGGTCGGCATCCTGTGCAAGAAAAACGCCTCGATTTCCGGCGCCGAAGTCGGCTGCCAGGGTGAAGTCGGCTCTGCCTGCGCCATGGCCGCTGCTGGTCTCGCCGACGTGCTTGGCGCTACCCCGGAGCAACTGGAAAACGCCGCCGAAATCGGCCTGGAGCACAACCTCGGCCTGACCTGCGACCCGGTCGGCGGACTCGTGCAGGTGCCGTGCATCGAGCGCAACGCCATCGCTGCGGTGAAGGCGATCAACGCCACACAAATGGCCCTGCGCGGTGACGGCAAACACTTCATTTCGCTCGACCGGGTGATCCGCACCATGCGCGATACCGGCGCCGACATGCATGACAAATACAAAGAGACTTCACGGGGCGGCCTGGCCGTGAGCTGGGTGGAGTGCTGAGGAGCGCTCCCTGACCGCCTGTAACACGTGAGCCCGAGCAAGAATAATAACGAGGCAAAAACGATGACCGATGTACGCACACCTGCTGCCGAACCCCCCGCTGTAGACCGCACACGCAATAGCGAAATCGCCCACAAGGGCTGGAGCAAATTCGACACCACCTGGATGCTCGGTCTGTACGGCACCGCCATCGGTGCCGGCACTTTGTTCCTGCCGATCAACGCCGGTGTCGGCGGTTTCTGGCCGTTGCTGATCCTGGCGGTGCTGGCGTTTCCGATGACCTTCTACGCGCACCGGGGCCTGACCCGCTTCGTGCTGTCGGGCCGTTCCGGTGACATCACCGAAGTGGTGGAAGAACACTTCGGCGTCGGTGCCGGCAAACTGATCACGCTGCTGTATTTCTTCGCGATCTTCCCGATCCTGCTGGTGTACAGCGTGGCGCTGACCAACACCCTGAGCAGCTTCCTCGAACACCAGTTGCACATCGCCCCGCCGCCGCGCGCGGTGTTGTCGCTGGCGTTGATCCTCGGTTTGATGGCCATCGTGCGTTGCGGTCAGAGCGTGATCGTCAAAGCCATGAGCGTGCTGGTGTATCCGTTCGTCGCCGCGTTGCTGCTACTCGGCATCAGCCTGATTCCGAACTGGAACGGCGCGTTCTTCGCCAGCGCCCAGGAAGCGATGCCGATGTCGGTGTTCTTCAAGACCCTGTGGCTGGCGATCCCGGTGATGGTGTTCTCGTTCAACCATTCGCCGATCATTTCCGCGTTCGCCGTCGAGCAGAAACAGCGCTACGGCGACCAGGCCGAACGCAAGAGCAGCGGCATCCTCGCGATGGCCCACGGCATGATGGTGGTGACCGTGATGTTCTTCTGCTTCAGCTGCGTGCTGGCACTGTCGCCGGCTGATCTGGCAGCGGCCAAGGCGCAGAACATTTCGATCCTGTCGTACCTGGCCAACCACTTCCAGACCCCGGTCATCGCCTACGCCGCGCCGCTGATTGCGCTGGTGGCGATCACCAAATCCTTCCTCGGCCACTACATCGGCGCCAGCGAAGGCTTCCAGGGCATGATCGTCAAAAGCCTGCGCGGCCGTGGCCGGGTGATGTCGGCGAGCTGGCTGAACCGTGCGACTGCGTTGTTCATGATCCTCAGCTGCTGGGCCGTGGCGACCTTCAACCCGAGCATCCTCGGCATGATCGAAACCCTCGGAGGGCCGGTGATTGCCTGCCTGTTGTTCCTGATGCCGATGTACGCGATCCGCCGCGTGCCAGCCTTTCGCCAGTATTCGGGCCAGGTGTCGAACGTGTTCGTGGTGCTGATCGGCCTGATTGCACTGTCAGCGATCATCTACTCGGTTCTGCCCTGAAACGGGCCGCAAACGAAGAAGGCGAGCCATAGGCTCGCCTTCTTTTTGGCCGGTTTCATTGTTCGACAAAATTCCCGGCATGTCCCTTGCTACATCCCTGAAGGAGACAGGACCACGGAATGGCCGACGGTCAGGTTTGGCGAACCAACCCGATCAAGGCCGGTCAACAACTGCACGTTCAATCAGGCGGTGACGCATCATGGACAATCCTTTTCAGATCATTACCGATGCCTTCGCGCCGGACTATCAGATCAACCTGAGCATTCAGGGCCTCGACGGCAGCATCATGCTGACCCTTTCCAACAGCGGCCGGATCGTCGCCAAACGGATGATCAGCGCCGACCAGCGCAACGACCCCAAGCGCCTCAAACGACTGGTGCAAAGCATCCAGTTCGGCATCGCCATCGAACAGGGCCACAGCGCCATGGCGATCCTGGAAGCCATGACCCGCGGCGACGGGCTCACCCCGCCACCGCGCCAGATCAAGGGCCAGCATCGGCCATCGATCGGTCTTTAGAGCTCGCCCTTCTCAATCTCGGGGTGCTCACCGGAGCCCGCACCGAGCTTGCGTTGCGGCTTCTCGATTTTCACCGAAGGGAATTGCGACGAGGCGTAACGCACCACCAGGATCGAGAACGCCAGCAGCAGAATCCCGCCGCACAGGTAAATGATGCCCATGTCCGGCGGGTTGTGGTGCGAAACGTTGGAGATCAGCAGGCGCGTCAGAGCGGTGATCGCCACATAGATCAGGAAGCGCACCGGCATGTGGTTGGTCTTGAAGTAAATCCCGACCATCGCCCCCAGTTCCAGATAGATGAACAGCAACAGAATGTCATCGATCTTGATGTGCCCTTCCTCGAGCATCCCGAGAAACTCCATCACCGCCGCCCAGGCGGTCACCGCACCGATGGCGAACAGCGCCAGGTAGTGGAAGGTCTCGACGAACAGGTTGCCCAGGGACTCGGCCAGTTGGTGCACGTTTTGCCGCAGTTTCTCGGCCCAGTTGATTTTCACGATGAAGGCTCCTTAGCCCGGTTCGAGCGGATGTTGCACGCTTGGATGTGACGGTTATTGCGCACGCACACGGATGCATGCAGAAAAGAGGCCACGCCATCATGGCGAGGCGCCGCGAAACCCGCGCCGTGGCGTTTGGTCGCACCTGCGCGGCGCATTAGGCCTGACAAAATCCGAATCCGGTCTACATTAAAAAGCCACTACCCAAAGCGCAGGGATTCGCTTATCCTTTTCGCTGTATATAGATACAGTAGTCGCAAAGACAACTTAATGTGAAGGCATGTGAGGTGGTGAATGGCCGTCGAAGTGGTATACCGCAGCAGCCGAGATCTGGAGCGCTTGTTCATGGATAAAGCCGAAGCTGACCGTCATGACAAAATGCTCGAACTGGCCGAACTGTTGGCCGAAGTGCTGGAAAAAGCCGTTCCTTCGTTGAGCGAGCAGCAAGTGGAAGAAGTCGGGATCTACATGGCGAAGAACCGCGACGTGTTCGCCCGGGCGTTCAAGAGCCAGCCTGACGCATTGTCGGAGCTGATCAACGCACCGGCCGAACCGGTTGTGGCGAGCGAGACAGCTGACGCGGCCGAAGCGGCAGAAGCGCCTGCCAAACCTGCCAAAGCGGCGAAGGCTGCAAAGTAATCGACACCTGAGTTGAAGCCTCTGAATTGAATAGCCCCTGAGTTGAACGACTCAGGGGCTTTTTCATGTCCGGAAAACCTCAGCGGTACAACACCTTCTCCGCCAACTCGTCCGCCACCCGCGCGGGTGAACGCTTTTCTGCCTGGGCGTGAGCAAACACTTCCGTCAGCCGCGAACTGATCTTCGACAGGTGCGCGGTGATGGTCGTCAGCTCTTCGCCACGGTGCTTGAGGGAAACGTAGATCAAGCCACCGGCATTGATCACGTAATCCGGCGCATACAGGATGCCGCGCCGCTCCAGTTGATCGGCCACATCCAGATGCGTCAGTTGATTGTTGGCCGACCCTGCCACCGCCGAACAGCGCAACTGGGTGACGGTGTGGCTGTTGAGCACACCGCCCAGGCCGCACGGCGCAAGAATGTCGCACGGCGTGCTGAGCAATGCGTCGTTGGCGATCGGGTGGGCGTTGAGCTGCTCCATCGCCAGTTGCACCTTGCCGTGGTCGATGTCGCTGACCAGCAGTTCGGCGCCAGCGGCGTGCAGTTGTTCGGCCAGGGCATAACCGACATTGCCCAGCCCCTGAATCGCCACGCGCAAGCCTTCAAGGTTGTCGCTGCCCAGCCGCGCCATGGCGGTGGCGCGAATCCCGGTGAACACACCCATCGCGGCATGTGGCGCAGGGTCGCCGGCAGAGGTGGTGCTGGTGACGTGCTGGGTCTGCTGGGCGATGCAATCCATGTCCGCCACCGAGGTGCCGCTGTCGATGGCAGTGATGTAGCGGCCGTCGAGCTGATTGATGCAACGGCCGAAGGCTTCGAACAACGCGGCGCGGTTTTCCACATGGGCCGGGCGCACGATCACGGCCACACCGCCACCCTGGGCCAGGCCGGCCAGCGCGGCTTTGTAGCTCATGCCCTGGGCCAGGCGTATGGCGTCCTCGACAGCGGATTCGTCGTTCGGGTAGGCAAGATAACGACACCCGCCCAGGGCGGGCCCGAGGCGACTGTTATGGATGGCAATGACCGCCTTCAATCCGGAGACCGGATCAACGCTAAGGTGCAGCGATTCCAGGCGAGTGCTTTGCATGAGAGCGAACATCGGCAGGCCCCCGAATCACTTCTGGTAGACGCCAGTATAGGCTTGCGCCCAAAAATTGCTGAAGCGCACGGGAATAAGGCCCGACAGCGACCAATGCGTTGCGGCATAACCCGGTGGCAGAGCGGCGCGGCACTGGACGAATGACAGAGACGGGGCTAAAACGAGGCATTCCCCGGAGATTTTGATGAGTCCGCGCCAACGTTTTTTCGACTGTCTGCACCGTTCACCGCCCGCGCTGTTCGAGGCGGCGTTGTGGATGGCTGCCGAGCATGACAAACACGTCGACCCCGAAGCGCTATTGCAGGATTTCAAGGAACTGCAACAGCGCGTCAGTTCCGGTTTGCCACTGTTGCCGGTCAGCGAACTGGCGCAGCCGCTCCTGCGGCGGATGACCGATCTGGGTTTTGCACAGGATGATTTTGCGCCGTTGCGTCCCCAAGCCGCGATGGTCAACAAGGTGTTGCAGACCCGGCGCGGCCAACCGTTGGCCCTGGCGCTGATCGCGCTGGAACTGGCCCGTGGACTGGAGATCCCGCTGGTGGGTGTGAACTTCCCCGGACATTTCCTGCTGAAGGTGCCCGGGGCTGATCACTTGCTCGATCCGTGCGGTGGGCGGCGCCTGTATCCGAACGATTGCCGCGAACTACTGCATCGCCAATACGGCCACCAGATGCAACTCAACGCCGACCACCTGCTGGCTGCCACACCGCTACAGATGCTTCAACGCCTGTCGCGCAACCTGCGCCAGTTGCACCTGACCCACGATGACTTCATCGCCGCGCTGATCGATGCCGAACGCGTGCTCGAAATGGGCGATGCCAGCGCCGCCGACTACCTGGCCCGGGCCAGCCTGTACCAGCGTCTCGACTGCCCGAACGCCGAGCGCTTCGATCTTGAGCACGCGCTGCTGCTCAGTGACGACCCGATTCAGCGGCTTCGCCTGACTGAACGACTGGGGCATCTGCCGCCCAATTCGGTGGTGCACTGACTGACGCCCCTGAAGGCGAACGCACCTGAATGATCAACAACGCCGCAATCACTGCCGGAATCGCGCAGTAGAAGAAAATCTGCTCCACCGGAATGTGCATCGCCAGCAGCAGGCTGCCGAACAGCGGCCCGAGAATCGAGCCGAAACGCCCCACTCCCAACGCCCAACCGGTGCCGGTGGCGCGCACGTGCGCCGGATAGAAATTGCTGGCAAACGCATTGAGCGTCAGTTGCCCGCCGATGATGCAGAAACCCGCCGCAAACACACAGGCCACCAGATAGCGCGGGTTGTCGTGATTCAGGCCCAGCAGAATCGTGCACACCGCCGCGCCGGCCAGCACACCGGACAGCAACCGCACCTTGCGCTTCAGACGATCAGCGAACCACGCCATGCAGATGGCGCCCAAGGTGCCGGCGAACAGGAACATCGACGTCACCAGATTCGCTTCATTGAGTTTCAGGCCACTTTCCAGCAGCAGCGACGGCAGCCAGCTGATCATGAAATACAGCAGGATCAGACTGACGAAAAAGGTCGCCCAGATCAGCAAGGTCGGGCGTGCGTAACCATTGCGGAACAGTTCCACCACCGTCAGTTTGCTGCCCTGCTCGCGTTCGTTCTGTTCGACCGAGGCAACGGGCGGTTGCCAGTCCGGCAGCATCCGCGCGGTAACCTTGCGCAGGCGCGCATACGGTGGCGCATCGCGCAGCAGGCGCGGCAGGGATTCCGGCAGCATCCACCAGAGGAACGGAAACAGCAGCAACGGCGTAACGCCGCCAGCGAGGAACACCGCTTGCCAGCCGAATCGATCGATGAACCCGGCCGCAACAAAACCACCCGCCGCACCGCCGAAGGAAAAACCGCAGGCCGCCAGCGTCACCATCAACGTGCGCAGGCGTGGCGGGGAGTACTCCGACATCAACGCCATGGCGCTGGGCATTGCGCCGCCCATGCCGATGCCGCAGATGAAGCGCGCAATCATCAAGGTATTCAGGGAATCGGCGAACACCATCAGCACGGTGAGGATGGCGTAGATCAGCACACAGGCGAGCAGAATCCGCCGTACGCCGAAACGGTCGGCCAGCGGCGTCACGGCGAGCGAGCCAAGCGTCAGGCCGAGCAGGTTGGCGCTGAACACCGGACCGAACGCCGATTTCTCCAGGCCCCAGTCCTGCGCCAGCGCCGGCACCACATAGCCGAGCACCTGGGCGTCGTAGCCGTCGGTGACCAGCAACAAGGCGAGAAGGATCAGGAGCAACCACTGAAAGCGGGACACAGGACGGGCGTCGAGTGCCGCCCGGAAGCTGGCAATCTGGTTATGCATCGCAAGGTACCTGTTTTGTTTTTATGTTTTTTTGCGGGTAACCGGAATGGCTCCCGTGCGCTGCACGGGAGCCATCAAATGCTACTTCGGCGTGTCCGGCTGATTCGCCGGATGCGCCGCGATGAACGCCGGATGTTCAGCGGCCAACGCGGCCACCCGACGGATCCGTGGATACGCCTCAAGCGAAACGTTGAAACGCTCGGCCGCGTACAACTGCGGGATAAGGTACACATCAGCCACGCACGGCCACTCGCCGAAACAGAAACCGCTGTCGCCGATCAACTGCTCCACCGTCGCCAGCCCCTGACCGATCCAGTGGCCGATCCACTCGGTCACCTGCGGCTCGTCATGCCCCAACCCGCGCAGGCGATTGAGCACGCTGACGTTGTGCAGCGGATGCACGTCGCAGCCGATCACCGCCGCCACGCCGCGCACCTGTGCACGGGCAACGAGGTCCTCGGGCAGCAGCGGCACCTGTGGATAACGTTCCTCCAGGTACTCGATGATGGCCGGCGACTGAATCAGCAACTTGCCGTCATCGGTACGCAGCGCCGGCACCCGGCCCTGGGGATTGATCGCCAGGTACGCCGGTTGCCGATGTTCACCGCCGGGTGGTGCAATCAAATTGACTGGCAACGCCTGATAGTCGAGGCCCTTGAGCGCCAGCGCGATCCGCACCCGGTACGACGAGGTGGAACGGTAATAGGTATAGAGATCCATGAACCGCTCCTGTCAGCGCGTCGCCAGCACAGTGCCACGGCATTCGCCGAAACCGATCGAGGCAAAACCTTCGCGGGCGCAACGAGCGCGCAGGATGATTTCGTCGCCGTCTTCAAGGAATTTGCGCACTTCACCGGAGGCCAGCTCGATTGGCTTCTTACCGCCCTCGGTGATTTCCAGCAGGCTGCCGAACTGGCCGTTTTCAGGCCCGGACAAAGTGCCCGAACCGAACAGGTCACCGGCCTGCAACTGGCAGCCGTTGACGCTGTGGTGCGCGACCATTTGCGCGACAGTCCAGTACATGTAGCGGGTGTTGCTCAGAGTCAGGCGATGGGCCGGCAGGTTCTGCTCGCGCATTTTCTCGGTGAGCAGCAGCACTTCCAGCTCGATATCGAAACCACCGCCATCCTGATCGCGCTTGTCGAACAGGTACGGCAATGGCTGCGGATCACCTTCCGGGCGCGCCGGTTGCGCGGTGCGGAATGGCGCCAGCGCTTCGGCGGTCACCACCCATGGCGAGACGCTGGTGATGAAGCTTTTGGAGAGGAACGGGCCGAGCGGCTGGTATTCCCAGGCCTGGATGTCACGGGCCGACCAGTCGTTGAGCAGGCAGAAACCGGCAATGTGTTCAGCGGCATCGCCGATGGCGATCGACTCGCCCATCTCGTTGCCCTGACCGATCCAGATCCCCAGCTCCAGCTCATAGTCCAGACGCGCACACGGGCCGAAGGTCGGCTCGGTCGCACCGGCCGGCAGGGTCTGGCCTTTCGGGCGACGCACGTCGGTGCCGGAAGCTCGCACGGTGGACGCACGACCGTGGTAACCAATCGGCACGTGTTTGTAGTTCGGCAGCAACGGGTTGTCCGGACGGAACAGCTTGCCGACGTTCTGCGCATGCTCGATGCCGACGTAGAAGTCGGTGTAGTCACTGATGCGCGCCGGCAAATGCATCTGGCAATCGGCGGCCAGCGGCAGCAGTTTTGCGCCCTGGGCTTCAATATTGCCGCGATGGGTGCTGCCTTCGCTGAACAGTTCCAGCAGACGTTCGCGCAGGGCAACGCGAGCGTCGCGGCCGAGTTCGAAGAATGCGTTCAACTGGCCGCCGTGCATGGCTTCGACTGCACTGCGCGCGACGCCGTCGAACAACCCGGCCTCCAGCGCCACTTGCAGATCGAAGATGTGTTCGCCAATCGCCACGCCCGCGCGCGGCGCCGAGCCGTTGAGGCTGAACACGCCCAGCGGCAGGTTCTGCAACGGGAAATCGGTGTGGCCGTTGGCCGAAGCGACCCAACTGCGGGTGATGGAATTCTGAGTCATGGGTTATCTCCGGGTCGGGTCGAACGTGGCGGGCAGCGTGGCCCAGCAGGCGTCGTAAGTGGATTGCAGTTGCGGACAGTCGAGGGCAAAGCGGCTTGGGCGCAGCACCTGGCTGGTCTCGAACATGAAGGCCATGGTGTTGTCGATCTTGGCCGGTTTCAGGTCCGCGTTGATGGCTTTGGTGCAGGTCTCGCCGTCCGGGCCGTGGGCGCTCATGCAGCTGTGCAGCGACGCGCCGCCAGGCACGAAACCTTCGGCCTTGGCGTCGTATTCGCCCTGGATCAGGCCCATGAATTCGTTCATCAGGTTGCGGTGGAACCACGGTGGACGGAAGGTGTTCTCGGCCACCATCCAGCGCGGCGGGAAGATCACGAAGTCGAGGTTGGCCAGACCGTGGACGCTGGTCGGCGACGTGAGCACGGTGAAGATCGACGGGTCCGGGTGATCGAAACTGACGGTGCCGATAGTGTTGAAACGGCGCAGGTCATATTTGTACGGCACGTTGTTGCCGTGCCAGGCGACCACATTCAGCGGCGAGTGATTGAGTTCGGTGCCCCACAACTGGCCGAGGAATTTCTGCACCAGGGTGGTCGGTTGTTGCAGGTTTTCGTAGGCGGCGACCGGGGTCAGGAAGTCCCGTGGATTGGCCAGGCCGTTGCTGCCGATCGGCCCCAGATCCGGCAGGCGCAGCGGCGCGCCATGGTTCTCGGCGACGTAACCGCGCGCCTGCGGGTCGAGCAGTTCGACGCGGAATTTCAGGCCCCGTGGCAACACGGCGATTTCCAGCGGCGCCACTTCCAGCACACCCAGCTCGGTTGCGATGCGCAGACGCCCCAGTTGCGGCACCAGCAGCAGCTCGCCGTCGGCGTTGAAGAACACCCGTTCCATCGAACGGTTGGCGCAGTAGTGATAGATGCTGATACCGGCCGGTTTCTCGGCAGCGGAATTGGCCGCCATGCTCACCAGACCGTCGATGAAATCGGTCGGTTCGGCCGGGATCTCCAGCGGGTTCCAGCGCAGGCGATTGGGGGTCACTTCACCCAACGGGCCGCCCGCCAGTTGCCGCTCCAGTTTGACGAATGCCGGGTGGTTGGCCGACGGCTGGATCCGGTACATCCAGGTACGCCGCGCTTCGCTGCGGGTCATGGTGAACGCAGTGCCGGAGAACAGTTCGGTGTAGAGACCGTACGGGGCTTTCTGCGGGGAGTTCTGGCCGACGGGCAGTGCGCCGGGCAACGCTTCGGAGCTGAATTCGTTGCCGAAACCGGACTGGTAAGCCAGGGCTGAATCGAGGTTCATGGAGCCTCCTGAACAGGGAGTCGGCATGGCCGGACGCTCTGGATCAGAGGTCTTGGCACGCCGGGGTTATTTTTATCGTAATCCAATTACGCATAACGTAATTTGCTCGCTATCCAGCGTCAAGCTATAAAGACGCCCATTCGTTCCGGGACACGGCAGCACCATGGAAAAAACCAGCGACAGCAACGGCAAACAGAAAGTCCGCTCCGCCGAAGTCGGCACCGACATCCTCAAGGCCCTGGCCGAGTTGTCGCCGTCCACTTCGCTGTCGCGCCTGGCCGAACATGTGCAGATGCCGGCGAGCAAGGTTCACCGCTATCTGCAGGCCTTGATCGCCAGCGGTTTCGCCGAGCAGAACACCGCCACCAACCATTACGGTCTCGGCCGTGAAGCGCTGCGCGTGGGCCTGGCCGCACTCAACAGTATGGACGTGCTGAAAGTCGCCGCCCTGCCGCTGGCCGAACTGCGCGACGAACTCAACGAAACCTGTTTCCTCGCGGTGTGGGGCAATCAGGGCGCAACCGTTGTGCACATCGAACCGGCGGTGCGCGCGGTGACGGTCGTGACGCAACTGGGCTCGGTGTTACCGCTGCTCAGTTCATCCACGGGGCTGGTCTTCAGCACTTACCTGCCGCATCGGGAAACCGACGAATTGCGCGAACAGGAAATCGCCAGTGGCGGCCATCCGCTGGCGGACGAAAAAGCCTATGCGGCGTTATGCGAACAGATCCGCGAACGCGGTCTGCATCATGTGCACGGTTTGCTGATGCCCGGCGTCGATGCCTTGTCGGCACCAGTGTTCAACGCCCTCGGGCAGATCGCGGCAGTGTTGACCATCGTCGGCCCGACCTCGCTGTTCCACGCCGACGAAAACGGCCCGGCGGCGCAGCGGTTGCTGGCGGCGACACGGGCCGTGAGTTGGCGGATGGGGTATCAGCCAGCGTGAATATTCAACGGCACAAACCGAGCACTCTCGCCCGCGCCACAGCGTGAGTCCTGCGCTCGACGCCCAGCTTCGCGTGAATTCGCCGGACATGCGTTTTGACCGTGTGCAACGAGATGAACAACGTGTCCGCGATTTGCTGATTGGAACTTCCCGACGCGATCAGCCCGAGAACTTGCGACTCTCTCAAACTCAATGAGCCTTCGTTATCCCCTTCATCAAAAAGTGGATCAGCGACCGTTGAGACGGGCCAGATACTGAGCGCTTGCTCATCAAACCTCTTCGACAACCGCTGCAAATTGATATGACTGGCCAACGTTCGCCCTTTATCGAAGTAATGCCGGGCTGACTCCCGATCATTGAGTATCCAGGCCACCTCGCTCATCGCCAACAGCAACTCGGCTTCAAGCACGATCATCCGGCTGGCGTGAGCCTGCTCGAGCAAAGACTGCAATCGCACCACTGGCTGTTGCGCCTGCTGCAACCGGGCCTCAGCCAGAATCAGCAAACACTCAATGCGCGGAATCAACTCCAGCGTCGCCGGCGGGGCTTGCCTTGCGTGCGGGCCGCGATAATGTCTGAGCACCCGGCTCAACGCCTCGCGAGCCAGTTCGGGTCGTCCTTGTTGCAGCCAGAATTCACTGCTGACCTGCAGCAGGACGCCGCGATAAACCGTGTCCGGAATCTGCCGCTGCTGCATCAACCGTTCAGCATCGCGCAGTCGCATGAAGGCGTAAGCGTAATCACCCTGATCGGCGGCCAGTTGCGCCTGACCGAGAAAGCCGTAAAGCACGCGCTTGTCAAAGCTGCGCAGACAGTCGTCGAGCCCTTGCTGAAAGAGTCCGGCCGCCCGGTCCTGCTGCCCCATGCTCAGTGCCAGCCGCCCGCGACGCAGGGCGATCCGCCCCAGCAGCGGCGTCGGTCGCTCGATTGACTGAACAAGCAGCTCATACAGATTGGCCAGTAGTTCTTCGGCTCGAGCCGACGCGCCACGTTGCTCCAGCAATTGGGCATGATCAAGTTCCAGCAACGCTTCGAACAACAGAGAACCCTCAGCCCGGGCCAGGCACAGTGCTTCACGATTGATCGAATGAGCCAACTCCAGATCACCGCACAGCAACGCCTGCTGAGTGCGACCCGACAGACAAAGCAGGCGTGCCGTCCAGGCCTGCGGCGGTAGATCGTTCAAGGCTTGCTCGAAGTGATCGCGTGCTTCCTCCATCCGTCCTTGCAGATGCGACAGCCAGCCTTGCTGAGCCTGCCAGCGGGCGATCAATTGCCGTTGCTGGTCAGCCGACTGTGCCGGCAAAAAGCGCGAAAGTTGCCCGATGCAATCTGCAGCCTGCGCAAATCGCCCGGCGAACAGCAACGCCGCCGTGATCAAACCGACCAATTGCGCAGAGCTCAGCAGCAGTTCTTCACCGCGTTGCTCATAAAGACGCAGCAACAGCACAACCGTCTGCTCCTCGAACAGATGCTCGAAACTGAAGTGTTGCAACAGGCTCACCGCGACCTCGTATTCCTCGGCCAGCAACGCCTGCTCGAAGGCGCATTTCCAATGCTGTCCGGCAGCAAACCACTGACAGGCCCGGCGATGCCAGGAACGTCCGGCAGGCCAGGGTTCGTCGCGCATCAAACGCGACAGCGGGGCACACACTTGCAACCACTCGGGCGAGTCTTGCCAGGGTTCAATAAAGCACCCGAGCGTTTGCAGACTGCGCATCCATTGCGCCCCGTCACCAGCACCGAACAGATGGTCGCAAAGGCCGGCATTGAACCGCGGCAAATGCGCCAGCACCCGCCAGGCCTCGGCCAGCTCCGGACTCAGACCGCTGAACAATTCGTGTTGCAGGTAGTCCAGCAAGGTGTCCATGCGTTGCTGCGGCAAGGTCTTTTGCGACCAGTCGCATTTTTGCATCAACAGCATCCGCACCCCGGCACACCAGCCGCCACTGCGCTGAAAGATACGCCCCGCCACACTGTCGGCCTGGGCGGGAGGCAAATGACGCAACACTTGTGCAATCTCGTCCCGGGTCAGTGCCAACGCCGCGCCTTCACATTCGTACAAGGCGTCATCGAGCAGCAGGCGCGGCCAATTGCAGGATGGGCGCCGGCGCGTGCCGATCCACCACGCCACGGCCGGACTGCTAATCGCCAGCATCCGGTCGAGCAATGCATCCAGCGCCGGCTCCGGGGATCGGCAGTAATCGTCGATCAGCACCCAGGTCACCGTAGACCGTCGCGCCAGTTCATACAGCAGTGACGCTTCGTCCGAGGTTGTCAGCCCCATTGCTTGCGCGAGTCGTTCGCAAAATTCGCCAGCGTTCAAGGATGCACCTGCCAGCGGCAACCAACAGACGGTGCAATTGACGGGTGCCTGCAGCAGGCATTCGGTGAGCAGCGCGGTTTTGCCGCTGCCGGCCGGCGCGCAAATCAGTTTGACCCGTGCCGTCGACTCAAGCAGTGCATCGCAAAGCCGCGGACGTGGCAGGTGATGGGAAGAAAGTCTCGGAAAAAAATCTGCTCGATCCAGACGGGGTGTCATGGCGGTCATCGGGTGCGCCTTTTTATCGTTGTGCGTTCACCCTAGCCCTCTCCCCGATGCTTGTTGACGAGTATTCAGTACGCTGATTGCTGCCCATAAAAAAGGCGACCAACCGGTCGCCTTTTGTCTCGCGAGTGTATCGCTCCCCTTACCGGACGCCCTCGGCGCGCAGGGCCGAAGGTGTGAAGTCGGCCGCCTTGGCTTCGAAGCCGAATTCGAAGCTGTGCTTCTCCTCGTTCTTCATGCCCAGGGCAATGTAGCGACCGGCGATGATGTCGTAGAGCGCTTCCAGCGTGTAGGCCTGGGCCTGGTGATCGTAGTAATACTGGGCATGCCCTTCGGCCACCCGCCACAACTGTCCGCGACCGTCGTAGTGATCGGCCAGCGCCACTTGCCAGCTGTCCTCGTCGATGTACATGTGACGCTTGGCGTAGATATGCCGCTCACTCGGCTTGACCGTGCCGATCACTTCCCAGACCCGGTGCAGTTCGTAACGGGTCAGGTCCTGATTGATGTGCCCGGCCTTGACGATGTCGTCGTACTTGAGCTTCGGCGAATCGAGTTTGTAGCTGTTGTACGGAATGTACATTTCCTTCTTGCCGATCAGCTTCCAGTCGTAACGATCCGGCGCGCCGGAGAACATGTCGAAGTTGTCCGACGTACGCAGGCCATCGGCGGCGGTACCCGGGCCGTCGTAGGCGACTTGCGGCGCACGGCGAACCCGGCGCTGACCGGCGTTGTAGATCCAGGCCAGACGCGGTTCTTTCACCTGGTCGAGGGTTTCGTGCACCAGCAATACGTTGCCGGCCAGACGTGCCGGGGCAGTCACGGACTGCTTGAAGAAGGTCAGCACGTTGGCGGCCTGCTCCGGATCCAGCTCCTTCATCAACTGCGGCACGGCGATCTCTTCCTCGAAGCGGATCGGTGTGTAGCTGCCGTTGGTCTGCGGGGTCACCTGGGTGATGATCCGGCGCAGGTTGCCACCGTGGTAACGGGTGATGTGGTTCCACAGCACCTCGACACCGTTCTTCGGAATCGGGAAGGCGTAGTAGCGATTGCCAGTGAAATTGGCCAGGCCGTTGCCGTCGTTGATCGAGGTCACGTTCAGTGCGCTGCGTTTGGCCGACTCATAGATTTCCGGCGGCACGGCGACGGTACGGTGGGTCGGGTAGACCGGAATTTTGTAGGTTTCGGGATAGCGCTTGAACATCGCCACCTGGCCTTCGGAGAGTTTGGCCTTGTACTGGTCGACGTTGGCCGCGGTGATAGTGAACAGGGGCTTTTCGCTGGCGAACGGGTCGGCGAGAAAACCTTTGCTGTCCACCGCCCCTGCGTTTTTCGGGATGCCGCCGGTCCAGGCCGGAATCGAGCCATCGGCGTTACCCGCCTTTTCGGCGCCCAGCGGCGTCAGGCTGGTGCCGAGTTTCTCGGCCTCTTGCGGCGACACCGCCGCGATCACGTTGGCGGCCAGCAGACTCAAGGCCAGGACACCGCATTGCAGAATCATCTTGCGCATTGATTTCATCCTTCTCGGGCAGATCAGAAGTTCACGCCGAAGCTCAGGGCCACGAAGTCACGGTCGGTGAGGACGTTGTAATCGCCGCCGAAAAAGTCGGTGTAACTGAGGCTCGCGGTGTAGGTGTTGCGGTAGTCGGCATCGACCCCGACGCTGATTGCCTTGGCGCCTTCGTTGAACAACCCGTTGGGGCCGTAACCGGAGACGTCGTGGGACCAGGACAGGTTGGGCTTGAGGTTGATCCCGCCGATCACGTTGGCGTAGTCGAGGATGGCCCGGGCGCGATAGCCCCATGAGGTCGAAGTGACGAAACCACCAGTGTCGCCGCCGAAACCGTACTGGCCGTACACCGAATCACGGCCGTAACGCAGCTTGCTGCGCGACTCCAGACCACCGACCCGGACCACCGCCGCCTCACCGACTACGGTCAGGCGTTCGGCACCCAACACCTGATCGAAGAAGTGCGTGAGCGTGCTCTGCAGTTGCGTCACTTCCTTGCGCCGGTAGCCTTTGTTGTCGGCCCCCGGCGACGTAGTCAGCGGCGACGCCGCGCCGCCGGCAATCGGGTTGAGCAAGGCCAGGGTCAGGTCGTTGGTGTTGACCTGCACCGGGGCGTTGGGGCGGTAGCTGAGTTCGCCGGTCCACGCAGTACCGGTGGGCAATGTGGTGGCGAAACTCGCGCCATACAGACGGATGTCTTCCGGGTATTCGAGGTAATACTGACCGCGTCCGAGCATCACGCTTTGCGCCAGCCCGGAACCGCTGCCGGGGGCCAGGCGATTGGCGGTGCTGACCATCCCCGGCAGCGCCGCCAGAGTCGACAGGCCCGCCGTGGTGGTGCCCACCGTGGGCGTACGGCTGTGGTAGTTGAGGAAATAGAGGCCATATTCGGTATCGTCACCGAGCCAGCGCAGCGCCGTACCCCACTGCCCGGAATCCCGTGCATCGCGATCACCGCCACGGGGCACGACGACGCCTTCGCGCGTGACTTCGATGGGTTGTCCGAAAGCGGCGGCCACCGGTGCCAGCGGGGCGATCGCCGGATTGGCGACGGTGTAACCATGGTTGCAACCATCCGCCGCGACGTCGACACCGAAGAAGGTGCCGCAGTTGTCGAGAACGGTCTGGTCCCACTCCAGCTGATAGAAGCCCTCGACCGAAAGTTTGTCCGTCAGGCTTTGCGAGCCGAACAGCATGTTCACCGGAATCAGGCCTTCCTTGATCTCCGCGCCGGGCCGGCGGAAGGCCGAGACGTCGATCGGGTTGATGCTGTTGATCGAGTTGCCGATGAAGGTACTTTCGCCCCAGCTCACCACCTGCTTGCCGGCACGCACGGTGCCCGGCAGATCGGCGATTGAATAGTTGTGATAGACGAACGCATCAAGAATCTGCCCGCCGGAAGACTTGGCGCCTTCCTTGCGGCCCTTGTCGCTGATGGGCTTGAACTCGCGGTCTTCGTCCTTGAGTTCGAAGTCGTACCAGTACTTGCCACGTACGAACACACCGGTGTCGCCGTACTTCAATTCAAGGTCGTGGATGCCCTTGAAGATCTTGGAAAAGGTCTCGCCCTTCTTGAAGTTCAAGCGCCCGTCATCACCGGTCGAAGACTGGCCCGTACCGCCATTGACCGTGCCGACCAGTGACTTGTCCGCATCGCGCATGCCCCAGCTCGCGCCGACCGACAGCGATGAGTCGAACGTGCCTTCGATTTCGCCGATGTTGAAATCGATCGCATGGGCCTGGGCACAGCAACCCAAGGCGACCGCAGCCGCCAGCGCCTGCGGTTTGAAGATGGCGCGCATTGTTGTTTTTGTCATGCGTCTTCCCCGGTGAGTGACAGAAGGCCCCACCCTACTGCCGCCACACGGGGACGATAAGCGCACCAAGGAGGTATTCGCGCTGTCGCCCGAAAGGATGAATCCCCGCCTGGAACGGGGCTTGCCGCGAGGCATGGGCAAGCTGGATAACCCATGATCAATTCAACGGATGATGCCCACCTCAAGACGCAGCACTGTTACATGCCCCGTAACAGTGCATGTCCGGAATCGCTATTTTTCCTTTGGCTTCAAGCCCTTATTCTGAGCGGGCTTTCAAGGCAGACCGCCACGAAGCACAAAGTCCGCGACCGAGTCGTCGGCAACCGATTTCTGATGGACCGAAGCGTTTTTCGCTCCATCGCCCTGGTGTTCACTGACGTTGATTTGTAGCTCCTTGATCCAACGTCTTACCTTGGCCGCTGCGTTTGCAGCGGCCTTTTTTATGGGCGATGGTTTATCGCGCCGAGTGAGCAATCAGTCACTCCCCCCGCCACTGTCAGATGCTTCCTGAATCCTTTTCGGAAACTTCCTTATTGAAATAACGAACAACTTCTATTCGTTATTTATCACCGAATTTTCTGCCGCACTCTTCTGTAACTGCCTACAGGACTCTCGGACCCGCGCCCGACGTTTCACCTGTAACTTCTAATGGCAGAACAACTCATCACTTTTAAACAGCGCACATTCAAAAGGATATGAATATGCAAAGGCCTCCAGCATGGGAGCTGACCGAGCCTGTCCACACGACAGCACCAGCGCCTCCCGGCTACAACCCGTTACCGGCAACGACATTCGATGTCAGCAGCAGCGGCGCCTTTCAAAGGCCGCCTGCCTTTGCGGGCAACGTACATATCGTGAAAGGCACCGCTCAAGTTCTGGATCAGGAGTTTCAGGCCAGAGCCAGTCAACTTGCACAAACCCTCGAACATGAACTTGCCGCCGCCAGACTTGAAGTTTCAACTCACCCTCTGCCGCCCGCCGAGGCAATCATTCGCGAGCTCGGTGTTCGCAATACGCTGATGGCACGCAAGACGGCCGAGTTTCATCGCCAGACCGCCTTGGGCAACACGTTTTATGGCAGCGATCCCCTGAACCGGCCGTTGAACGATTTCACCGCTCGGGCGCGAACGATGGAGCGCCCTCTCAAGCCTGATGGCATTGCCTTTCAGACCTGGTCGTTCTCATACCGGGCCGCTCACGAAGCGAGGCTGTTGTCGCAATCGTTGCAGATGCTCAACCAGCAACAAGTCAATGTGCTCAACTGGCTGGCGACCGTTCAGGCCAACGATCAAGCGCGAATCGCTGCAGAGCAACAAGCGCAGAGAGCTGCTGCCGAACTGGCGCGGATCAATGAACAAGCTCGACTTGAAGCACTGGCACAAGCTGCACGCGTAGTGGCCGAGCGAGAGCGCGTTGCCGCCGAACAACACCGTCAGCAAGCACTCGCAGAGGCGGCACGGCAGCAAAAGGAACAAGAGGAAATCCAGGCTCGTGAAGAGGCGCGCCTTGCAGCGCTGGCTGAAGCACAACGGCTTGCTGCTGAGCAGGCGCAAATCGCCGCCGACGCTGCCGCGCAACAGATTGCTGCCGAACAGGCACGTCTGCAAGCGCAAGCCGATGCTCAGCGCCGCATGGAAGAGCGCCGGCTGCTGGCTGAAAAAACACGGCAGGAAAAACAGCAGAAAGCGCTGCGAAAGGCACAGAAAAGACGCCGTAAAAAAGCGCGCAAGAACGCCAGGGAACAAGCCCGACGGCAAGCAGAAAACGCCCTGAGCGGACAATCTGCCGTCTTTGCCAATGCCGGATCGATGGCCGCATTCGGCCCGACCTTTACCGGGCCCCTCGGTGTTTTTGGCAACAACCCGGCAACCACGCTGGCACTCAGAACGTCGCTGCGAACGGCGGTGTCCCTGGCGATGGCGGCCATTTCCACAGCGGCTGCGCCAGTGATCGTCGGATTCGCCGCTTTGCTCGCCCCCTCGAAACTGGGCAACGGCGATCTTTACTCTGCCAGCGTTCCACTGTCAGACCTGGCACCCGACTTGAGCAGCGATGAGCTGTATCAGTTGGCCGCCATTGGAGGGGAAGTCGATCTGCCGGTCAGGCTCGGTTCGTCGACGATGGGCGACAAAATCGAGTTCGCTGTTGTCACCACGGATGGTCTGACTGTCCCTGCCAATGTGCCCGTCAGGGTCGCCCGTTTCGACGCTCGCACCAACACCTACGTTTCCACTGCCAGCGACGCCAACGGCCCCACGCTGACCTGGACGCCATTGGTCAATCCACTGAATCCTTCGACGGATTTACCGCAGGCCGATACGGATCTGCCGGTTTACGACGGAGCTGAAGTCGATCCTGCAGAGGGGCGGATCGATCCGTTTCCTGAACTGGATCGGTATGAGTTGGGTGGGTTTATCACGGTTTTTCCGATTGAGTCCGGGATACCGCCGCTGTATGTGGTTTTCAGCAGTCCTTATGACGGAGGCGTCGAAGATGGCGAGCACAGCGGCCGCGCATTCAACCCCAAAGAAACCGGCGGCTCAATTCTTGATTTGGCATGGACACCTGTAACTGCAACATCAGAAGGAGCAACTATCGTAAAACTGCACATATCCAGATTTCCTGAATCGGCCGCCAATAAGGTAATGATTGACCGCCTGGAAAAAATCATCAGCGGAGAGCTTGAAATAACGGACACAGACAAGCGCTTCTACACTCACGAGTTAAGGGAGCTAGAAAGATTCAGAGCCTTGGGGTATGGCGATACCGAGCGGCCTGATCCAGATTCACCTGTTTGGAACAATGTGCACACAGCAACATTGGAAGACTTCAAATTGAAGGATGACGCTTCTCTGCTCTATACACCTGAAGCGCTGGCAGCAGACGCAGAACAAGCAGAACGCGCATACCAACAGTTGTTGAAGGAGATGTGGAAATGAGCACCGTCGAACAGATCGTAAAAAACGAGTCTCTGGATGACATCGTTGCGGTATTCGCTTTGTTCAAACCAAATCCGCATCTGGACAGGATGATCAGACTCTACAACCGAGACATCATCAAAGAGTATGGCGCGCTAGAAAGCGCTTATTCCCGACTCTTCGCCGCCGGTGTATTGGCCGTTGGAGAGCACGGTCTGGCGATCAAAGGCCCGAACTGGTCACCTCCGAAATTCATGATCGAAAACAGATACTCCTGACCGGCCAATAGGCCACCAGGCTCCCGCCTGGTGGCCACTTCAAGCTACAACGAATACTTCTGCAAATTCCCCATCATTTCCTTCAGCGCCTCAATGTTGTCCTTCGGATGCGCCGCCCCTTCGAAATCACAGATCTGCTGCCAGTGCGCCGCCACCTCTTCCGGTGAGAACCCCACGCGCGGATCGAAACCGGCGCCCAGGCTGCGCTCCCAGCGCACCTTGCCCATCCAGCCGCCACCGACTTCGAACAGGCCCGAGGTTTCCTGGCATTGTTCGCTGGCCAGGTACACCACCAGCGGGCTGACCAGTTCCGGTTTGAGTTGTTCGAACACTTGCGGCGGGATCAGGCCTTCGGTCATGCGCGTGCCGCCAGTGGGGGCGATGGCGTTGACCAGGATGTTGTTCTTGCGACCTTCGATGGCCAGGGTGCGGGTCAGCCCGTAAAGACCGAGTTTGGCCATGCCGTAGTTGGACTGGCCGAAATTGCCGTAAATGCCCGAGGTCGACGCGGTGAAGATCACCCGGCCGTAGTTCTGCTCGCGCAGGTGCGGCCATGCGGCGCGGGTCACCTTGTAGGCGCCTTCGACGTGGACGCGATAGACCAGATCCCAGTCGGCGTCTTCCATTTTGTGGAAGGTCTTGTCGCGCAGGATCCCGGCGTTGTTGACCACCACGTCGACGCGGCCGAATACATCGAGGGCGTTCTGCACCAGTTTGTCGCCGTCGGTGACGGAATCATGGTTGGCCTCGGCGATGCCGCCGGCCTCGCGGATTTCCGCTACCACGCGGTCGGCGGCCGAAGCATTGGCGCCTTCGCCCTGGGTCGAGCCGCCGAGGTCGTTGACCAGCACTTTGGCGCCCTGTTTGGCGAACAGCAAAGCATGTGCGCGTCCCAGGCCACCGCCGGCTCCGGTGACGATCACGACTTTATCTTCGAAACGCACAGACTCATTCATCGAGGCAACTCCAGCAGGCCTGAGGGACAGTGTCCCTGAGTGTCAGGCACAGAGCGTGCGGTCACAACGAACACGGCTGAGGCTGAATGGTGCGCGATAAGGCTGGGGGATGATGAAACCGTGCAGAGGCGCAAAGCGCCTCCGCCCTGCGATCAGGAACACGCCACCTTGCGCGGCGGCAACACGAAGTGATCGCGAAATTCGAGGTAGTGCTTGAGCACCTGCACCGGCGCTTCGCTTTGCGGGTAATGACCGATGCCCGGCAACAGCACGGTGTCCGCGTCGGGTATCAGCTCGCGATAACGCTCGACCATGTGCGCACCGGAAATCGGATCGACTGCGCCATCGATCACCCGCAGCGGCACCTCGCCGCGCTGCATCGCCGCGACCCAACGATCACGCTGCACCCGACGCTCCGGAATATAGGTGATCAGTTTGTGCATGATTCGCGGCCCGCGATTGCACTCGATCAGGCTCCAGAAATCATCCATTTCACTTTCACTGGGCCGGGTGTCCGGGCCGAAGATCTGATGGAAACTCTTTACCAGCGCATCGCGGGTAAACGCGCGACCGATCATCCAGCCCAACGGGCTGAGCAACAGTTTTTGCGTCAGCAGCGGCCGATGGGTTTCCGGAAACAGACCACCGTTGAGGAACACGCAACTGGCGACCTCGATCAGGTCATCGTAATGCCGGGCCAACAGTTCCTGGGCAACGCTGTCGCCATAGTCGTGAGCCAGAATGTGCACTGGTTGCTCGACCTGCAGATGCGCCAGCAAGGCCTGTTGCAGATCGGCCTGCTCCAGCAGGCTGTAGGTGTGATTCAGCGGTTTGGCAGAGTCGCCGAAGCCGAGCATGTCGCAGGCAATCACCCGGTAGCGCTGGGACAGCGGCTGCCACAGGTAATGCCAGTCCCAACTGGCCGTCGGAAAACCATGGATCAGCAGCAGCGGTTCGCCCTGCCCGGCCGTCCAGTAGCGGATCGGCTGGCCACGAAAGACAAACGTCTGGCTGCGTTTGCGCCAGGCACTCAGAGGAATCTCGGCGAGAGGCATTACAGTTTATACCCCGGGTCTTGTTTATCGAGTTTGCGCAGCAGTGCCGGCCAGGCCAGTGCGCCGCCCATGCCTTGAGCACTTTTGGTGACGCCAGCGATCATCGCCTTGGCGCCTGCCAGAATCTGCGGTTCGATGGCGATCAGTTCGGCACCGCCGGTTTGCGCCATGACCTGGATGTCACAGGCACGCTGAAAGGTGAACATCATCAGGAACGTGTCGGCGATGGTGCCGCCGCAGGTCAGCAAGCCGTGGTTGTGCAGCATCAGGAAATTGTTTTCGCCGAGGTCAGCCTGCAACCGGGCCTTCTCTTCGTGATTGAGCGCCACGCCTTCATAAGCATGAAAGGCCAGGCTCGACAGCACGAACAACGATTGCTGACTGATCGGCAACACGCCCTGTTTCTGCGCCGACACCGCAACGCCGGAAGCGGTGTGGGTATGCAGCACGCAGGCCACGTCATGCCGCACTTCGTGGACGGCACTGTGAATGGTGTAACCGGCGGGGTTGATCTCGTAAGGGCTGTCCATGAGCTTGTTGCCGGCCTGATCGACCTTCACCAGACTGGACGCGGTGATCTCATGGAACATCAGGCCGAACGGGTTGATCAGGAAGTCTTCGGTGCCCGGCACCTTGGCCGAGATGTGGGTGAAAATCAGATCGTCCCAGCCATGCAGGGCGACCAGTCGATAACAGGCGGCGAGATCGACCCGGGTCTGCCACTCCGCAGCACTGACCTGGTCTTTGACATTCAAGGAAGAAGGGACGGGGGCTACGCTCACTGTATGCACCTCTGTTTTTGTTTTTTTCGGCAGGTGTCAGCAGTCTAGTCAGCCCCGGGGGATCGCGTAGTTGCATTGGCAGCCAGCTTGATGACTGAACGAGTCAGCCACGCCAGCCGCTTGGATCCATGTCAAAGCAACGACGCCAACAAAGGCGCGGCGAACAGATTGAGCAGCCCGGTGAGCACCATGACCAGCCCCGCCACCGAACCTTCTTCGCCCCCCACTTCATGGGCGCGACTGACGCCCGCACCATGAGCGCCAACGCCAAACAGGGCGCCGCGCGCCAGGGCACTGCGCAGCGGCAGCCACTTGAGCAACACCCCGCCCAGCATGGCGCCGAACACCCCGGTGAACATCACGAACACCGCCGTCAGTTCGGGCACACCGCCCAGATCCTGCGCCAGCGGCATGGCAAACGGCGTGGTGATCGAGCGCGGCACCAATGACAGCGTCACCGAACTGTCCAGCGCCAAGGCCCTGGCCAGGCCAAACGAAGTCGCGATCGACGCCGCACTGCCAGCGAGCATGCCCAGCAGCAACGCCGACCAGTGACGCACCAGCAGACGCCGCTGTTGCCAGATCGGTACGGCAAACGCGACGGTGACCGGACCGAGCACCAGCATCAGCCAATGGGTGTTGCTGGAGTATTCGGCGTAGGCGGTATGCAGCGGCACGGCGAGGGCCAGCAATAATGCGGGGACCAGAATCAGTGGCGACAGCACGTAGCGACCGGTCCGACGATACAGCCAGCGACTGAACAGGTAGGCCAGCAGCGTGAATGCCAGCCAGAACATCGGCATCAGTTCAAGCTTCATGGGACCGCCTCAGGCGCACGGCCAGCTCCACGGTGAACGCGGTCACCAGCATTACCATCAGCGTGCTGGCGGCGATTACCAACAGAATTCGCCAGCCGTCATCTCGCAGCAATGCGCCGTAATCCAGCAGGCTCATCAAGGCCGGAATGAAGAACAGCAGCATCTCGGCCATCAGCAGTCCCGCGCCCATTTGCAGCGCCGCCGGCTTGACCCAGCCGAACGCAAAAGCCAACAGCAGCAACGCCATGCCGATCACGCCGCCGGGGATCGGCCATGCCAGCCACGCAGCCAACTGGCAGCCGAGCAGATAGAGACCGAGCAGCACGGCCAGTTCGGCCAGCAGGCGAGAGAGATATTTGAATGTCGAGGCGTTCATGGGTGGGCTCCTTTCAGGGGCCTATTTTACGAACCGGACTGCCATCCCCGAAGCGAATTGTTAGACTCAAAGCCATTCCAATCTGGAATCAGGCCATGGAATTCAAACAGCTCAAAAGCTTCGTCGAAGTCATGCATCAGGGCGGTTTCACTCAGGCGGCAAAAAACCTGCACATCAGTCAGTCCGCCGTGAGCAAGCAGATCGCTCAGCTCGAACAGAGCCTCGGCACGCCGCTGCTCGAACGACTGGGCTCGCAGCTACGCCTGACCGCCGCCGGCAGCGTGGTGCTGCAACGGGCCGAAGGCATGCTGCGCCTGCGCAATGAATTGCTCAGTGAACTGGATGACCTCAGCCAACTGGCGCGCGGCGAGCTGCGTCTCGGTTTGCCCTTGCTGGGCAGCGATGCCCTGTTTGCCGGGCTGTTCGCCGAGTACCGGCGGCGTTACCCGAACATCAGCGTGCAGTTGCTCGAAGGTGGCAGCCGCAATATCGAACAGGCGGTATTGAGCGGTGAACTGGAACTGGGCGGCAGTCTGCGGCCGAAAGACCCACAGTTCGACTTCCAGCCCTTCTGCGATGAACCGCTCGATGCGCTGCTGCCGGTGGATCACCCGCTGGCGACGAAAGGTGAAATCAGTCTGGAGGAACTGGACGAGACGCCGTTCCTTTTGTATCAGCGCAGTTTCGTGCTCAACGATCGTTTGCTTCAGGCATGCCAGCAGATGGGCTTCACCCCGAAAGAAGGTGGCCGTAGCGGCCAGGCGGATTTTCTCGCGGCGCTGGTGGCCGCCGGGCAAGGCGTGGTGCTGCTGCCGAGCGTGGTGGCACGCGGTCTGGTGCGGCCAGGCGTGGTTCGCCTGACCTTGAACGCGCCGGATTACCTACGCTGGGACATCGCCTTCATCTGGCGCCGGGGCGCGTATCTGTCGAAGGCTGCACAAGCCTGGCTCGCGCTGTTGCGCGAACACGGGATCAGCCCTTGAGCGTGGCGATCAACTGCTCCAGCCAAGGCTCGGCGTCGGTTTCCGGGGTGACGCTCTCGCTGGCGTCGATGCGCAGCATGTCCTGCACTTCACGCACGCCGAGTTCGCCGAACAGCTCACGCATCTGCTCGCCGCCGCCGCAGAAAGTGTCGCCGTAACTGGCGTCGCCCAATGCGATCACCGCGCCAGGCAAGCCACGCCAGGCCGCCGGCAGCTGATCGCGGAGGGTCGAGTACAAAGGTTGCAGGTTATCCGGCAACTCGCCCATGCCCGTGGTCGAGGTCACGGCGAGCAAGGCTTCAGGGCCAAAGGCCTGGAGGTCGGCGAGGCTGGCGCGCGAGTTGTAGAAGGTTTCAAAACCGGCGGCTTTCAGCAGGCTTTGCGCGTGGCGAGCGACTTCTTCGGCAGTGCCGTACACCGAGCCGGAGAGGATGGCGACTTTCATCAATCTGATCCTGAAACTGAAAAAAAGAGCGGCGATAGTAACAGCCGGCGGCGCAATGTTGCGATTGGCTCTCGATAAGCGCTGATGGCCAGTAGACAGCGCCGATTGATCTTCTAGAATGCCTGCCACCGACACCCTTGAAAGGATTCAAAGATGATCAATGCCAGCCTGCTGCAGATGGTGATCAACGCGTCGAACGATGGAATCGTGGTGGCCGAACGGGAAGGTAAAGAGGACAACATCCTGATTTACGTGAACCCGGCTTTCGAACGCCTGACGGGTTACACCAGTGAAGAGATCCTGTATCAGGATTGCCGTTTTCTGCAGGCCGGAGACCGGGATCAGGACAACCTGCCCCTCATTCGAGAGACCCTGCGCAATAACGGCTCGTGCCGCGAAATCCTGCGCAACTATCGCAAGGACGGCACACCGTTCTGGAACGAGCTGTCGCTGTCGACGGTAAAAAACGCTGACGATGGACAGACTTACTTCGTCGGCGTGCAAAAGGACGTGACCGTTCAGGTCAAGGCGCAGCAGCGAGTGGCACAGCTGGAAGCCCAGGTCGCGGCACTCGAGGCAGAGCTGGCGGCCATCAAAGCGACGAACGGCGCAAACAAAACAGCGAACTAAGTGTCATTAACTACAATCACCAATGACTTTGTAATTATTTATTTCGAGCTAACCATGCAACGCGACGCCCTCCTGACCCAGGACGAGCTGGATTTTATCCAGACCATGCAACACAACCCGCAGCTCAATGTGCGGGATGCGACGTCGAGCCTGTTGGTCAATGGTGGTTCGCAAATCCGTGATCTGCTCACGCGCCTGGCGGCCCATGAGCAAGTCACCATCCAGGCCAACTTCGAAAACCAGCAGATGACCTTTCCGCTGCATCTGGTGGAAGACGAATTCCACGCCCTGCATTTGCGCCTGGGTGTGCCAAGCATTTATGAAGACGGGCCGATGGTTCGCCCATGGCGTCTGACCCTTGAAGAACCGGTAGCGCTGGAGAATGCCAAGGGTCAACCGGGCATGCTGTGGGTTCACGAGGTTTCGCACAAAGGCGTGTTGCTGGAAGTGCGCAACAAGACCAAGCCACCGAAGCATTTCGCCCTGTGGTTCAGCCCTTCAGGCTATGAGCGGATTTCCCTGCGCGGCACCTTCGAACGGGAAACCGAAAGTGGTTTCTACGCCTACGACTTGAGCCAGAGCGACGCCGACGAGACCGAGCGCCTGCGCCAGTTCATCCTTCAGCAACATCGCCTGACTCACCCTGCCCTGCATACCTGAGTCTCAGGTATCCAGCGTCCCCGCGAGAAACTGGTTCAGGCGCTGGCGCATGGTCGAACCTTCATTGCCCAGACAGCCCACCGATGAACCGGCCAGGCTGTCCTGTGCCAGATCCGACGCATCGCCCGCCAGCATCAACTGACAATCCAGGCTCAGGGCCAGGCGGTTCAGACGCCGGGGCAATTCGGTAGTCGGGGCGTGATTGGAAAACAGCACCAGCGCCTGCGGTTTGATTTTTTCGCAAACCAGCGTCAGCTCATCGAACGGCTGGCCGGTGGTCAACACACGAACGCCCGTGTCATTGCCACTGAGAAACAGCGCCGCCACCAGTAATTCGAGTTCGCGGCACTGCCCCGCCAGGGCGCTGACAATCACCTTGCGAGGATGCGAGCCACGCAACACGACAATGCGCTGCAGCACCCGCGCCCTCAGGAAACCATCAAGGAACAGCCACTCGCTGGTTTGCCCGAATGAATCCTGACGCTGCAACAAGCGCAGCCACAGCGGCATGAGGATGTCCTGGAACACCACAGGCAGCGTGTAGGAAGAGAAAATCTGCCCGTAGACCCGATCCAGTTCCTGGTCATCGAATGAACTGACCGCGCGCTGGACCTGATCCTGCCATTGCAGATAGTCGGCCTGCACCATGTCATTGGGAATGATGTGCGCCAGCGCCTTCATCGGCTCGGTCTTGGCCAGGATCCTGCCGACCTTGCTCACCGAGACACCACGATCAATCCAGTCGACGATGCTGCGAACGCGCTCGATATCGGTCATCGAATACAGCCGGTGCCCGCTTTCGGTGCGTGTCGGCTGGATCAAACCATAACGTCGCTCCCATGCGCGCAGCGTGACCGGGTTCACTCCGGTCAGACGCGCCACTTCACGTATGGGGAAAAGCTCCTCGCGCTCAAGCGCAACAGATGCCTGCGAAGCAGGGCGAACGTCTGTAATGACAGGCATGTGTGCGGGCACGTCCTTGTTGGCGTTGTTAGCGTAGTTGAATCCCATTCTACTCCGGATGCCCCTTGTCGGTTCAAGCTATGAAACGGGACGAAATTCTCTGGTTTCGTCACAATAATCAGGAATAATCCTTGCTTGTCGAAAAGCGCAGCCCTCTACCCCGGCGCTGCGTCAGGCGAAGTTCCTACCCGGAACGACGCAAACGTAATACGGAGATACACGATGTCTACTTCCCCCGTCACGCTGATGGTCGCGCGTCGCGTCGCCGATGGCCGCTATCAGGACCTGATCGCCTGGCTGCGCGAAGGCGAACAACTGGCCACCGACTTTCCCGGCTACCTGGGTTCCGGCGTATTGGCTCCGCCTCCCGGCGACGATGAGTTCCAGATCATTTTCCGCTTTGTCGACGAACAGACCCTGCACGCCTGGGAGCACTCGGCCTCGCGCACCGCGTGGTTGGCCCGTGGCAGTGATCTGTTTGCCCACCCGACCGAACATCGGGTCAGCGGCATCGAAGGCTGGTTCGGTGCAGCCGGTGTGCGTCCTGCGCGCTGGAAACAGGCCGTAGCGATCTGGCTGGCGTTTTTCCCGGTTTCCCTGCTGTTCAACTTCGTGCTCGGTCCGCTGCTCGGTGAAATGAGCCTGTTGCCCCGCGTGTTCATCAGCACACTGTGCCTGACGCCGTTGATGGTCTATTTCTTCATTCCACTGTCGACACGCCTGCTGGCCGGCTGGCTCAACAGTTCCCCGTCCCGTCCACTGCCTGGCGCGGCGTCCACGCAAAATCGCTGAAACCATCGCTCGCGTCGCTGTTATAGTTTTTGCTCTGACCTCGACGCGAGCCGTTCATGACCTCTTTTGCAGCTCCCATTCTCATCACTGGTGCCGGCCAGCGCGTCGGGCTGCATTGTGCGCAGCGGTTGCTGGAGGACGGTCACCGGGTCATCTTCACTTACCGCAGCGAACGTCCGGGCGTGAAGACGCTAAAGGACCTGGGCGCGATCGGCGTGTTCGCGGACTTTTCCAGTGAAAGTTCCATCCTGGCGTTCATCGCCGAACTGAAAACCCACACCGACAGCCTGCGAGCCATCGTCCACAACGCCTCCGAGTGGCTGGAGGAAAACGGGGACGACGAAGCCGAAGCCTTCACCCGCATGTTCAACATCCACATGCTGGCGCCGTACCTGATCAATCTGCATTGCGCCGACCTGCTGCGACGGTCGAACCCCGCCGATATCATCCACATCAGCGACGACGTCACCCGCAAGGGCAGCAGCAAACACATCGGCTATTGCGCCAGCAAGGCCGGGCTCGACAGTCTCACGCTGTCCTTCGCCGCGCGCTACGCCCCGTCAATCAAGGTCAACGGCATCGCGCCAGCCCTGCTATTGTTCAATCCCGACGACGACGCGGCATACCGCGCCAAGGCGCTGGCCAAGTCCGCGCTGGGCATCGAACCCGGCAGCGAAGTGATCTATCAGAGCCTGCGCTACCTGCTCGACAACCCTTATGTCACCGGCACGACCCTGACCGTCAACGGCGGGCGGCACGTCAAGTAAAACGCCCCCGCGAGGATGCTCCATGACCCGTTCCCTGCCCGAAAACTACCGCGAGATCCTGATCGGCCTCGGTGAAGATCCCGACCGTGAAGGCTTGCTCGACACACCGGTGCGGGCGGCCAAGGCCATGCAGTATCTGTGTCACGGCTATGAGCAGAGCGTCGACGAGATCGTCAATGGTGCGCTGTTTGCTTCCGACACCGACGAGATGATCATCGTCGCGGACATCGAGCTCTACTCGTTGTGCGAACATCACCTGCTGCCCTTCATCGGCAAGGCCCATGTGGCTTATATTCCGACGGGCAAGGTGCTGGGGCTGTCGAAGATCGCACGGCTGGTGGACATGTTCGCCCGCCGCCTGCAGATCCAGGAAAACCTCACCCGGCAGATCGCCGAGGCGGTCCAGCAAGTCACCGATGCCGCCGGTGTCGCGGTGGTCATCGAGGCCCGGCACATGTGCATGATGATGCGCGGTGTCGAGAAACAGAATTCGACCATGAACACCTCGGTCATGCTCGGCGCCTTCCGCGAGTCGAGCAACACCCGCCAGGAGTTCCTGCAATTGATTGGACGGAGCAAGTAAATGCCACAACTTCAACCGGGAATGGCGCGCATCCGGGTCAAGGATCTGCGCCTGCGCACCTTTATCGGGATCAACGAGGACGAAATCCTCAACAAGCAGGATGTGCTGATCAACCTGACCATCCTGTACGCCGCGCAGGAAGCGGTGCGCGACAACGACATCGACCACGCGCTGAACTACCGCACCATCACCAAGGCGATCATCGCCCACGTGGAAGGCAACCGCTTCGCGCTGCTCGAACGCCTGACCCAGGAATTGCTGGATCTGGTGATGGTCAACGAATCGGTGCTGTACGCCGAGGTCGAAGTCGACAAGCCGCACGCGTTGCGTTTTGCCGAGTCGGTGTCGATCACCCTCGCCGCCAGCCGCTGAGTGCGTCTAGCGCTTCAAGCGTCAGACTTTTATCATCCGCGCCACGATTTGACTGCACAGAGCCCATCATGACCGAGCAACAACGCCTCGAACTCGAAGCCGCCGCCTTCCGCCGGCTGGTCGCCCACCTGGACAGCCGCAAGGATGTGCAGAACATCGACCTGATGAACCTCTCCGGGTTCTGCCGCAATTGCCTGTCCAAGTGGTACAAGGCCGCCGCCGACGAGCGCCAGATCGACGTCAGCCTCGACGATGCCCGCGAAGTGGTTTACGGCATGCCGTACGCCGAGTGGAAAGCCCAATATCAGCAAGAAGCCAGCGCCGAACAACAAGCGGCGTTCGCCAAAGGAAAACCCAATGATTAGGCGCTTGCTAAGTGTTAACAACAAGCTAGTTTTATGAACTAGGAGTTGAGCTTCAGGCGCTATAGCTTAAGCCTCTGACTCTGAGGCCCTTTTCGACAAGGGCTCTCGATTCGTCAGAGTGAGGGCTGGCTGATGGAGCTTATTTGGGCTACTAAAGATTTAGTGATTGCTGGTCGTCCGTATCCCGGTTTTCCGATCCTGCTTTGGGACACGATGGAAAGCTGTGTTCCCGCCAATGATTTCCTTCGTCATTACCTACTTAGTGGGGCCATTGGCTCAGTGAAGTCCTGGCCAAGCACTGGTCGTGCTTTATATGACTACTTCAGCTTTCTGCAGGTGCATGAACTCGATTGGCACGACGTTGACGTTGGTGAAGCCAAGAGCATTGTCGCTGCCTATCGAGATTACTGCCTAGTTCAATGCAATTTGGCTCCATCAACGACGCGACAACGGATGCACTATATCTGCAAATTCTACGAATATGCACAAAGACAGAAATGGGTGTCCCGGCTGCCGTTTAGCTATGAAGAAAGAAGAGTTACGCGTAAAACTAGGTTTCTTGCACACGTAGATGCAAGTGGCGGCAAAGCCATGGCAAACGATTTGATGCCTCGCGTGCATAATTCGCTGCCAAAATTTTTGAGCAGCGACCAAATCAAGACGCTCTTGAAGTTTGCTGAAAATCCTCATCATCGAATGATGATTCGGTTTGCGCTTTGCACCGGCTTGCGTCGCGAGGAAATCGCTACCTTTCCTCTTGACTACGTCTTAGATCCAAACAAAACCCAACTCGGGCACAACATTCGGATTCATCTCGATCCCTACGATGGACATGGAATGCTTACCAAGGGCAGCAAAGCACGTGACATCTACGTCAGTCGACGCTTTCTCTCAGAGGTGTACCGTTACGTGATCCAGGCTCGCGGTGAACGGGGCTCTCTTAGCCCAACAAAGCACAAACCGCTGTTCCTCAATCAATTCGGAGAACCTTTCTCCAATGATGGAAAGGGCATAGAGCGCATCGTCAGTAATATTGGTAAAAAGGCAGGCATCAAAGTTTATCCTCACATGCTCCGCCACACTTATGCCACTCACACCTTGGTTACTCTTCAACGCAATCGTGGTGGCGTAGAACCTCTTATATTCCTGCAAAAGCAACTCGGCCACAACTCGATCCAGACAACCATTGTGTACCTGCATCTGATCAACGAATTGGCTGATAATGCGGTACTGGCTTACAACGACGAGCTGAATGACAGTCTGGAATCTGTCTAATGGGCAAGCACAAAGACTACGTCAGAATCGATCTGAGCACTCCGCAGATCGGAAAAGGCTTTGATTATCGTGGTGGTGAAGTCGTAGCTCCAGAGGCTATTCCTCCAGCAATTACCTTAGTTAAATTTGGTCGAAATACCACGACCTACCGGAGCTTCGATTTTGCTCCTTGGTACGGATTAGATATCGATCCGATCACCTATGCCTGCCAAAGACAAATTGAGCATTTCTTAGCCATTCCGAATAGTAATATCGAGGTCAGTACTGTGACTCGATACTGTACTAGTGGTTTGTGTCGCTTCTTTGATTTTCTTGCATTGCGCGCGACCGCACTCAGACGGGAACTGACCCAGGCGGACATTGACCGAGAACTGATTGACAGTTTTATCGGCCACCTCGCCGGGATGAGGGTAAGCGCTGTCTCCCAGAGGAACTACTACAACTCCGTAAAACCTGTACTTTTGGCTCTCGGCCAACTTGGGGTGATTGCCTTGGTCGATACAGGTGATACAAGTACCTTCCCACGCAACCCGTTTCCAAACAGCAACCGGAAAGTCAAAGGCGAGACCCCTCTGCCGAAAGCACAGCGTCAAGCATTCGCGCAGGCGCTAAAACAGGCAGTTATGCCGATCTGGTGTGACGACGTTCCTTTGACCAGCAAGCTGTTAACTTATGCCTTATTCATAGTCGCATTACACACGGGGCGCAACACCACCTCGCTCCTTGAGATGAAGATCGATTGTCTGCGTCCCCACCCCAAGGACAACACTGCCTTCCTAACGCTGTTAAAAAGGCGTGGGCACAATACCAGTAAAGTCATCCTGCGCAGTGAAAGCACGAATGAGCGTATTTTGGAGGTTACGCCGACTGTCAAGACAAACGTTGAACGCCTGATCCGACATGTCATCGCCCGTACCGAGCCGCTGCGTGCGGAGGCTAGCGATGACCTAAAAGCTCAAATATGGCTGTATCAGTCACGTGAACGCGGTGAAAAGAGAAGAGGTAAAATTACCGCACTTTCAAAAAATTCATTGTTAGGTCCCATTCAGGAGCTTGTGATTGAAAATAATCTGACTGACATCGATGGGCAGCCGTTAAAAATCAACATCTCACGTCTGCGTAAGACTTTCGCTAACCGCATTTTCGAGTTACTGGACGGTGACCTAGCGACCACTGCAATAGCGCTTGGTAACACGCCCACAGTAGCTGGCCGAAACTATTTATTGCCGAACGAGGATTCTAAGTGTAACTGGCGGTTCATGGGCGAGATCTTGGTTGAGGAGTTGCTGACTTGCACGATTGGCTCTACTTATAAGACTCCTATGGGCCACTGTAGTGATCCCGTGCACGGCCAATATGCCCCCAAGCGAGATGGCGCCAAGTGCATGAATTTCCTCCACTGCATTCGATGTCAACATTACGCAGTGACGGAAAATGATTTGTACAAGCTCTTCAGCTTCTACTTCCGCATATTCGAAGAGCGCAGCCGCATGGACAAACGGCGCTGGGCGCGAGAGTTTGCGCACATCCCTCGGCTAATTGACGACTACATCGTGGCAGAAGGACTTAGGCGGAGAGTTTTCAGGCTTACTGCGGTTGAAGCAGCACGCGAGCGTGCCCGCAAAAATCCACATCCCTTTTGGTCTACCGATATGGTCTCTCATTTGGAAATTTTTGTATGAGCACTAAGACCTCGATTCCAACGTCTTGGGCCTACGATAAATCGGAGCCATCAGATGTTCGCGACTTATCCGAGAACCAACGCAATGCTCTTATAGTGTGCGTGACTCAACTTGATGGACGTTGGGTCATTCTCAGTCGCTACGGCGACGACTATTGGCAGCTCTCCGATAGACCCACCAACATTCGCGACTGTCATAAACGTCTAAATTTCCTGAATGTGCCAATTGCCTTCAAAGGAATAATGAAACAGGTCATGTTCCGTTACTTACGACGCGGTCGGACCGGTCAACAACGTCCAAAAGGTGGGACGCTGAGTCAGTTTTTTAGAAATATAATGGGCTTCCTACACTATTTGGACGCGCTCTCGATCAGTCGTCTGTCATCGGTCACCCCCATCGCCTGTAAAGCTTACGCTGATAGCTGCCGGGAATACCGCCAATTCAAGCGCGAAGGCAAACCATTGTCTCAGGCTGGGCTTTATAATCGGTTTTCAGCCGTCGAAGCGCTCTACGAATTGAGTCAGTACACTCTCGATCCAATGCCCCAACATCCTTGGTACGGTAACTCTAGTCGAGGAATGGTAGGGATGACCGGAAGCGGTGCGCCTCATAAGCACGGGGCAAAGACACCGCTAATACCAGATGAAGTGTTCTGTTCTTTGTTCGAGAATGCCTACGCCCAAGTTCAAAGGGGACAGCAACTCCTCGACCTACGCGACGCTCTCACAACTGTTATTGAGGAGCAAAAGGTAAACCAGCCTAGGGACATCACTAAAGTCAAGAACCGACACCTTGCCGCCTTTGGCTGGGAGGGTGATTTGACTGCATTCAACAATGCACTTCTTAGTCTGCGCTCTGCCTGCTACATCGTGCTGGCTAGCATCTCCGGTTGTCGCAACCACGAGCTAGCTAACGTCCAATTAGGTGCACACCATCGCACGCAGGACGATGACGGTATAATCTTCCATTGGATGCGATCTAAATCGGAGAAGACCGATTCCGGTATACACGACTGGATGATCCCCGAAGCAGGAGTGAGGGCACTACGTGTGATGGAGCGATGGGCCATACCTTACCAGGCCATAATCGCCGCCGAGATCGTGGAGCGACGTAGGATTAACCCAAATGACCCTGAAATCGCCTTTGCTCAGAAACACCGCCATGCGTTGTTTCTAGGATTAAGCCCGCGGAAAGATGGCCAGGTTCGGACACTATCGGATGATTCGTGGGATCGTACGCTCAAGACGTTCTCTAAGAATGCAGGGCTTACTTGGTCGCTTTCAACCCACCAGTTCCGTCGAAAGTTTGCTAGCTACGTAGCTCACAGCAAATTCGGTGATCTACGTTACCTTCGTGAACATTTTGCGCATTGGAGCATGGATATGACCCTAGGCTATGCAATAGACGATGACTGGGGCGGGCATCTTGACTTAGAACTATGCAATGACATCCAAGCGGAGCTAGAAGACATCAAGTTCGCCACAGTTGACCGTTGGATTCGTGACGATCGTCTCGCTGGTGGTTACGGGCAATCGATAAAAGGATGGCAGCGCGATCCAGTAAACTTAGCCCTCTTCAAAGACCATAATGCAATGGTTGTTTCAATTGCGGAGAGCACAGCTATCCGCAGTAACGGTCACGCCTGGTGCACAGCCGATAGTGATGGCTGCGTAGGAAACACGCTGGAACGGACACGCTGCAGCGACTGCACCAATGCCGTGATCGGACAAGCCCATCTTGGCATCTACCGACAACTTTACAACAATCTTAAGGAGCTATTAACGTGCAGTGATATCGGCGAGACTGGCCGTATGCGCGTTATTCAGGGCTTAGAACGTTGTCGTTACGTATTTATGCAACTTGGTTGTGACCCAGAGAGTGACGCAGTATGACGATCAACCGTAAGTCCGCCGACGCCCGAGAAAAGGAATTACAACTCGCGCTCCGCCGGATTGAACGTGGCCGAGCAAAAACAGATGAAAAGAAGGTTAGCATCGCAGCAGTAGCACGTGAGGCTGGTGTTTCTGCTTCACTGATTCATAACCACTATCCGAAGATCGCCGAGGCTATCCGAGAGATTCAAGGACGATCTAGCCGCGCTCAACGCGATGAAAAGCACCAGGATCTCAGGGTTGAACGAGAGAAGAGCCGTGTTTTGCGTTTGGAAATTGAGGAGCTACGTGCCAAGGTCGCCAACCTTGCGTCTCTCAACGAAGTTTTGATAAACGAAAATCGGGTTTTAAAAGCTAAGCAGAACGACCCAAGAGTAGTCAGTCTCTCCTCGTGAGACGGGCAGACTCAGCGGCAAAAGCACGAATTCAGTGGCTCTCTAACTCGTCTCTATAATCGCTCTATAATTCCCTATAAACCCATAATCGTAAGCGATCGCCAACACAACGCCCGCATCGTTAGACTGCGCAGATCAGAAGCGCGCGCTCAACACACATTTTCAAGGGCCAAACCCTTAAGACTTACCCGAATCCATCATCTCGAGCAGCATCGGAAGTATTTCGGCGGCAGCCCCAATCAGCATGAACTCCTTCTGCTCACCCATTCCAACGTCAGCCTTGTTTACATGAATGACGGAAGCTCCAGATGCCAATGCAAGGTCGGGAATACCTGCGGCAGGCATGACAATGCCCGAAGTGCCTACTGAGATCAGAAGGTCGCAATCCTTCACTAGGTTGACCGCGGCCTTCCAAGCTTGGGGCGGTAAATCCTCTCCGTACCAGACCACTGCTGGACGCATTTTGCCGTTACAACGCTGACACCGAGGAGGTTCGATCAGAGCGCCATTATCCGGCACATCTGATTGATCTGGTGAAACCGCCGCAGGCCGATGGCAGGCGAAACACTTTGGCAACGCCAAACTGCCATGTAAATGCACCACATTTGACGACCCGGCTCGCTCATGAAGGTCATCAATATTCTGGGTAATAACAGAGACTTGGTGTTGTGAGTTAGCCAGGCGAGCTACCGCAAGATGTCCCGCATTTGGCTCCGCTTGCGCGACTCGGAGCCGCCGCCATAGATACCATCCCCATATCAGTGCTGGGTTATCTCGAAAGGCCTTGGCCGTCTCTAAGTCCCTCGGATCGTATCCTGTCCAGATTCCAGTAAGTTTTTCGCGGTACGTGGGGATACCGCTATCGGCGGAAATACCGGCGCCAGTGAAGAAGACCACGTTCTTGGCCTTCTGTAGTACGTCTACAGCTTGCTCTATGACCGTCATGGTACAAATCCTCTCCTACTGATCTGTTTTGCGCTTCAGGGAGCTGTCGTGAGCATTATTGAGCACATGGCGGTTCGTAAACGTCTAGTTCATAACCTAGCTTATGTCCTTAGGGCAATAGCTGTACTTCCACACAGACTGAGTAAGGCAAGATGAGGCGGTAGGAGACGTCGAGCCCCGTCGGAGACACATATGAATTGCTTCTACAGACTAGATTACCGTTAGCGTCAAAAGTGGTTTAGACACTAACGGGGGGCGCCATTTTGGCGGGGGGACACTTTCGGGAGAAATTTCGGTGCAGAAGAATATACGCATTCTTTTCCTTGATTTTGATGGCGTCCTACATCCTGACGCCGTGTACATGAGGCGCCAAGGGCCGACACTAAATACCGAAGGTACACTTTTCATGTGGGCGCCAATTCTTGCTGATTTACTTAACGATTTCCCTATGGTTGCGTTGGTTTTGAGCACCAGTTGGGTTCGCCATCTTGGCTATAAGCGAGCGCTTGGATATTTGCCTCCGGAACTGCAAGATCGGGTCATTGGTGCAACTTGGCACAGCTCTATGGCTAAAAATTGGATAGATGAAAACCTTTGGGATGGGAAGGCACGATACGACCAAATCTGCCGTTATGCTGCCCGCTCGCAACTTCAGCACTGGACGGCTCTTGATGATGATGCAGAAGGATGGTCAGAGGGCTCAGAACAACATCTAATTGCCTGTGCACCCGACATTGGACTCAGCTCCGCCAAGACTCAGACAGAGCTGCGGAAACGTCTGGGGGAAATATGCTCACTCCGAAGTTAGATTCGCGAACCGACTCTGCGGCTTTTAGAGCGGCAAATGTGAGATCTGCCGCGTGAAGGGCTTTCCTGTGGCGCACCTGACATCAATGAAATGTGTAATCAACCTCGGTCGCCCCCCCCACCGGTGGAGTCATTCCAGTGATGTAGGAGGTCTCATCGGATGAAGAGCTGCACAATTGCACTCCAGTTGACGACCAGCGTGAATTCCGGCCAAAAGCAATCACTGGCGACTGACCGCCAGGACGATAAGTTGGGTTGGACTGCCAACGTATTTGACCGAACATAGTTGCCTTGTATTGGACTGATGATCACAACGGCTGGAGGATTAAATGACAATGCCATTTGAACGAACCAGATCAGTCGCACAAACTCACGATTTCCTGACGGAGCTTGCATGCGACACGGAAGTGCCTGAGCGCATTAGACAAAATGCTCGATTCCTTTTGCGTCACTTTCCAACCAAGAACGAGGTTCTGCTGGCTGGGCGAATTGAAGAGGAAGCAAAAAAACTAGGCTTAGGCGCATTTAGTACAGTGTTTAGCTCTTCAACTGAGGACTGGTAGCCGCCCGTCCTAATAGGTAGTGAACGATGGGCAGATTAGGGTCGACTGCAGCCCATCGCGGCAGGCCACTATCGGCCTTGGCTGCGTAAAAACGTTTTCGATCTACAACCACGGACGAAAACAGCACAAAAATCACGTTCTTATGCTAATTTTAGGTCTGTTTACCAAGCGGGCGACGACTGATTTCACGCAGCAACACTAACTTCAAAATGACGAACGCGTTTTTAAACAGCCTGATCCAGAAGCAACCGGTCAGTACAGTCATTACCAGACAAAATCTGAGGTTTGGATCTGTTTATAAAACCCGGGCGATTCACTGTACCCAAATGAATCGACATAACCAACGCACGCCGGAAGTGCAAAGGAGTGGCGTTCAATTGTAGCAAGCATGGCAGCTCGAAAAAAAGATATCTATCGCAGGTCTAGCGCGCGAAATAGGCGTATCCGCTGCACTCATCCACAACTACTAACCGAAGATTGCCGAAGCGATCCGTGAAATACAGGGACCCTCCAGTCGCGCTTTGCGATGTGAAACACCAGGATTTGAGTGCCGAACGAGAAAGGAACCGGAAGTTACGCAAGGAAGTCGAGGAGCTTTGTGTAAAGGTCACCAGCCTCGCTTCTATTAACGAAGTGCTGATACACGAAAATCGGGATGTGAAAGCAAAAAAAAACAATCCCCGAGCGATCGACATGCACCAAAGCTGATAAGCATTCTCGTTACCCTATTCATATCGAGATGCGATGTGGCCCAGTGGTCAGCGTTGGATCGTGTTGGGCATGAACATCGGAGGGGACCTTCCTGAAGGAGGCGAAAAACTTTACTCAGCTTTTTGAAGCCGTGCTTTATTGGTGTTTGATTTTGTTTGCATTGGAAAACTAGCCAGAAGTCACCTACCATCCCTGGTGTAGGGTTCGGAGAGTAACTGTCCTCGACGCAATCGTACCTTAGTCAATAGCGAAACGTTCTGGTTCCAACCCTTTGAGTAATGTCAAGGAGGACGGAGATGGAAGTCGACAAATCACAGCCGGATGAGCTTTTGGCGCCTGGGCGGCGTCAGTTTTTTAAAGTCACACTGTCTCTTGCAGTTTTAGCACCGTTTGCAGGATATGTAACTTGGTCGGCGCTTCATACTCCCAGCCAACTACCATCATCTGGAAAGTGGCCGCGTTACTCGTTACGAAGATCCAGCGATGATTTGTTCCTTGAACTTATTGCTATTGGCTATGAAGAGCACAGATTTCTCTCGCGTCGTGTCATACAGAAGATTAAAGGTCGAACTGATTGCCGATTAGTTTTTCTGCTCCCCCCCCAGCATTACGCAGAGGGTGCAATCGAAAATTTACTTCAGCCGCCATTTGTAATCTCGGAAGATTTACTTTCTAAAATCGAACTCACTCCAAGCGCTCCTGCAGAGATAGTGCTCGTGGACAGCAGGGATTGCGTGTCACTGAAAATAGGTGAACTGCTAGATTGGTCGCGATCAGAAATGATTCTGCCAGACCTTTCTTCTGCGGCCTCAAGATACGATTTGAGCGTTTTCAGAACGTTGGGGGAGGCAACGCGGATCGAAATCCCTTGGGGGGTCGAACTAACGCCTATTAAACGCTCGAAACTGGATAACACAAAAGGAGACAGTAGCCTACGCTGGGAAACTTCTGCGCATCCGCATTTTGAAGATGGTTGGACTGAGATATGGACTGCCTCGCTTGCAGATGAAAGTACCGATCGAGCACGCACGCAGTTTGAAGTATTCAGTGTGCGAGGATTTAGGAGACTGAGTGAGTCTGGCTCAGTAATTGCGGGCGATTTTGTTGTGGAGTACACAGACAGCCTTGACGTCTCGCCACCAGACAGTAGCGGGCGCGTCACATCTCTTCGCTCAAGAGATCGTCTCGACCTCGCAACCAGCTTATCAAGGCGATTTCCCTACACTGGTAAACCTGCGCCGACATCGATCGAGTCAGCGTTGGTGCACTATCGCTCAGTAGATACGAAGACGGACACCTGTACCTTCGCTTGTTATGACAAGGGCCGAACTTTGGCCGTCACGCAATTTCATGTGAGTGCCCGAGGCGGCTGGCTTGAACTAGACAGCTCTTGGAAGGCATTCCCTGGGTGTGCATTAACTGGCTGGACGCACTCTGCCAGCCTTGGGCGTGACCAGAAGGTTGAGCTCATTGATGCTGGATATTTGTTTCCCTTCGGTACGCCAGTTGAGCTTGTTGTTTTGTCGGAGCGCGCATTTATTCTGGACGAATTTGGGAATTATGTTGCTCCGCAGTTGAAGCAAGCCTTTCTACAAGTTCCACAACCAAATCAGATTCGGCTTGGGCATTTGGAGACAGTGTTCGAATACATCTCAATTACCAGTATTAAGACCCCCCCCCTGGATTTGCCTCCTGGGGCCAAAGACAGCGGAGTGTATAGGGACTATGACTATTTCGTGCCTAAAGCTGGAGGCTTGCCTTTTGAGTTCGAACATTTAGGAACCGATTGGGCAGGAAATCAACATCGGTCTCGAATGCCAATGATTTATGTTAGCAATCGCGCACTCGGAGCAAACGGACTTATCTGGGAGCCTGGTTCAAATTGGAGTTACAAACAGAGTAACTCACCTTGTGCGGATCCGAAGGCACCAGGAACTGGAAACCAGATTCCGAAGGATGCGATGAGTGACGGTCTGCGTGTGCTCGATAAACTTTGGAATCAGGAGCCATATCGCTTCGCAAAATATGGGTCAGCCCAGATCGCACTCGCAAAACCTAACGAGGGGGGGGGGACGTCACAGCGCGTCGACTGGGTTGAGTGGGTACGTGGAGCTGTTCCAAAGTTTTCTGCGAGTGGTATTGCCGAGCAACCATTCGTACCGAGAGTGCGAACACTGAAGTTTCAATCCCCATCCCTGTCTCAACTCGGGGGCGAAGAACGCTGGTCCCTTGCGACGTTTCGCAATACTAGAACGACGGCAACCCCATTGCTTGATCCTGAACCCACATCTCCGGACCAGTTGTATAACATTAATATTCCTAATGAATTCGGCCCGCAGAATCTGCCCTATCTCTACATCCTTGAGACCCGCGAACTTGTCACAGAGCCCGGTCCAGTGCCAGAGGAAAATCCTGTAGCCAAAGCTAGCCGGATTTGTCGCCTCTATTATGGATTAAGTGGCACCAATCAAATGCCTTTAGCCTTATTCGAGAACATAAACAACGAGATCCGTTTCGGTATGAACTCGTCATCTGAGTCTACTGGTGGCATGTCTGTTCCTGATACTCATATCAGTACAGTGACTCAAAGCTCAGGGCCAATTGGCGATGCATCCTTTAACCTCGGCCGATGGAAAGGCTATACGACAGAAAAAAAATCTGCATTCATCGCAATGGGGCGCCGACTGGACTATGCCGCTTATCGAGCTGTTTATCGTCGGCAGATCGACCTAGAGCCCTTTGACAAGAGTAATAGTCTTTCAGAGATTACCGATGCTAGTAATTCGGCGGACACTCTCATGGGCTTTCCTCCACAGGTGGAACAACTCTCTCCGTTAATGTATCGACCAAATTCGAATCCCCCATATGTCCAACTTGGGGAGATGTTTGGCGCAGATGCGCAAATTCTCCCAGGATTAACATTTGCAGACCTATTTCGAAACATTATTGTCACCGATGGTGAAACTAACGCTGATGGTGTACGTATCGCCACAGAGCCCAACACTTCAGTTCCAATGCAGTGGTCCTTTAGGGTCGTCGGTATTGACGACCTTATGCGTGCATTAGGTACCGCGCCGGGACAGGTTAATCTCAAAGATCTTATCGAAGCTGCAAAGTCTGGTCAGGATGAAGAACTCTCAATTCCAGTAAAATTTGGAATTGAGGCGGGTTTAAACTGGACAAACCGAGCATTCGAGCCAGTGGACTTGGGGGCAGTGAAATTCACGCCAAAGGGAGATACCGTTCTTGAGTTGAATGCACTGGCTTCCATGGATTCCGGCTTCGATGGCTTGCCGCTAGATTTTTCGAACTTCAAGTTAAATCCAGCACGAGCAACCCTAACATCGCATGCACAGATGACGAACTTCACCGTAGAGGTGTTTGGTGCGATCGAGTTGGATTTTCGTAGCGTGTCATTCGAGATGGGCTCCGATGGACAAAAGAGTTTCAATACTGATATTGCCGACGTACGACTTATTGGGCCGCTAGCTTTCGTTAATCAGCTGTCGAAAGCGTTTGGTGGTCTGGGAGGCGGCTATGGGATTGATATTGATATTTCTCCAGCCAATGTGCGAATTGGGCAGACACTGCGATTTCCTAAGGAAGAAGGTCAGCCACTTTTTATTGGACCGGCGCAAGTTACAAATCTGACGCTCACTTGGGGGGTGAAGATTCCCCTCTCGGGAAGAGATGTACTTAGTGCAAGTTTTGCTCTTAGCTCACGTGAAAATCCGTTAACTATTTTTGTACCTCCCTGGTATGGAGGGCGTGCCTACATGTATCTGGAAGTCACAACTGGTGGCATTCGGTTACTGGAATTCTCCATGGAATATGGGGCATTGATTCCGGTTACGTGGGGCGGCATTGCCAAGGGAGAGGCTGGTGTAATGGCAGGTATTTTCTATTCTGTTCAGCGAACCGCAGTCGGTGGGAGCGTGACTTTGAGGGCCTTCGTTAAGGCATTTGCCAATCTGTCTGTTGCCGGACTGATTCATTTTTCGGGATTGATATATATCGCCTTGGAAGACTCAGGTGGCAAGTCACTCAAAGGTACCTGCACAGTTACAGTATCGATTAAGATCGGATTCATTCGCTACTCCTATTCGTTCACAGCTGAGAGAGAGGAAAAACAAGGCGGCACATCTAGCGAAAATATACTCCTACAATTTGATGCTACTGACGCACCTAATGAAATGCTTTCACCGGCCGCCTTCGCTCCCTTCCCTGAAGAAATGTCCGTTGAACGTATCAATGCATTCCACCGGATCGTAAGTGCTTATGTATAGGAGTTCTGTTCATGAAAGCTAGTTATTCAGTGATCTGCCTTCCGCTGGGATCGATTTCCGAAAAGGATGCTGGCGGAGAGCGTAAATCTTTTCCTGTTCGGCTAATTTCAAAACTTGTTCTCCCTCAGTCCTCAAAACTTTCCGATGATTTCCTTAACTTAGTTATAGACCAGCATCCTTTGCTTTCCAGGCCGGAAGATTCTCCCATACAAGGTGTTATTTGGAGGTATGAAGATTGGAGGATGAAGCCGATTGACCAGCGTGAAGTAGTTGCACACGTTGCGCTTAAAAAAAGGACTTTGCCCGACTCAAACAGTCAGAGGCAGGCACTCAAGGAGCTCATTGGATTAGGGAACGTCGAAGCTTCTGCGAGTTCGCTTTCCCATTCGTCTTACTTCGACAGCCTGGAAGCGGACCATTTCGTAGATGTAAACCGTACCGTGGACGGGCTCCATAATTTAATGCTAGGACTTTTTGGCTTTGCATCGAAACAAATAGGCTTTCAGCCGGAGTTTATAACGGATGGGGTTCTGCCTGAGTCTAAAGCATTGCTGAAATGGTTAGAAACACTCGACTTAGCGTCGGTCAAATGGCTTAACAGTTGTGTGCAGACCTCTGTTATCGAACTGCTCCGTGGCGATTCTTTTGATGATATAGTGTCGTTTATCAAGACTGCTGTCCCGTTCGAATTGGAAAAGAAAAACGATATTATACGGGCTCTACAGAAAATCGATCGTAGACAATTAGCGTCCGTGGCCATATCAGGGATATCTACTGGTGCCCAAGCTTCCACCGATGATCTGAATCTCGCACTTCAATCATGTTTAAAAAATGAACATCTCAGTAGAGCATGTGGAGCCGTAACAACATGGGACGTCACCGCAGACTCTTCGGTACCAGAGTTGGTGCCCCTTGTTCTTCAGCTCCAGTCGACTGATTTTTTTAGTGGCGACGCGATCACGATTGAACTCCTTTTACCAACGGCGTTTATCATAGATACTCATGTACACCCAATAGCATACGCTGATACTAACCGCCAGGGCCCAATTACTGGGGGCTATGCTCTACTGAACAAAATGCAAGCTGACACGCTCGAACCGAGATATTTAGCTTGCTCGGTTAATGCCGAACACCTTATTACAAAGCAAGTTCTGGTGCAGAGCACGAATAGCCTAGGAGCAACTGAAGGCTTTGCAGACCGAATGCCGTACGACGTATTTAGGGGGGTAGATACTCGTCCGCCCGATCAATTAAAGTTAGACCAATACGGGTTCTCTGCCTCAGAAACCTCTGGTGTGACTTTCTCCGCACCAGAAGATGACCTTGTTACTCCTGTAGATTTAAAAGCGGAATCGCCAGAAGACAGGGTAAAAAAACTGCCATGTCTGTTTCTAGAGGATCTGTGGATTGGATACCGACTCGATTTACGAAGCGATGACAATAGAGCTTTCACCAGCACTCATCAACTGCGCCAGCGCGTAAATCTGGCTGGTGGAGTGATATGGGAGGAGAACACCGAAGATTTTATTGATCGTGAACAGCCGGACGATCCTAAGGTTGGATACTCGAGCACTGAATTGACTGTTTACAATGGGTTCAGTAAAGGGCAGGCGCGCGATTATCTACTTACCATGGGGACAGCCCCAGAAAAACTCCAAATCGCCAAGAATAAATTCTTTGAAACCATGCCAATCGGATATGGCGCGACAGAGCCTCTCCAGTTTGGCAAGATCTATGAATATCGACTCCGAACAGTTTTTATAGGGGGTTGTAGTCTCCGTACGAACGAGGTCGATGATCGGTTTCTTGGTTCTTTGTATCAACAAAAATTTCCATTCTTTCGTACCGCGTCCCTCAAGGCCGGGGAGATTTTTAGCTGGGATGAAGACGCATCAAAAACCGGCGAGCAGGTAGATACGATTTATGTGAGTTCCGATCACTCTAAGGCCGAGTTCACTATTCTTCCAACGCCCATCGATGTCGAGATGGCGCGCTTCCATGGTGTGCTTTTTCGTAATAGTGATGAGCCAAAACGGTATCGTGGACGGAGGATTATTCGCGACATAGGGAAGGCGTTCACCACGAATCCCACCGATATCGACTACTTTTGTGACCCAGACGTCTACGGTGTTGTTATCCGCGTAAAATTACTCAATGGTGCGGAGACATTGCAGCCAACAGACAACATCGTAGTTGATGGTTCAAGCTGTGATCTAGTACCGCATATAATGCTACCAGCCGTGTCGGAGTATTATGGGGAGCCGGGCGCTTGGGAACAGTTTCGCCCGATTGTTGTTACGGTAGTAGCGATTCAGAATTCGCCACCAACGCTTAAACAAAAGGGGTTCTTTCGAGGCTGTCGTCACGTCGAGTTAGCTCTCCCCCCTGCCTTTCACGCCGAAATATCATTGCTCCCTATATTTCCGCAAAACCTTTTACGTCAGAATGCAAGTATGTTTCCTTCAAGTGGACGATACCTTGCCAGTTCAGTGTCTCCACAATTACTCGTCCCGACTCTGGCCGAACGAAAACTAAAAGCGATTCATGCTGTGCCGCAATCGAGGTTGCAGCCGGTACTACTACCGATGAGTGTTGGATCTCAGCTGATAACAGATCGTAAGACGCCGAGTTTGGCACGTAAATCGTTAGATCGTCCTGACATTGCCCTTATCTCAGGACGCATTGTTGTAGATGCACCCTCGACAAAGGAAGTCTGGCTTGAAGCCACATGGACAGATATTGTTGATTCAACATCGCTTAAAAACGCATACAGTCTTCAACCAGGAAACGCATCGACGGATCGCCACAATGTAATTTTTCGCCAATTTGAACCTCCTAGGCCGAGCTCAAGAGCATTGCTAAACTTAATAAAAGATACTTTTTCAAAAACCATTTTCACTGAGCAGTTCTCGTTGCAGTGTAGTGAATCACATGTATTTCTTGGTGAAGAACATACGACCTCAAAAGTAACTAAAATAGACGAATTAAGATTACCTGATTGTCGTCGGCGCGTGATCGATATTGTGGCTACCGCCGCTTGCCGTTTTGGAAATGAAGTTGCGGATCTAGAGAGATTACCCGCGACCAGCTCGCATCCACGCTCATTTGATGTGCCGAGTGCCGTATACATGACTCCTCCTCAAGTCGCCTACGTAGTTCCACTAAAACGGGAGTACAAAGATTTCAAAGGTCGTGGAAATCGCGCGGATTTTGCATTGAGGGTATACCTACGTGGACCGATGTTTCTCTCGGGGCCGGGCGAACGAATAGCGATTGCCTGCGCCGCGGATCTCTCACATACCATTGGAGCTGCATTTGAAACGCCTAAGCATGTGAGTCAGTGGGGGGAAGATCCAATCGAACGAGCTAAACTGATACAGACCAAACGTCTGCCAAGGGCAAGTGACTTCGTGCTGAACCAATCAAGTTCAAAGGTTGAGTCGCACTTTGATCCAAAGCTATATCCTTCAAATATTGTTGGCGGTAGTGCCGCCGTAATCTACCGTGATGGAGTGCGACTACCTCAAAAAAATTCTGATAGTACTTATGTTTCGCTCGCAGCCTATGCTGTACGTTTTAATCCGCGCAAAAAATTATGGTTTTTCGATGTTTCCATTGCCGGCGAGTTCTTTGGATGGTGTGGTTTAGCACTCTACAGGTATCAACCTCATGCTGTAGAAGGTCTAGAGTTATCTACTACAGCAAACTGGATATACGCCTCACTCCTATATGAGGAACCTGTGGCATGGGTCGATCAGCGAAATCAGCGACAAATAACTGTTGGCCCTGTCTACGACAAAACAGTATCATTTGAGCTGGATATGCTGCAATACTTAGATGGAGTAAGTTTAAACTTAGAGTCAGCACCTAACACCCGAGTAGCCCTTAAAGAACGTCGAGTTGGCAATGCGCGCTATTTTCATGGCGTAGCATTGGCTGATAGCCCGGATCTAAGTCTAGTCAGAATCAAGTTTGGGCATGCCATCCAATCCCGTCCCTTGAACAACACCTGACAAGGGGAATTTATCGTGAAAACATATTCGATAGTTATCAGAGTTTTGGCGACCATACTTGTTTTTTTCCAATGTTCGATACTCCATGCTGCTTGTTTCTCTCCTTTGGCTAACCCAAAGTCTAGCGATCCAAACGATTGGCAAGATTTGCTGAGTTTCTCACCAACAACGACCAATCCTGAAGTTATAGAAATTCAGCAACTGAAGTCGGGAAGTAGCGACAATGTCAACCTTGACTACTACAGCTACACATTTCGTCGCCATCCGAGTAAAACAATTCAAGATGTATTTCTCTACATGCGCAAAAAATTTCCAATGTATGCAAAGGGAGGTCGAGTAGATTCAGGGCAGTACTTCCTGCCATACAGAAAGTCGGCAGGACCTGATGAAACTCAAAAAACAAACGAGAAAGTTTGGCTTTCATCTAATCCGAATGGCGCTCTAATGAGTTTTGTTTTGGCGACACTTCAGCCTGTACTAACTCTGCATGCAACTTTAGGTACTCTTAAGCCGGTGCTTGAGCAGGGAGATGTTCTCGTAACTTGCGCTAGTGATTTAGATTTCATCTTCACCACAGTTAGGACAATTAAAGATGATTGGCACCCTGTAAGCGGCAATCGAGGGTTTGGGCTTCGGGATAATGGTAATGGTACTTGGACTTTTTTTACTAAGGCAACCGATAGGGCTGCACCTTATATAGGTGTGACGCTAGATAAAGCAGTTGTTAGGGCGTTTAATTTGGCGAACCCGTTTTCAAAAAATGCCCCAGACGCGGATGACCATATTTTCCAACTGGGCCACGAATTTTGGTTACGCTTTTTCGAAACAATGATTGACGACCTCGGAAAGCAAAATATGGAGTTGATCGAGTCAACCGTTAATAGTCGCCGTTACCCCTATAAATAGAATGATCGCAACTGAAATCGAGCATTTGCTGTCTATTTGCAGAAGTATCTTTGATTTTTTGCACGAGGTTAGCTGTTGCATACGGGGAACCATACAGATCCAGGATGGAATGAAACAAAAAAAACTTCCCAAGCAGATGACAACAGATATCTGACTTAATGATAAATACGTAAATACACAAGAAACAATATCGCGCTTCTAATGCCTGAGTCCTGGGCGTTATAGTATGAGCGGTATATTAGCTTCTTCGCTTCGCACTGAAAACTTCGCGATAACATCGTATATCATGGATCTGCTGTTTCGTCAGTTTTTGTAGATAAAAAAGGCTTTTCTGTATCTCGGCGTGAAAAGCCTTTTGATAAAACGGATATTCAGTTATTTCGGTTTTTGGTGTAATGGACCCTGGGGATCTGCTTCATCTTGCATCGATCGGTTGAATCCACAGTTATTCGCGGCCCTGGGTCGCAGGCAACAATCGGCCAATAGCTGCCTGTCGTCACAAGCCGAAATCGCCCCATAGCGGCCGTTTGCGGAGAGTGGCTCACAGTCATAAGGAGTCTATCCGGCAGAAGCGACCGGGGATTTTCATTCTTCTGTATCAGCTGTCTTAACTCGCGCTTGAGCTTCTCCTAGCGTGTTACTCGCGATTCGCTCTTGGACGATATCCGCAGCCTGCGTGTCTGACTGTTCAGCGACTTGTTCGGAAATTATCGATTCATCGATCGAGGACTCAACGGGCACAACACGGGCTAACAACGCCTCCTCGTCTTCGATGCTGTAAAGCGGTGCTCTGCGCAGATAGACAATCTGGGCGTTTAGGGGGCTTGACTGTTGCGGATGCTGAGCGTCGTCTTTGGCGCATATCAGTGAACACTTGATGAGCTCGAAGTGTGTATCCGTAAGCCCGTACTCACTCAACGACGAGAATCCTTTAAGGCTATGGTCTAGAAAATCACTGGGGCAGTCCGGATGCCGAAACAGAGGTTCAACCAAATGCATGATCAACTCCAGCATCATGGCAAAGGTGCACCTGCCGGACACATGCATCTGCTTGATGAAGCCGATGATAGTGAAGCTCGCCGATCGGAATTCCACGGTTGGTGCCGCGAGGTATGCCCGTAGGCTTTGGATGCCTGCGTTCGAGAAAGCCAAGCCTTGATCCATCATCCCTACTAGATCCGGGATGCCCACTGAGATGAAGCCGCGATGTGCGATGATCATTTTGATCAGTGTGCACGAGTATTCCACACGTCTCAGGGCACCGCTGTCAGCCATGCCTTTGAGTAGCATCTGGGGCGAGGCAGAATGCACATCCAGCACCGAGGCGAGTTGGCGTAGACGTGCATCCAGAGAGAGTAGGCCGGCCGCATACTCCTTGCATAGCATGAGAGTCGCATGCGCCTCCCTATCAAGTATGTCCCGAAGTCGCTGCAACTCGGGTGCGGGTTGAAGGGGGCCATATGCAGGTACAACGGTGCAAAAGCTGGCAATCGCGATGTCGATACTATTAAGGAATGCTTGCTCACGAGCATGCGTCTGCGCAGTTTCTTCATGAAACCCCAACTGCCCCTCGTGCGCGAAGATCGTGCCACTCTTGCGCAGTGTGGCTGATGATTCGATCTTCATGTCGAGTGCCTGTCGAGTGGCGGTGCTGACGTAAACCTTGGACAGATGACTGAGCACATCCAAAAGCCCGAACATGGCCAGCTCGGTAAGCATGGCCAGATCAACAACCCAGTTCGATGCGTGTAGCGGGCATGGGAGGATGTCATGAGCGGTGCCTGCCACCGTGGAGACTTCCAGGAAGGGGCCATCCAAGGGCCAGTCACGAACAAGATCAATAATATCTCGCCCCAATTGGCTGGCGACCAAATTGAGCGTGAGTGGATTCTGCTCATAAAGCCTAAGCAGGTCGGCGACCCTGGATTGATGTCGGTCGAGTTGCTGCAGAAAAACCGAAAAATCCATCTCGCCATTGGCGTTTGTCGGGATCGTCATCGCAACGAGGGACTTGCTGGGTACAACGGAGTCTCTGACAAGCTTATGTGACAGTTCCAGCAGCCGTTGATGAAGGGACATGATGTGCTTAATCTCCAGCACTTGGGTGCCCATCAGATTGTCGAAGGAAACTGTTTCTGACACACGCAGCCCCATCATTCTTGTAGCGAACTGCGAATCAGGTGCAATGAACTCAGCACCTGAGGAGGGGGGAGTCGCATCCGCAAAGTCGATGCTCACACGCTGAAGGTTGCCTTTTTCGTCGGCTAGTTCGATCGATGCTCCTGGCTCTACTGCCGCCGGTACCTGATGAACCTTTTCCATGACCTGCGTCGCTTCTTGCGACAAGGTCAACATCACCTGTATGTGAGTGGCGGCCAGCTCAACGTCGCCGAGATTGTTTCGTACAATGCACGCGATCCGGTTCAAGCCTTTCTCAACTTGACCATGACGCATTTCGATACTGGCCAATAACAACAGGTCTTTTGGGGCTCCCGCCAGATCGTGTGGCATGTCCGAGACGAGCGTATCCAGATCGAGTACGCCCTCACACGCCGCAACACGAATCAGCGTCAGCCAGGCGTTCGCGTTTTTACGGTTTTCGCAGACTGTCCTCTCTACGAGCTCCCGCATGCGCGCCCAGTCGCCGACACTGTTAAAGAGGAACAACGCCTGCTCTTGCGCTTGGGGTGAATCGCGCCAAGTTGCGGGCATCGATTCGAGGAGTTTTAGGGCTTGCGCCTGCCGGCCTGTCAGGATGTAACAGTGAAGCAAATCAATATGCAGAGGTGTAAACGCATCCGCTGGCAGCAGCTTTTCAAAAAGACCAATCGCATTTTCGTAGCGGTGGGCGCGCAGCATTGCTCGCGCTCCCAGTGCCAGCTCCTGCGGATCCGTGCATGCAGGGGCAAGTTCTGCAATGCGATCTACATAACGATTTTGCAGCGATTCATCGTCTTTATACGCCTGGGCCGCAAAGCACAAATCGATGACCGACGTACTGCGCGGTGTTATGCCGGCGTCCGACAGCTCCGAGCGAAGGGCTGTCGCATCGTCGTGCAGTAACATCTCCCAGTGAATGTGTCGAAGCATGACCGCTATGCGCGGTGCAACGTCCGACTCTTTCCGCCGCGCCACCTCATCGCGAGCGAGCTGCAGCAGATCTGGACGTGATTGTGCCATGCACGCTTGTCCGAACCTGAGTAGGGTCTCATCGGGTAATGTGTCGATCGCAAACTGGAAGCGGTCGGTCACGTCTGCCCAGCGATCGAGGTCGCACATCGCTTCGACTTCAACCCTTGTAATGACATCAGTGAAATGAATGTCCTTCATTTTTGCTTGCTGGATAAGCTCGATAGCTTCTGAGGGGCGCTGAAGCAGTAGCATTCCATAAGCCAGGTGAGCGATGACATCACTCACGACTTTAGGACTTTGAGACGACCAGATCGTGTTATCGCGGTCGTCGAAGCGAGACATCGCGTCTGATAAGACCTCAGCATGGCTGGGCAGCAGCGATCGGCAGTTCACTCGAACTTCATCCACCGTCGCGAGGCGAATGGCGTAGCGCAGATAAGACTCAAGGATGAAGAACGAGCAATCGGGTTTGTCCAGCGCTATGCGAATGACTCGTACAGCGGCGTCATCGTCGCCCCGCTCGCCGAGCGACGAAGCGACCAACTGCCAGGCAGCGGCTTTTTCTGCGAAAATGCTAGGTATTTCATTTTCATTCAATCGCTCGCCAACGAGCAATCGAGCGTTGGTTGCTACAGCCCAGACGGTATAGGACTCAGGAAACCTTTCCAGCATCGCGCGACCAATTTCCACTGCTGCCTGGCCCTCATTTCGCAGCATTCGAGCGCGCACCGCAGCCGCCGCAATTCGATCATCCGAATCGTAGAGGTTGGCAGCCTTATCGAAATCGTTTGCAGCAGCCTCATCGTTGCCTAGGTGCCACAGCGAAAGGCCACGCAGTAGATACCATCTGGCCTTCTGATGGGCGTCAAAATCATCCAAATCACTTTCAAGAAGATTGAGTTGCCCAAGGCTGTCCTTATACCGGTGCTCTCTCTGTCCTTCGGTGATTCGATCGAGTTGTCGTGAGATGAACGAATTGTCAGAAGCCGCGCTACCGGAGGGGAGGTCGTCCGTCACGAAAACGTCCTGGACGACTGCGCCGTTGCTTCGGTTAGGCTTCAGGATTTCTGCTATTTGGCTCTGGACTTCAGGGCTTAAAGGTAGGGCGGAGGTCAGCCTGCCGGTCGCACCATCCAGCCCCGCGCCTTGACCGGCATGAAAGCCATTCCAGATTAAACGAGTGAGTTGAAACTCCAAGACTAGCGCCCCTAGATGGCGCTCTGCAGTGTCTTCGCAAATTTGCCCAGCCGAGCTGTTCAGCTCAGCGCACACGGCCTGTAGCGTGGCCCACACATCGCTACTCTGACGGGAAAAAATTCGCTGACTTATAAGCTGTTTCTGGTTGTCGACCTCAATGCTGCGGTCAGAGTCCAGGTCATGTGGCATGAACTTAAGATGGAGCACAAAAGGGTACAGCTCTACCTTGTCCACCTCTGAGCCCTTTTGAAGCTCCACTGCGTGCTTGATCGCCGCGTAGGCTTTGCGGTTGCTCTCGTTGCTGAAGCTTTCCGCATGGACGCGCACGTGCCAATCTTCAGCGGAGCTGGAAACCATCGCATGACGCACGACTTCTACGGCACCCTGCATTGAGGTGATGCTAGCGGCGTAATAGACGATGAGCAGTTCGTCCAGGTTGCGTTGAAAATTAGGTTTGGAAAAATCCAACCAGGCGAGCCCGACCGCCTCATTGAAGATTTTATTGTTAGTGGGCTTTAGTGATCGCTTCATCTGCAAGCATTGCTTGGCAATTTGCCCGGTAAGGGGATGGCGCAGGAAAATGATCAGATCGTCCGTATCGTGATCGAAGACTCGACCCTGGAACAGCAAGCGGGTGATTAAGAATCCATCACGAGCACCGGGACACTGTAATCCCAGGCACATGGCGAGAAGGCGGACAGCTTGAACGCGGCGCTCGAATGAGCCGCCGCGATCACCTGTGGAGACAGGGCTTGCTACATTTTTCCGTCCGCGTTTTACAGTCGGGCTTTTCTGGGGTGGAGCCACCCGAGCGGACTTTTTCCTTGGAGCCTTTGCCATACTAGGTTCGCAATCCTGAATTACAGCGGCATTTTAGCGGGGAGACGCGTGCTATGCGAAGCCTGAAATTGGCGTTTCTTGCCCATGTGTGGAGTACGCGAAAGCCGCCAAAAACCTGAAGGATTCTTTCTGAGCGGTGAGCCTTGAACCTTCGATAAACGCGGTTTTTAGTGCCCGTTCTGCGCGTAACTTCTGCGCGGATTTATCGCGTGGGTGCTGTCGCCTTTTTCGCTACATCGATTTTGTACAGCACGAACGCCTCCACAGCGTAGATGATCCAGTAAACCGGTGCTGCCGTCAGACTGACCAAGAATAGCAGCCAAAAGCGGACTTTCTGCCAAGAGATTATTCCGATCAGTTATGTTTACTTGGTACGACTAAACGCCGGCATACTCACTATCGCTTGCGCTCGAATCTCCCGAGACTCAATGTTTTTACTGTTTCAAATTTGGAGATCGACATTATCGATTTTTTTGGCTCCAAGAAAAAAGAAATCACCAGCATGGCCAACGAAGCGGGTACTTTGATCCACCAAGGCGGCCTCTATCATGAGTTTGATCGAATGACGATGTCATGGTCAGCTGATGTAGCTTTTTGAAGCGTTCAAGCTCTCATCATCACGCGCAACAGAGCTCAGCGAGCGCTCTCAGGGAGTTCGTTTTCCTCTCCATAATAGCCAGCTCCCGTTGCACGCTCACTCTTCCAATACTGAATAAGCTCGTCGATGCTTTCAACATTATGAGATTCAATCTCCCAAAAATCGGATTGCCGCCAATCATCAAACGTTTGCTCTTGAAGTGTGATCGCGACCCTCTGATAGGCCATGTGAGGATCAATCAACTCCTCATGCCCCCGGTCTCCATTCAGCCAATCGTTAGGGCTGTACCCACTGGGCAAATTGCAAAAGCGCCACCAGCCGCGGTATGTCTCGATAGTTCTGCGAACGCAATCGGACCGAAAATCCGCCTCATTTTTTTCTAACCAAATGCCCCTTTCAATCATGGCATCGCGATATGCATCGCGATCCAGGAAAAACATTTCGTGCAGTTGCGGATTAAGTTTCGCCCAATCATAAAACTCGCAGTCGATGCCTGACCGTCCCCAACGCAAAACCGTGCGAATCACCGCAGCCTTGGAAGGGCCGAACACCCATTCATACTCGCGTAGAAAGATCGGCTCATCGGTGTTTTTTCCTTCACAGGCGAAGGGAAATTTTTCCCGATGCTTACTCCAAAACTCATCCAGCTCATCAAGCGTTCTCAATCGGACAAAACACGTTCCGTCTCCAAGCAACGTCCGCTGCGTCAGCTCGATGTGGACGGGCAGCCTTGATGATTTCGTTTTCATAAACGTATCAATCTCGCAACAGCGGTAACAGACAACGCCCATTGAATAAAAAATCAGAGTGATTCGCGAAATTATACTGCGCACAGTATAGAACAAAACTGCATTGACCGGCCTTATCGTTCCTTTTGCGAGAAGTACTCATGCGATTGGAACTCAAGCGGGCCATAGGTACCTCCATTAAGTCATATCGACTGAAAAGGGACATTCCCCAAGAAAGCTTAGGTCCAAGCCAGCCCTACATAAGCAACCTCGAAGCAGGAAGAGGCAGCGCTTCAATAGACAAAATCGAGCAGATGGCGGATGTTCTCGGGGTTCATCCAATGAGCATAATCGTCGCTGGCTACCTCACCTCAAGCGAGGATGCCAACAAGGACCATTTGCTCGAAAGGATTCGAATTGAGCTAGCCGAAATAGGTCTCTAACTGATCTCAGCTATCTGCAGCCGCTGAAAAAATGATCAGGTGTCCTCGCCTACAGAATCGCCGATTTCGGTCGGGCATCTCTGCGATGTTCTGATAAAGGCCATCGTAATAGCCTTGGTCGACTCAGCGACAGTAGTGGTAAAGACCTTGAACTTACTTGCTGGGGCATGACCGAAACGAGCCGAAAAAAGTTAAAAAGAGTTAGGATTTATAACTTTCTGATTTTGCTTAGGAAAAATTATGGTAACTGTTAATAAGGCACCGGAACTCATGAGTGATCTGAACACCCTGCGCGCCAGCCTCAAGAGCGGCGAACACGTTTTTGCCGACACCCTGGCGTTCGTCGCCGCCGGTTACGACTACCAGCCACAGGCGTTCAACAACGGAGGCGTGGAAAACGCGGCCGGGCAGAATGAAGGTTCGTGCAAGACGCTGGGTCTGGCGCTGCTGGAAGGCTTGAGCGATGAAGAAGCGCTGCTGGCGTTCGGCGAACACTACCGTTCGGTCGTGGCGACGCCTGAAGGCAGCGATCACGGCAATATCCGTGCGCTGATCCAGCACGGTCTGGCGGGCGTGAAGTTCGAAGCGCAGCCGCTGACGCGCCGTTGATTCCGAGCGAATCGCGAGCATGAAAAAACCGGCCAATTGGCCGGTTTTTTTATGTCTGCAATCTTAGAACGAAGCGTTTTGCAGATCGTCCAGGTAACGCTCGGTGTCCAGTGCCGCCATGCAGCCGGCGCCGGCCGAGGTGATGGCCTGACGGTAAACGTGGTCGGCCACGTCGCCGGCAGCAAAGATGCCTTCGACGCTGGTCGCGGTGGCGTTGCCTTCACGGCCGCCCTGAACGACCAGGTAGCCGTCTTTCAATTCCAACTGACCTTCGAACAGCGAGGTGTTCGGAGTGTGACCGATCGCGATGAACACGCCGTCGACCTTGATTTCGTCGAAGCTGCCGTCGTTGTTCTTCAGACGTGCACCGGTCACGCCCATGTTGTCGCCCAGCACTTCGTCCAGGGTCGCATTCAGTTTCAGCTCGATCTTGCCTTCGGCCACACGGGCGTTGAGCTTGTCGATCAGGATCTTCTCGGCGCGGAAGGTTTCGCGACGGTGGATCAGGGTGACCTTGCTGGCGATGTTGGCCAGGTACAGGGCTTCTTCGACAGCGGTGTTGCCGCCACCGACCACGGCCACCGGCTTGTTGCGATAGAAGAAACCGTCGCAGGTCGCGCAGGCCGAAACGCCTTTGCCCATGAACGCTTCTTCCGACGGCAGGCCCAGGTAACGAGCGCTGGCGCCGGTGGCGATGATCAGGGCGTCGCAGGTGTAGGTGCCGCTGTCGCCAGTCAGGCTGTACGGTTTGGAAGCGAAGTCCACCGCGTTGATGTGATCGAACACGATCTCGGTTTCAAAACGCTCGGCGTGCTCACGCATGCGCTCCATCAGCACCGGACCGGTCAGACCGTGGACGTCGCCCGGCCAGTTGTCGACTTCGGTGGTGGTGGTCAGTTGACCGCCAGCCTGCATGCCGGTGATCAGCAGCGGCTTGAGGTTGGCACGGGCAGCGTAGACAGCAGCGCTGTAACCGGCAGGGCCGGAACCGAGGATGATCACTCGCGAATGACGGACTTCAGACATGAACCTGTCTCCTGTTGACCGGCCAATACATCAGGCGCGGACGCCGGACTGCCGGCGAGAATAAAAAAGGACTGTGGATAACCTTGGGGAAGGCATGAGCTCGACAGTCCTGTAAAAAGTTGGGTGCAGCGTATCGAGGGGGGCAAGATTAAGGAAATACGGTTTAACAATCCAGCTCATAGGTGGTCTCTATGCCGACACACTGACGAGATGGACGTCTTTGTTACAGTGAATGTCGATCCCGCTGCCGCGCTTTCACAGGTTATGCAAAGTCGGTAAGGTCGGCGCGATTTCCCTTGCTCGGAGCACCTTATGCCCGCCCCTGTTCTCTCAGGCCCGCAATACCTGCGTGAAGGCCTGAAACTGGTCTTGAGCCCTGGCCTGCGCCTTTTTGTGCTGCTGCCGCTGGCCATCAACCTGGTGCTGTTCGTCGGATTGATCTATTTCGCCGGCCACCAGTTCAGCCTGTGGGTCGATACCCTGATGCCGTCGCTCCCCGACTGGCTGAGCTTTCTGAGCTACATCCTGTGGCCGCTGTTCGTGGTGCTGGTGGCATTGATGGTGTTTTTCACCTTCACCATGCTGGCCAACGTGATCGCGGCGCCGTTCAACGGCTTCCTCGCGGAAAAAGTCGAAGTCGTGGTACGCGGCACCGACGACTTCCCGGCCTTCAGTTGGGGCGAACTGATTGCGATGATTCCGCGCACCCTGGCCCGGGAAATGCGCAAGCTCGGCTACTTCCTGCCCCGGGCGATCGGCCTGTTCATCCTCTCGTTCATCCCGGTGGTAAACATCGTCGCCGCACCGCTGTGGCTGCTGTTCGGCGTGTGGATGATGGCGATCCAGTACATCGACTACCCGGCGGACAACCACAAGCTGGGCTGGAACGAGATGCTGGCCTGGCTTCGGCAGAAGCGCTGGCAGAGCATGAGCTTCGGCGGGATCGTTTACCTGGCGTTGCTGATTCCAGTGGTGAACATCCTGATGATGCCGGCCGCCGTGGCCGGGGCTACGCTGTTCTGGGTGCGTGAGCGCGGTGCCGAAAACCTCGTGACGCAACGCTGAAGTCGCGTTCACAAATCCATCATCCGAACGTCACAACCACGACATGGCCTCAGCCGACACTGAGGTCATGACGACAGCTCTACACATCACTCTGATCAGCGAAACCTTCCCACCGGAAATCAACGGGGTGGCCAATACCCTTGGCCGCTTGTGCGACGGTTTGCGCGCGCGCGGGCATCGGGTGGAACTGGTGCGGCCGCGTCAGGGTGACGATCCGCAGCGTAGTGAAGACGATGCGCTGCTGTTGTGCCGGGGCTGGCCGCTGCCGGGTTATCCGGGGTTGCAGTGGGGTCAGTCGTCGATGCACAAGTTACTGCGCCGCTGGACACGCCAGCGCCCGGATGTGCTGTACATCGCCACCGAAGGCCCGCTCGGGTTGTCGGCACTGCGAGCCGCGCGCCGCCTGGGCATCGCCGTAGTCAGCGGCTTCCACACCAATTTCCAGCAGTACACCAACCAGTACGGCCTCGGCCTGCTGACACGATTGCTGACCCACTATCTGCGCTGGTTCCACAATCGTTCGGCGCTGACCCTGGTGCCGAGCGTCAGCCAGCGCCTGGAACTGGAACGACGACATTTCGATCGTCTCGCGCTGCTGTCCCGAGGGGTCGACAGTCAGTTGTTCCACCCGACCAAACGCCTGAACGCCCTGCGTGAGCAATGGGGACTGAGCGAGCAGGACATCGCGGTGATTCACGTAGGACGCCTGGCGCCAGAAAAGAATCTCGGCCTGCTCAAGCGCTGCTTCGACAAGCTCGCCAGCGCTTATCCACAACGCAACCTGAAACTCATCATCGTCGGTGACGGACCACAACGGGTGGCCCTGGAAAAAGAATTGCCCGAGGCGATTTTCTGCGGCTCACAACGCGGCGAAGCGCTGGCAGCGCACTATGCGTCTGGCGATCTGTTCCTGTTTCCGAGCATGACCGAGACGTTCGGCAACGTCGTGCTGGAGGCGCTGGCTTCGGGTCTTGGCGTGGTGGCGTACGATCAGGCGGCGGCTGCGCAGCATATCCGCCACGGCTACAACGGCGTGCTGGCGATGCCGGGGGATGAAGAGGCGTTTTGCGATGCAGCGCAATGGCTGCTGGAAGAGGATGAAACCCTGCGTTGCGTCCGATTGAATGCCCGCCAGCATGCGAGTCGCCAGGGCTGGGCGGCCATCATCGAGCAGTTTGAAAACCATTTGCAGGGAGCCTGCCGCGACCTGCGCGACAAGCCCCCCACTGCAATCAAACCAGCGTCATCAACGCCTCACGGCTGAACGGCAGAATGTCCTGCTCGCGGCCTTCGCGCACTTTCTGCGCCCAGTCCGGGTCCACCAGCAGCGCACGACCTACCGCCACCAGATCGAACTCGTCGTTGTTCAGGCGCTCCAGCAGTTTTTCCAGACTGGCCGGTTGCGCGACCTTGTCGGTGTTGACCATGAACTGCAGGAACTCGCCATCGAGGCCGACACTGCCGACAGTGATGGTCGGTTTGCCGGTCAGTTTGCGCGTCCAGCCGGCCAGGTTCAGTTCGGAACCGTCGAATTCCGGCTCCCAGAAACGGCGCGTCGAGCAGTGGAAAATATCCACGCCAGCGTCGGACAACGGCTTGAGGAACTCGCCCAGCGCCTCCGGGGTTTGCACCAGACGTGCGGTGTAGTCCTGCTGCTTCCATTGCGAGAAGCGGAAGATGATCGGGAAGCCTTCACCCACGGCAGCGCGCACGGCCTGGATCAGCTCGATGGCGAAACGCGAACGGTTGGCCAGGCTGCCACCGTATTCGTCGGTACGCTGGTTGCTGCCTTCCCAGAAGAACTGGTCGATCAGGTAACCGTGGGCGCCGTGGATTTCCACGCCGTCCATGCCGATGCTCTGGGCATCTTTGGCGGCCTGGGCGAAGGCTGCGATCACGTCCTGGATATCCTGCTTGGTCATGCCGTGCACCACGACCTGACCGTCCTTGAGTTTCTCCGTCGGGCCGTAGCCCGGCACGCTGGCATCCGGCTCGGTGCCGATGCGACGAACGCTGCCGACGTGCCACAGTTGCGGGACGATCTTGCCGCCCTCGGCGTGCACCGCGTCGACAACTTTCTTCCAGCCGGCCAGTGCCGCTTCGCCGAAGAACTGCGGCACATTCGGGTAACCGTTGGAGGCTTGGTGGCCGACGGTGGTGCCCTCGGTGATGATCAGACCGACACCGGCCGCCGCACGACGACGGTAATACTCAATCACTTTGGAATTGGGTACGCCACCCGGAGAGAACGAACGGGTCATCGGCGCCATGACCACACGGGTCGGCAGTTCGAGGGCACCGAGCTGGAACGGTTTGAACAAGGCTTGAACAGGCATGGGAGGCTCCACGAAAAGGTCATCGACGGGCAGGTGATTCATATGACGGCGATAATATGCGGAGTTTCAACCAGCCGAAAGCATTATTGATCTGAATGATTAAGGGTCAAAAGACAGGCAAAAAAAATCGCAGCTCGATGGCTGCGATTTTCGCGTTTCAGCTCAGGGCTTTTTCAATCGCCGTAATCACCGAAGGATCATCCGGCGCCGTGCGCGGCGAGAAGCGGGCCAGTACACGACCGTCCTTGCCGAGCAGGAATTTCTCGAAATTCCAGGTGATGTCACCGGGAAATTCGGCACCCTCGCCCGCCAGCAGGCGGTACAGCTGATGGCGATCGTGACCGTTGACTTCGAGCTTTTTCGACAACGGAAAACTCACGCCATAGTTGAGGCTGCAGAATTCCTGAATCTCCTGCTCGCTGCCCGGTTCCTGACCGGCAAACTGGTTGCACGGCAGGCCCAGCACACTGAAGCCTTTGCCTTTGTATTGCTGATAGAGGTTTTCCAGCGCCGCGTACTGTGGGGTCAAGCCGCATTTGGAGGCGACGTTGACCACCAGCACGACTTGGCCCTTGAAGGGTGCCAGCGGTAGCTCCTGACCATCCAGGGCTGTCAACTTAAGGTCGTGAAAAGCACTCATGACGAACTCCAGATTCCCGTTTTCTACTCGAAACAGCCACTTGGCGAGGCCACCAAGGACAGCCGCGGACTAAAAAGGCGCCCTCGGGCGCCTCTCCAGTTCTCTGAGCTTAGCGCAGAAAATCAGTGGTGATGGCCACCTTCGCCATGGACGTGACCATGAGCGATTTCTTCCTGGCTGGCGTCACGGATGGCAACGACCTTCACTTTGAAGTTCAGGCGCTGACCGGCCAGCGGGTGGTTGCCGTCGACGGTGACGTCGTCGCCGTCCAGGTCACGAATGGTGACGATCTGCATCTGGCCGTCCGGCGCCGAAGCGTGGAACTGCATGCCGACTTCCAGCTCGTCAACGCCTTCGAACATGCTGCGGCTCAGGGTGCTGACCAGTTCGGCAGCGTATTCGCCGTAGGCATCTTCCGGCTCGACTGCAACTTGCAGGTCGTCACCGACGGTTTTACCTTCCAGGGCTTTTTCCAGGCCCGGGATGATGTTGCCTGCGCCATGCAGGTAAACCAGCGGAGCGCCGCCGGCGGAGCTGTCGATGACCTCACCAGCGTCATTGGTCAGGGTATAGTCGATGGAGACAGCCTTATTGGCGGCAATCAGCATGGGGCGAGACCTTTTGCATAAGAATATAGAAAGGCCAAGTTTAGCGAAGCAATCGCTCGAAAGCGAACACAACCCTGACAAACGGGATTCGACGATCACAGGCTTCCATCAGGACGAGGACGGTCACTGGGTGGCCGAACTTTCCTGCGGCCACACCCAGCACTTGCGACACCAGCCGCCGTGGCAGTCACGGGCATGGGTGCTGGATGCAACGCAACGTATTGAAAAAATAGGCCAACCCTTTGCTTGCGGTTGGTGCGCTCAAGGCTCGGTTAGCGCTAACCTTGACGCCTGAAAAACCGGTGGAAGGCCAGCCATAGGCCAACGCCCTTGCCATGCACCCTTAGAGAATCCGCATGCAAACTTTTTTTATCGCGCCCACCGATTTTGGTGTGGGTCTGACCTCCATCAGCCTCGGGCTGGTGCGTACGCTGGAACGGGCCGGGCTGAAAGTCGGCTTTTTCAAACCGATTGCCCAGCCGCATCCGGGCGACACCGGCCCTGAGCGCTCCACCGAGCTGGTGGCCCGCACCCACGGCCTGAAACCGCCGCAGCCACTGGGCCTGGCCCACGTCGAGCGGATGCTCGGCGACGGTCAGCTCGACGAGCTGCTTGAAGAAATCATCGCTCTCTACCAGCAGGCAGCCATCGGCAAAGACGTGCTGGTCGTCGAAGGCATGGTGCCGACCCGCAGCGCCAGCTATGCCGCACGGGTCAACCTGCACCTGGCCAAGAGCCTGGACGCCGAGGTGATTCTGGTTTCGGCGCCGGAAAACGAAGTGCTGACCGAACTCTCCGGCCGCGTCGAGTTGCAGGCGCAACTGTTCGGCGGCCCGAAAGACCCGAAAGTCCTCGGCGTGATCCTCAACAAGGTCAAGACCGACGAAAGCATGGACGCCTTCGCCGCGCGTCTGAAAGAGCATTCGCCGTTGCTGCGCAGTGGTGATTTCCGCCTGCTCGGCTGCATTCCGTTCCAGCCCGAACTCAATGCCCCGCGCACCCGCGACGTCGCCGACCTGATGGGCGCCCAGGTGCTCAACGCCGGCGACTACGAAACCCGGCGCATGACCAAGACCATCATTTGCGCGCGCACCATGCGCAACACCGTGGACCTGCTCAAGCCCGGCGTATTGGTAGTGACCCCCGGCGATCGCGACGACATCATCCTCGCCGTCAGCCTCGCGGCCATCAACGGCGTACCGCTGGCCGGCCTGCTGCTGACCAGCGACACCCTGCCGGACCCGCGCATCATGGACCTGTGCCGTGGCGCGTTGCAGGCTGGCTTGCCGGTGTTGTCGGTGAGCACCGGTTCCTACGACACCGCCAACCTGCTCAACGGCCTGAACAAGGAAATCCCCGTCGACGACCGCGAGCGCGCGGAGATCATCACCGATTTCGTCGCCAGTCATCTTGATGCCAACTGGCTGCACCAGCGCTGCGGCACGCCGCGAGAAATGCGCCTGTCACCGGCGGTGTTCCGCTATCAATTGATTCAACGCGCACAGGCCGCCAACAAGCGCATCGTGCTGCCCGAAGGCAGCGAGCCGTTCACCGTGCAAGCGGCGGCGATCTGTCAGGAACGCGGGATTGCCCGCTGTGTGTTGCTGGCCAAACCGGCAGACGTCGAAGCCGTGGCCCGGGCCCAGGGCATCGTGCTGCCGCCGGGGCTGGAAATTCTCGATCCGGACCTGATCCGCGAGCGCTACGTCGAACCGATGGTCGCCCTGCGCAAGAGCAAAAGCCTCAACGCGCCGATGGCCGAGCAGCAACTGGAAGACACGGTGGTGATCGGCACCATGATGCTGGCGCTGGATGAAGTCGACGGACTGGTCTCCGGCATCATCAACACCACCGCCAACACCATCCGCCCGGCCTTGCAACTGATCAAGACGGCGCCGGGCTGCACGCTGGTGTCGTCGGTATTCTTCATGCTGTTCCCCGAAGAAGTGCTGGTCTACGGCGACTGCGTGATGAACCCGCACCCGAGCGCCAGCGAACTGGCCGAGATCGCCCTGCAAAGCGCCGACTCGGCCGCCGCGTTCGGCATCACGCCACGGGTGGCGATGATCAGCTACTCCAGCGGCGAATCGGCCACTGGCGAGGACGTCGAGAAAGTCCGCGAAGCCACCCTGCTCGCCCACGAACAACAGCACTCGCTGCTGATCGACGGGCCGTTGCAGTACGACGCCGCCGCCAACGAAACCGTGGCCCGGCAACTGGCGCCGAACAGCCAGGTCGCCGGTCGCGCCACGGTGTTCGTGTTTCCCGACCTGAACACCGGCAACACCACGCACAAAGCCGTGCAACGCAGCGCCGATTGCGTCAGCCTCGGCCCGATGCTGCAAGGCCTGCGCAAACCGGTGAACGATCTGCCGCGCGGCGCGCAGGTCGACGACATCGTCTACACCATCGCCCTGACCGCGATTCAAGCTGCCAACCGACCTCTGGATATCTGACCCGATGCTGGCCTTTCTCCCTGCCCCCCTGCGCGGCGTGATCGCCGCGCTGCTGTTGGCGTTGAACACGATCCTGCTGTGCTCGTTCCTGTTTCTCGTGGCGCTGATCAAAGTGCTGCCGTTCGACCTCGCACGCCGTGCCTCGCGCTGGCTGATGAGCCACACCCACGAAGCCTGGATCAGCAACAACAAAGGCTGGATGAACCTGGTCCGCCGCACCCGCTGGCACCTCAGCGGCCTGCAAGGCCTGGACTACCAGCATTCGTACCTGATCACCAGTAACCACCAGAGCTGGGTCGACATCCTGGTGCTGCAATACGTGCTCAACCGACGCATCCAGCCGCTGAAGTTCTTCCTCAAGCAGGAACTGATCTGGGTGCCGGTGATCGGTCTGGCGTGGTGGACGCTGGGCTTTCCGTTCATGAAACGCTACTCGAAAGCGTACCTGGAAAAGCACCCGGAAAAGAAAGGCAAAGACCTGGAAACCACCCGCAAGACCTGCGCGAAATTTCGCGACAACCCGGTGGGCATCTTCAACTTCGTCGAAGGCACACGGTTCACCGAAGGCAAGCACGCGCAGCAACAGTCACCGTTCAAATACCTGCTCAAACCCAAGGCCGGCGGCATTGCCTTCGTGCTGGATGCGATGGGCGAACAGCTGGAATCCATCGTCAACGTGACCATCCACTACCCGGGCGGGCGTCCAGGCTTCTGGGACCTGCTGTGCGGCAACGTGCGGGATGTAGTGGTGCACTTTGAAGAACTGAAAATCCCTGCGCAGTTCATCGGCAAGAACTACGACCAGGACGGCGAATATCGCCTGCAGTTTCAAGGCTGGATCAACCAGCTCTGGCAGGACAAAGATGCGCTGCTGGAGCAGATGCACCTCGAGTATCCGAACCAACGCTGATCCCCCTGAGGGAGCCCCCGACAGAATCAGGCCGGCTTCCGCCCCTCACCACTCAACACAATGAGCGTTAGCTCGAGTACCGCTTTTGACGTGCCGGCCCCTTCGGCAGGCTGAGTGGAGGGATTCATCCGGGGATGGGCGCGCAGCGCCGTTTGGCGAAGCCAAACACATCGAGAGGAGGTGCAGCGAAGCAAACCGTAGGCGATGCCCCCGGATGAATCCCGGAACGAAGGAACCCCGAGCCCCAGCGAGGGGCCGAACGCAGGGGCCAAGCCTTTTGCTTACTTTTTGGCGTTTGAAAAAGTGAGCCGCCGTAAGGGCGGAACCGCCAGCCGCAACACCCGCAGAAACGGATATTCACAAAAAACACCCAGAGCCTGGCCGGCCCAAAGGCCGCCTCCGCCAGCAGGCCAACACCCATAGGCCTGCCAACCACAAAAGAAAAGCCCGCCGATGATCACTCATCGGCGGGCTTCTTATTGGCAGCTAACGCTTAAATCGCGCCACGCTTACGCAACAGATCCAACACCTGCTTCACACTTTCATCCAGCGACAACGACTGAGTATCGATCACCAGATCAGCATCCAACGGCACGTCATACGGGAAAGACTCACCCGGAATATTATCGCCACCCGCAGCGTACAACCCTTGCGGATCACGCTCTGCGCAAACAGTCGGCGAAGCCTGGACATAGACCGTCAGCAAACGCTCCTTGCCGATCAGATCTTTCGCTTGTTCACGACCTTCAGCACTCGGCGCCACAAACGCAGCAAGCGTCAGCAGACCGGCTTCGTTGAACTGACGCGCCACGTGAGCGGCACGACGCCAGTTCTCGGTACGACCGGCGCGATCTTGCGGCAGACCCTTGTTGAGGTCATGACGCAGGTTCTGGCCGTCGAGTACAAACACCGCACGACCGAGGTCGAACAGTTTGCGCTCGACCGCGTACGCCAAAGTGCTCTTGCCCGCGCCGGACAGGCCGCTGAACAGCACGGTCGCCGGTTGCTGACCGAAACGCTGAGCGCGCTCTTCGGTCGCTACATGGGCCAGCTTGCCGTGGTGCGTAGCCGTGCCATGAGTCACCGGCTGTGCGACGATCATGCCGGCGCCGACGGTGCCGTTGGTCAAACGGTCAATGATGATGAACGCGCCGGTGGTGCGGTTGCTGTCGTAACCGTCGAGGGCGATCGGCGCATCGAGCGCGATCCTGACCTTGCCGATTTCGTTGAGCTGCAACGCGCTCGCCGGGCCTTCTTCGAGGGTGTTGACGTCGACCTTGTTGACGATGCTGGCGATGGAGCCCGGCACGTAACTGGTGGCGCGCTTGATGTCGTATTTCTTGCCCGGCAGCATCGGCTCTTCAGCCATCCACACCAGCATCGCTTCGAAGCTGTCGGTCACCGGCGGTACGTTGTCGGCGTGTACCAGCAGGTCGCCACGGGAGATGTCGATCTCGTCTTCCATGGTCAGCGTCACGGCCTGGCCAGGACCTGCGTGTTCCAGTTCACCTTCGAAGGTGACGATGGATTTCACGCGGCTGCTCTTGCCTGACGGCAGGACCACGACTTCGTCGCCCTTCTTGACGATGCCGCTGGCCAGGGTGCCGGCGAAACCGCGGAAGTTCAGGTTCGGACGGTTGACGTACTGCACCGGGAAACGCAGATCGGTGAAGTTGCGGTCGCCCGCCACTTCCACGGTCTCGAGGATTTCCATCAACGACTGGCCGGTATACCACGGCGAGCGCTCGGACTTGTTCACCACGTTGTCGCCCTTCAGAGCGGACATCGGCACGAAGTGCATGCTCGTCGGCTTCATCTTCAAGCCTTCGGCGAACTTCAGGTAGTCGGCCTTGATCGACTCGAACACGCCCTGATCGAAGCCTTTGAGGTCCATCTTGTTGATGGCGACAACGATGTGCTTGATGCCCAGCAACGAGGCGATGAAGCTGTGGCGACGGGTCTGGGTCTGCACGCCGTAACGGGCGTCGACCAGGATGATCGCCAGGTCACAGGTGGATGCACCGGTGGCCATGTTGCGGGTGTACTGCTCATGGCCGGGGGTGTCGGCGATGATGAATTTGCGCTTGGCGGTGGAGAAATAGCGGTACGCGACATCGATGGTGATGCCCTGCTCGCGCTCGGCCTGCAGGCCGTCGACCAGCAACGCCAGGTCGATGTCGTCACCGGTGGTGCCGACTTTCTTCGAATCGCGGGTGATGGCTTCGAGGTGATCTTCATAGATCATCTTCGAGTCGTGCAGCAGGCGCCCGATCAGGGTGCTCTTGCCGTCGTCGACGTTACCGCAGGTCAAAAAGCGCAGCAGCTCTTTACGTTCGTGCTGGCCCAGGTAGGCGAGGATGTCCTCGCTGATCAAATCAGACTGGTGAGACATGACAACCCCTTAGAAATAACCCTGACGTTTTTTATCTTCCATCGAGCCTGCGCCATCGTGGTCGATGACCCGGCCCTGGCGCTCGGAAGTTCGCGTCAGGAGCATTTCCTGAATGATGTCCGTCAGGCTTTCGGCCTCGGACTCCACCGCGCCCGTCAACGGGTAGCAGCCAAGGGTACGGAAACGCACTTTCTTTTTGACGATGCGCGCCTTGTCCTCATCGGACAGGTGTTCGAGGATGCGCTCGTCATCGATCATGATCAGCGTGCCATTCTTCTCGATCACTTCGCGCTCGGCGGCGAAGTACAGCGGAACGATCGGGATGCCTTCGAGATAGATGTACTGCCAGATGTCCAGCTCGGTCCAGTTCGACAGCGGGAACACACGAATGGATTCGCCCTTGTTGACCTTGCCGTTGTAGACGTTCCACAGCTCCGGACGCTGGTTCTTCGGGTCCCAGCGGTGTTTGCTGTCGCGGAACGAGTAGACGCGCTCCTTGGCGCGGGACTTCTCTTCATCGCGACGGGCTCCGCCGAAGGCGGCGTCGAAACCATGCTTGTCGAGTGCCTGCTTCAGGCCCTCGGTCTTCATGATGTCGGTGTGTTTGGCGCTGCCGTGGGTGAACGGGTTGATGCCCTGCGCAACGCCATCCGGGTTGACGTGGGTGATCAGGTCCAGGCCAAGCTCTTCGACCATCTTGTCGCGGAACTTGTACATCTCCTGGAATTTCCACTGCGTGTCGACGTGCATCACCGGAAACGGCAGTTTGCCCGGGAAGAACGCCTTGCGTGCCAGATGCAGCATCACGGCGGAGTCTTTACCGATGGAGTACAGCATCACCGGGTTGTCGAACTCGGCGGCCACCTCGCGGATGATGTGGATGCTTTCCGCCTCCAGCTGTTTCAGATGCGTCAGTTTGTCGACCATGGCTACTCACGAAAGCTTTCTTATGAACGGCCAGCGGGCCGTGTTCGAGCGGGGAATCCTAGCACAGCGACCCCTTCTAATCAGGACGCCAACTAGATCGAAAGGGCATATGAATATGCCCGCTCGTTCGGGTGCTTTTCAGGGAAAAGTCAGATCGGATTCGGGCAGTCGATGAAGATGTGTTCCAGGGCAAACCGCTTCGCCAGATAGTCACCCAGCGCCTGCACGCCGTAGCGTTCGGTGGCGTGGTGGCCGGCGGCGATGAAGCTGATGTCGTTTTCCCGGGCGCTGTGGAACGTCTGCTCGGAGGCTTCACCGCTGAGGAACAGATCGACGCCGGCAGCGATGGCGTTGTCGATGTAGCCCTGACCGCCGCCGGTGCACCAGCCGACCCGACGGATCATCGCATTGCCCTCGACCAGCAGCGGCTCACGACCCATGCGTTCCTGTACACGACGGGCGAAGTCGCGGGCGGTCACCGGCTCGTCCAGCGAGCCGACCAGGCCGACGATCTTCAGGTTGTCCGGATCCAGCGGCCCTTCGACCGTAATGTCGAGCTGCCGGGCCAGTTGCACGTTATTGCCGACGTCCGGGTGCAGATCCAGCGGCAGGTGATACGCCAGCAGACTGATGTCGTGTTTGAGCAAGGTTTTCAGGCGCCGCTGCTTCATGCCGGTGACGCACGGGTTCTCACCCTTCCAGAAGTAACCATGATGCACCAGCACCAGATCAGCCTCGGCTTCGAGGGCGGCATCGAGCAGCGCCTGGCTGGCCGTGACGCCGCTGACGATGCGCATCACTTGCGGGCGGCCCTCGACCTGCAGGCCGTTGGGGCAATAATCGGCAATTTTCGCACTGCCGAGGTAACGGTCGGCTTCTTCGACCAGGGTGCTCAGGGCGACGGCCATGAAAGACTCCTAAATATCCCGTTCAGAGGCACGCGCGGCCTCGTATAATGCGCGACATTATGGGCGGTCTGACCCCGCCTGCAACTTTTCCAGGACGTGCTTAATGCTCAAGGCGCTGCGTTTTTTCGGCTGGCCGCTGTTGGCCGGCGTGCTTATCGCTCTGTTGATTATTCAGCGTTACCCGCAGTGGGTCGGGCTTCCGAGCCTCGACGTCAACCTGCACCAGGCCCCGCAGACCACCAGCACGCAGCAGGGGCCGGTGTCCTATGCCGACGCCGTGGTCATCGCCGCGCCGTCGGTGGTCAACCTCTACACCACCAAAGTCATCAACAAGCCGAGCCATCCGCTGTTCGAAGACCCGCAGTTCCGTCGTTTCTTCGGGGACAACTCGCCGAAGCAGAAACGCATGGAGTCGAGCCTCGGTTCCGGCGTGATCATGAGCCCGGAAGGCTACATCCTGACCAACAACCACGTCACCACCGGCGCCGACCAGATTGTCGTGGCGCTCAAGGACGGTCGTGAAACCCTGGCCCGCGTGATCGGCAGCGACCCGGAAACCGACCTCGCCGTCTTGAAGATCGACCTGAAAACCCTGCCGTCGATCACCGTTGGCCGTTCCGACAACATCCGCATCGGCGACGTCGCACTGGCCATCGGCAACCCGTTCGGGGTCGGCCAGACCGTGACCATGGGCATCATCAGTGCCACCGGCCGTAACCAGCTCGGCCTGAACAACTACGAAGACTTCATCCAGACCGACGCAGCGATCAACCCGGGCAACTCCGGTGGCGCACTGGTGGATGCCAACGGCAACCTCACCGGGATCAACACCGCGATTTTCTCCAAGTCAGGCGGTTCCCAGGGCATCGGTTTTGCGATCCCGGTGAAACTGGCGATGGAAGTGATGAAGTCGATCATCGAGCACGGTCAGGTGATTCGTGGCTGGCTGGGCATTGAAGTGCAACCACTGACTCAGGAACTGGCGGAGTCGTTCGGTCTGTCGGGGCGTCCGGGGATTGTGGTGGCGGGGATTTTCCGCGACGGCCCGGCACAGAAGGCCGGCCTGCAACTGGGTGACGTGATTCTGAGCATTGATGGCGAGCCTGCGGGCGATGGCCGCAAGTCGATGAACCAGGTGGCGCGGATCAAGCCGACCGACAAGGTCACGATTCAGGTGATGCGCAATGGCAAGGAGTTGAAGCTGACCGCTGAAATTGGTCTGCGTCCGCCACCCGCGCCGGTGCAGGAAAAAGAAGAGTAAGACTTTGTTCGCGCCAATGGCGCGAATAACAGACATTCTCAACAGTCATGTTATATTGTTTCAATTAATGCATTGGAACAACATAACATGTCGTCTCGAAAAAAGGCCTCCCTCCTCGGCCTGACCCTTGGGCTGCTGGGCGATCCCGCGTTTGCCGATGAACCGCAAACGCTCGAACTCGACGCCATCAGCGTCACTTCTGACTACGAATCCCCTACCGGGCCGGTCAAGGGCTATCGCGCCACCCGCTCGTCCAGCGCCACCAAAACCGATACCGCGATCCGCGATATCCCGCAGGCCATCAGTGTGGTGCCCGCCAACGTGCTCAAGGATCTGGGCAGCACCAGCGTCGAACGTGCGCTGGATTTCGCCGGTGGCGTGTCGAAGCAAAACAACTTCGGTGGCCTGACGCTTTACGAATACAGCGTGCGCGGCTTCACCACCTCCGAATTTTACCAGGACGGTTTCAGCGCCAACCGTGGTTACCCGAGCACACCGGACACCGCCAACATCGAGCGCATCGAAGTGCTCAAGGGACCGGCCGCCAGCCTGTACGGCCGAGGCGATCCGGGTGGCACGGTGAACATCGTCACCAAAAAACCGCAGCCCGAGGCCTTCACCACCCTGCAAACCAGCGCCGGCAGTCGGGATCGCTACCGCACGGCACTGGACGTCAACACACCACTCGATGAGCAGGGTAACGTTCTGTCGCGAATCAACCTCGCGGTCGAGGACAACAACAGTTTTCGCGACCACGTCGACAGCAAACGCGTCTTCGTCGCCCCCTCCTTCAGCTGGCAACTGAGCCCGGGCACCAGTCTGCTGGTGGAGAGCGAATTCGTGCGCCATAGCTCGACCTTCGACCGCGGCATCGTTGCGCCAAACAATAAATGGAGCGGTGTTTCGCGCTCAACGTTCCTCGGCGAGCCCAACGACGGCAACATCGACAACCACAACAACAAGCTGCAAACCACGCTTGAACACCACCTCAACGATGCCTGGAAACTGCGCCTGGCCAGCCATTACAAGGAAGGCAAACTCTGGGGTTTCGCCTCCGAAAACCGCCCGCTGAACGCCGATGACCACACCGTCAACCGCCGCTATCGCGAACGCGATACCAACTGGCATGACAGCATCACCCAACTGGAACTGCGCGGCCTGTTCGACCTCGGCAGCTGGCAACACGAACTCCTGATCGGCAGCGAATACGAGAACTTCCGCAAGAACGAACGCGTCACCACCATCGCCGGCGGCCCTTACGCCATCGATATCTATAACCCTGTGTACGGCCAGCCCAAGCCCGACAGTGCACGCTCCGGCACAGACTTCTTCGAACACGTCGAAAGCCATGCGCTGAACCTGCAGGATCAAATCGTCTTCAACGAAAAACTACGCGGGATGCTCGGTGTGCGATTCGAGCACTTTGAGCAAAACATCGATGACCACAGCCGCAACACCACCAGCCGCCAGACCCACGACGCGCTCACTCAACGTGCAGGCCTGCTCTATCAACTGACCCCAGACACCGGCCTGTTCGCCAACGCCTCGACCTCATTCAAACCGAACAACGGCCTCGATGCGGCTGGCAAACCCTTCGATCCGGAAGAAGGCGTGGGTTACGAAATCGGCATCAAGAACGAGCTGTTCGACGAACGTTTAAGCAGCACCCTCGCCTTCTTCCATATCGACAAGGAAAACGTCCTCGCCCTCGACCCGGACACCGACACCAGCCGCGCCATGGGCAAGGCCCGCAGTCGGGGTTTCGACCTGCAAGTCACCGGGCAAGTGACCGACGCCGTCAGAGTGATCGGCGCCTTCGCCTGGATTGACGCCGAAGTCACCAAGGGTGATGCCGCGATTCCTGCCGGTAGCCGCATCCTCGGGGTGGCCAAACGCAGCGGCAGTCTGTTGGGGGTTTACGAGTTTCAGGACGGCCGCTTGCGCGGCTCGGATTTCGGCGCGGCGTTCACCTACGTCGGTGACCGCTCGGGTGAGTCCGGCAGCGATTTCGAACTGCCGGCCTATCACACCATCGACCTGCTGGCCCATTACAAGGCCAGCGACAACATCACCGTCGGCCTGAACCTGAACAACCTGTTCGACGAAAAGTACTACGAGCGCTCGTACAGCAATTACTGGGTCAACCCCGGCGAGCCGCGCAATTTCACGATCAGCCTGACACTTAACCTGTAAAAGGACGTCACCATGCAATACGGCAAATCCCTGCTGCTCATCGCCGCGCTGTTCGCCACTCACGCTTCGGCCCATGGTTTATGGACCGAACAACGGCGCGGCAATATCGAAGTCGTCTACGGCCACGGTGCCGAAGACAATGCGTTCAAACCGCAGAAAGTCAGCGGGGCATGGGCCTTTGACGTGGGCGGCAAGATGATTCCCGTCAGTGTGCAGCACCTTGCAGATCACGCCCGCCTGCAACCGTTGAAACCGCCAGCGGTGTTGGCCGTGGCGCTGAACAACGGCATGTGGTCGCAAACCGCCGACAAGAAATGGATCAACGAGGGGCGCAGCAAAGTCCCGGGAGCCATCGAGTCGACCGAGACCCTCAAGTACAGCCTGGCGATTTATCAGTCGGGAGCGAAGCTTCCCAAACTGGATCAGATCAAATTGTTGATTTTGCCGGAGGTCGATCCACTGACCGTAGGGCCGGGGAAATCATTGCCGGTGCGGGTGTTGCTGGATGGCAAACCGGCAGCGGGCGTGAAGTTGATCGGTGACTACCGCAGCGCACCGAATACTTTGAGCTCCGAAACCGACAAGGACGGTCGCGCACAGGTACTGGTGCGTAATGAGGGATTGAATGTGATTGCGGCGCAGGTGGAAGTGCCGGTGAAGGGCAGTGCAGAGGTGAGCAGTCGGGGGTTGTTCAGTTCGTTGACGTTCCTGGGCGAACCGCATCACGAATGAATCAACGCTGATCCCTGCGGGACGGAACCCACAGGGATCAGCGTCGTTTCAGAGCTCGCCGAGACCGTCGATCAACGCCTGATTCTGCTCCGGCGTACCGATCGAGATCCGCAGGAACTGGGCAATCCGTTCCTGCTTGAAGTGGCGCACGATCACACCCTGCTCTCGCAGCTTGGCCGCCAGCCCTGCCGCATCGTGTTGTGGATGCCGGGCGAAGATGAAGTTTGCCGCTGACGGCAGCACTTCAAAGCCTTTGGCCTGTAACTGAGCAACCACCCACTCACGACTCTCGATGACCAGCGCGCAGGTCTTGTCGAAGTATTCGCGATCCTCGAACGCTGCTGCCGCACCGACGTTCGCCATGCGATCGATCGGGTAGGAGTTGAAGCTGTTCTTGATCCGCTCCAGCGCCTCGATCAGGTCCGGATGCCCGACCGCCAGACCGACCCGCAGACCCGCCAGCGAACGGGACTTGGACAAGGTCTGAGTCACCAGCAGGTTCGGATAACGGTCCACCAGACTGATCGCGGTTTCGCCGCCGAAGTCGATGTAGGCCTCATCGACCACCACCACTGAATCCGGGCTGGCCTTGAGGATCTGCTCGACCGCTTCCAGTGCCAGCAGGCAACCGGTCGGCGCGTTCGGGTTGGGGAAGATGATCCCGCCGTTCGGTTTGGCGTAATCGGCCGGGTTGATCCGGAACTGCGCGTCCAGCGGCACTGCATCGAACTGGATGCCGTAAAGGCCGCAGTAGACCGGATAGAAGCTGTAGCTGATATCCGGGAACAGGATCGGCTGATCGTGTTGCAGCAGGCCGTGGAAGATGTGCGCCAGCACTTCGTCCGAACCGTTGCCGAGGAACACCTGATTGCTCTGCACGCCGTAGTATTTGGCGACGGCGTTTTTCAGCAGATCGCTGTTCGGATCCGGGTACAGGCGCAGGTTGTCGTTGAGTTCGGTCTGCATCGCCGCCAGGGCTTTTGGCGACGGGCCGTACGGGTTTTCGTTGGTGTTGAGTTTGACCAGACGGGTCAGCTTCGGCTGCTCGCCCGGCACATATGGCACCAGATCCTTGACGAACGGGCTCCAGAATTTACTCATGTTCAGTTCCCCTTCACTTCGTCTTTGATGCGGTACTCGGCGCTGCGAGCGTGGGCGCTCAGCGATTCGCCACGGGCCAGGATCGATGCGGTCTTGCCCAGTTCGGAAGCACCGGCCTCGGAGCAAAAGATGATCGACGAGCGCTTCTGGAAGTCGTACACACCCAGCGGCGAGGAGAAACGCGCGGTGCCGGACGTCGGCAATACGTGGTTCGGACCTGCGCAGTAGTCGCCCAGCGCTTCGGAGGTGTGGCGGCCCATGAAGATCGCGCCGGCGTGGCGAATCTGCGGCAGCCAGGCCTGCGGATCAGCGACCGACAGTTCAAGGTGTTCCGGGGCGATGCGGTTGGCAACTTCGATGGCCTGGGCCATGTCGCGCACGTGGATCAGTGCACCGCGACCATTGATCGAAGTTTCGATGATGGTGGCGCGATCCATGGTCGGCAGCAGTTTGTCGATGCTGGCGGCCACTTTGTCGAGGAACTCGGCGTCCGGGCTGACCAGAATCGCCTGGGCGTCTTCGTCGTGCTCGGCCTGGGAGAACAGGTCCATGGCGATCCAGTCCGGATCGGTCTGGCCGTCGCACACCACGAGGATTTCCGACGGGCCGGCGATCATGTCGATGCCGACCTGACCGAATACGTGACGCTTGGCGGTGGCCACATAGATGTTGCCCGGGCCGACGACCTTGTCCACCTGCGGCACGCTTTCAGTACCGTAGGCCAGCGCCGCAACGGCCTGGGCGCCGCCGATGGTGAACACCCGGTCGACACCGGCGATGCACGCCGCCGCCAGCACCAGCTCGTTGACCTCGCCACGCGGGGTCGGCACCACCATGACCACTTCGGTCACGCCGGCAACCTTGGCCGGAATCGCGTTCATCAATACCGACGACGGATACGACGCCTTGCCGCCCGGCACGTACAGACCGGCGCGATCCAGTGGCGTGACTTTCTGGCCCAGCACCGTGCCGTCGGCTTCGGTGTAGCTCCAGGAATCCTGCTTCTGTTTTTCGTGATAGCTGCGAACGCGGGCGGCGGCTTTTTCCAGCGCTTCGCGTTGCGGTGCGGTGATGCGAGTCAGGGCCAGTTCCAGGCGCTCGCGCGGCAGGATCAAGTCCGCCATCGAGGCGACTTCGAGGCCGTCGAACTTCTGGGTGAACTCGACCAGCGCCGCGTCACCGCGCTCGCGCACAGCCTTGATGATGTCCAGCACCCGCTGATTGACCGAGTCGTCAGACACACTTTCCCAGCTCAGCAGATGATCCAGATGATGCGCGAAATCCGGGTCAGCAGCGTTGAGTCGGCGAATTGCAGTCGGTGCGGTCATAGCGAGAGCCTCATAGGAATGGCAAAAACTCAGGCGCCCTAACTTAGCAGTCGTTTCCGCTTGGGCACCTGAGATTCTGGCTATGAGGCGGATAGACGGGCGCGACTCAAGGTCGCGCAGGTACATCAGCCGCGGTGTCGAGACTCCACTGCCTTGCGCAGGGTGTCGATCAACGCCTGGATTCGGGCGTGTTGCATTTTCATCGAAGCTTTATTGACCACCAGACGCGAGCTGATCGTGGCGATCAGTTCCTGGGGTTCCAGACCGTTGGCACGCAGAGTGTTGCCGGTATCGACCACGTCGATGATCTTGTCGGCCAGACCGATCAGCGGTGCCAGCTCCATCGAGCCATACAGCTTGATGATGTCGACCTGACGGCCCTGTTCGGCGTAGTAACGCTTGGCAACGTTGACGAACTTGGTCGCAACACGCAGACGGCCCTTGGGCTCGACAGCACCGATCTTGCCGGCGGTCATCAGCTTGCACTGGGCGATCTGCAGGTCCAGCGGCTCGTACAGGCCTTGTCCGGTGTATTCCATCAGCACGTCTTTACCGGCAACGCCGAGGTCGGCCGCGCCATGCTCGACATAGGTCGGCACGTCGGTGGCACGCACGATCAACAGGCGTACGTCTTCCTGAGTCGTGGGAATGATCAGCTTGCGGCTCTTGTCCGGATTCTCGGTCGGCACGATGCCCGCTTCGGCGAGAAGCGGCAGGGTGTCGTCAAGGATGCGGCCCTTGGACAGTGCGATGGTCAACATGGGAAACGTCAGTCCTTATCAAGGTACTCATGTCCGGTCGCAATCGGCGCCGGACATACATCGAGGGCGTTACCACCCCCGATCAAAACGAATTCAACGGACACTTCCCTGTGTCCAGATGCAGCGACTAGCCCGGAACGCGACGGATCTTGGCGCCCAGCATCTGCAGTTTTTCCTCGATGCACTCGTAACCACGGTCGATGTGGTAGATGCGGTCGATCAGGGTATCGCCTTCGGCCATCAGGGCCGAGATCACCAGGCTGGCAGAAGCCCGCAGGTCGGTTGCCATCACTGGCGCGCCCTTGAGGATTTCAGTGCCGGTCACGATGGCCGTGTTGCCTTCGACCTGGATCTTGGCGCCCATGCGGTGCAGCTCGTACACGTGCATGAAACGGTTTTCGAAGATCGTCTCGATCACGGCACCAGTGCCTTCGGCAATGGCGTTGAGCGAGATGAACTGCGCCTGCATGTCGGTCGGGAACGCCGGGTACGGCGCAGTGCGCACGTTGACCGCTTTCGGGCGCTTGCCGTGCATGTTCAGCTCGATCCAGTCTTCACCGGTGGTGACTTCTGCACCGGCTTCGCGAAGTTTTTCCAGAACGGCTTCGAGAATGGTCGGATCGGTGTCCTTGACCTTCACGCGGCCACCGGTAACCGCGGCGGCCACCAGGTAGGTACCGGTTTCGATACGGTCAGGCATGACCTTGTAGAAGGCCGAACCCAGACGCTCGACGCCATCGATGGTGATGGTGTCGGTGCCAGCGCCGGAAACCTTGGCGCCCATGGCGTTCAGGAAGTTCGCCAGGTCGACCACTTCAGGCTCGCGGGCGGCGTTCTGCAGCACGCTGCGGCCCTTGGCCAGAGCAGCGGCCATCATGATGTTCTCGGTACCGGTCACACTGACGGTATCGAAGAAGAAGTGTGCACCGCGCAGGCCGCCTTCAGGGGCCTTGGCCTTGATGTAGCCGCCTTCGACGTCGATGATCGCACCCATGGCTTCCAGGCCACGGATGTGCAGATCGACCGGACGCGAACCAATCGCGCAACCGCCAGGCAAAGCCACTTCGGCTTCACCGAAACGGGCAACCATCGGGCCCAGCACCAGGATCGACGCACGCATGGTTTTCACCAGTTCGTACGGGGCGATCAGGGTCTTGATGGTGCGCGGGTCGATTTCGACGCTGAGCTTCTCGTCGATCACAGGCTCGATGCCCATGCGACCGAACAGCTCGATCATGGTGGTGATGTCGTGCAGGTGCGGCAGGTTGCCGACGGTGACCGGGCCATCGCACAGCAAGGTGGCAGCCAGGATCGGCAGGGCGGAGTTCTTCGCCCCGGAAATGCGGATCTCGCCATCAAGACGAGCGCCACCGGTAATAATCAATTTATCCATAACAATCTCGACGCCCTAGGGCTCAGGTGCGCTCGGCCCAGGCCGCGCTGCTGAAAAATTTCATAGTGACCGCGTGGATGCTGCCATCGGCGATCCATGGGTTCAAATGGGCATAGATGCTTTGCTGACGCTTGACCGGGCTCAACGCCGCCAGTTCATCGCTAATCACGTTCAGCTGAAAGTTGCAGCCTTCGCCTTCAACTTCCACCCGGGTTCCGGGCAGATTTGCTTCAAGGAAGCTCTTCACTTCTACGGCCTGCATGCTCAACCTCAATCGGCGCCCTGTGCGCACGGGTCGGACATCATACAAAAAAGCCCCGCGCCTGCGAACCCCGCTGCGCAGGACTCTGACGGGGGGCTTCTTTACAGATGCGGGTTCAGGGTTGCGCCAACAGCTCGGTCAGCTCGCTGACCTGAGCAATTTCACGCATGTCTTCGGGCATCCCGCGGATGCTGACGGCCTTGCCGGCGGCTTTCGCATCACGAATGAAGCACAGCAGCAACGACAGGCCGACGCTGCTGGACTTTTCCACTGCCGAGCAATCGATCACCAATGCCGGGGCATTGCACGATTTGATCAGCGCCCGGCCCTGCTCCCGAAGGCCGGGACCGGTGCGGTAATCCAGCACACCAGTGAGTTGCAGCTCACTGGCGGCGTCCAGACGAATGGCCGACTCGGTCATTGGGCAGGCTTTCCGTTCTGTTCAGCCGACTGCTTGGCCTTGGCCACTTCCCCGGCCCAACCGTTGATGGTCTTGTCCAGGTCGTTGCCGTTGCGCTGCATTGCATCGGCGAACTGATCGCGGAACAGCTTGCCGATGTTGATGCCGTTGATGATCACGTTGCGCAGTTTCCACTCGCCATTGATCTTCTCGAGCGTGTACGACACCGGGTAGATCGCGCCGTTGCTGCCCTTGACGGTCATGCCGACGCTGGTGCGATCGCCCGACTCGTCCTTGGCCGGATCAACAGTGATGCCCTGGTTGTTGTATTCGAGCAAGGCGTTGCCATAGAACTGGAACAGGCCTTTCTTGAAGTTTTCCTCGAAAGTCTTCATCTGCGCCGGTGTTGCCTTGCGCGAATACTTGACCGTCATGATGCTCTTGGAAATGCCCTCGGCATCCACGACCGGTCCGACGATGCTGTTCAGCGCCGCGTAGAAGTCGTTCGGGTCCTGCTTGTACTTCTCTTTATTGGCGGCCAGATCGGCCAACATCCGTTTGGTGGTGTCCTGAACCAGGTCGTGCGCCGAAGGCGCCGCCACGGCGTTAGCCACCAGCGGCAGTGCCGCCAGCAACACCAACAGGCCACGTCGCAAGGTAGAGATCATTCAAAAGCTCCTCATTTGGCGTCTTTGCTAACGGTATTGAGCAGGAATTTACCGATCAGGTCTTCCAGTACCAGTGACGACTGCGTGTCGTGGATGGTTCCACCATCCTTGAGGCGGGTTTCTTCCCCGCCCACGCTGATACCGATGTACTTCTCGCCCAACAGGCCAGCGGTGAGGATAGACGCTGTGGAGTCAGTCGGCAGGTTGTCGACCTTCTTGTCCACCAGCAACGTTACCCGACCGGTGAAACTGTCGCGGTCCAGATCGATCGCCGTGACCTTGCCGATGGTCACACCGGCCATGGTCACTTTGGCTCTGACCGTCAAACCGGCGATATTGTCGAAGTACGCGTAAAGTTTATAGCTGTCGGTGGTGGACGTCGGAGACAGGCCACTGACCCGCAGGGCCAGCAGCAACAAGGCCAGGATCCCTGCCAGCAGGAACAGGCCGACACCGATTTCCAGGGTGCGGTTTTGCATCAGAAATCTCCAAACATCAAAGCGGTCAGAATAAAGTCCAGGCCGAGCACTGCCAGTGAGGCAAACACTACGGTCTTGGTGGTGGCACGACTGATCCCCTCGGAAGTGGGCTCACAGTCATAGCCTTGGAATACGGCGATCCAGGTCACGACAAAGGCGAAAACGATACTTTTGATCACGCCATTGAGCACATCGCTGGAGAAGTTCACGCTGTTCTGCATGTTCGCCCAGTAGGAGCCTTCATAGACGCCCAGCCAGTCGACCGCGACCCAGGAACCGCCCCAGATGCCGACCACGCTGAAGATCATCGCCAGCACCGGCAGGGAAATGAAACCGGCCCACAGACGCGGGGCAATGATGTACTTGAGCGGGTCCACACCGATCATTTCCAGGCTGGACAACTGCTCGGTGGACTTCATGTTGCCGATTTCCGCCGTCAGCGCCGAACCGGCACGACCGGCGAACAGCAGCGCCGTCACCACCGGACCCAGTTCACGCAGCAGGGTCAAGGCAACCATCTGCCCCACCGCCTGCTCCGAACCATAGCTCGACAGAATACTGAAGCCTTGCAGCGCCAGCACCATGCCGATGAAGATCCCGGACACCACGATGATCACCAGCGACATCACGCCGACTGAGTGCAATTGCTTGACCAGCAAGCCGAAACCACCGCTGATGCCGCCCCGGCCCAGCAGGGCATGGAACAGGAACAGGGTCGCCCGACCGAATACCGCGACAGCGTCGATGGCTGACTCGCCGAATCGACGCACGCGTTCTATTAATGAAATTCTGCGCATCAGCGCTTCCCCAGAAGATCTGCGCGGTAATCCGTCGCTGGAAAGTGATACGGAACCGGGCCATCGGGGTTGCCGGTCATGAACTGACGGATACGCGGCTCGTCCGAGTTCATCAACTCGTCCGGCGTACCCTGCCCCAGCACCTGGCCATCACCTACGACATAGATGTAGTCGGCGATGCTCGCGGTTTCCGCCAGATCGTGGGAAACCACGATGCTGGTAATCCCCAGCGCGTCGTTGAGCAGACGGATCAGGCGCACCAGAACGCCCATGGCGATCGGGTCCTGGCCGACGAACGGTTCGTCGTACATGAGAATCTGCGGATCCAGCGCAATCGCCCGGGCCAGCGCCACACGACGTTTCATGCCGCCGGACAGCTCGTCGGGCATCAATTCGATGGCGCCGCGCAGGCCGACTGCCTGCAATTTGAGCAGAACGATGTCGCGGATCATCTCGTCCGGCAATTCGGTGTGAACGCGCAGGGGAAAGGCGACGTTCTCGAACACGTCGAGATCGGTGAACAGCGCGCCGCTCTGAAACAGCACACCCATGTGCTTGCGTGCATCGAACAGATCGCTGCGCGACAGCTTCGGCAGGTTCTGGCCGTTGACCCAGACCTCACCCTGCGAAGGCCGCAACTGGGCGCCCATCAAGCGCAACAGCGTGGTCTTGCCACACCCGGAAGGCCCCATGATGCCGGTGACCTTGCCGCGCGGGATGCGGATATCGACGTTATTGAAAATGCTCCGCGCACCGCGCTTGAAGGAGACTCCCTTCAGCTCGACCGCGTAGGCGTTATCGGCACTCATCTAAACTCCTTGCGATGCAGCCTCTCACTCGGACGCCTGGCTTTCTGGAGAAAGCCCCTACATCCCGGGCAGGCCGAACTGGCGGCGAACTATATCACTGCAAAGGGCAAGCGCCCAAGGCCTCTCCCCGGCCGCGTTCAGCGATATGACAGGCCCAGGGCTTCTATTAGAGGGTTTTGGTAACGCGGAATGACAAAGCACGACGAACTTGCGTGAGGCTTTTCAACATAACCGCTATAATCGCCGCCTTTTCATCGGGCTATACGATTTCTGACATGAGCCAAACCAGCGACCTGATTCAATCGGCACAACGCACCATCCGCCTCGAAGTGGAAGCCGTACAAGGCTTGTTGCCCCATATCGACGCCGATTTCGTACGCGCTTGCGAGATGATTCTGGCCAGCAAGGGCCGTGTCGTCGTGGTCGGCATGGGCAAGTCCGGGCACATCGGCAACAAGATTGCCGCGACCCTGGCCAGCACCGGCACCCCGGCATTTTTCGTGCACCCGGCCGAAGCCAGCCATGGCGACATGGGCATGATCACCCGTGACGACGTGATCCTGGCCCTGTCGAACTCCGGCTCCACCAACGAAATCGTCACCCTGCTGCCGCTGATCAAGCGCCTGGGCATCCAGCTGATCAGCGTGACCGGCAACCCGCAATCGCCTCTGGCAAAAGCGGCCGAGGTCAATCTCAACGTTCACGTCGAGCACGAAGCCTGCCCGCTGAACCTGGCACCGACCTCCTCGACCACCGCCGCACTGGTCATGGGCGATGCCCTGGCCGTGGCGCTGCTGGAAGCCCGCGGCTTCACCGCCGAAGATTTCGCCTTTTCCCACCCGGGTGGCGCACTGGGCCGACGCCTGCTGCTGAAAGTGGAAAACGTCATGCACGCCGGCCAGGAGTTGCCGCAGGTACAACGCGGCACGCTGCTCAAGGACGCACTGATGGAAATGACCCGCAAGGGTCTGGGCATGACCGTGATTCTTGAAGCCGACGGCAAGCTTGCCGGGATCTTCACTGACGGCGACTTGCGCCGTACGCTGGATCGAAGCATTGATATACGCAGCGCCACCATCGACCAGGTGATGACCGTGCACGGCAAGACCGCCCGCGCCGAAATGCTCGCCGCCGAGGCCCTGAAAATCATGGAAGACCATCGAATCAACGCGCTTGTCGTCGTGGATGAGGACGATCGCCCGATCGGCGCCTTCAACCTCTCCGACCTGCTGCGCGCAGGAGTGATGTAAATGAGCACCGATCTGCTGCAACGCGGCAAAGCCATCAAACTGGCGGTTTTCGACGTCGACGGCGTCCTCACCGACGGGCGCCTGTACTTCCTTGAAGACGGCAGCGAGTTCAAGACCTTCAATACGCTCGACGGCCAGGGCATCAAGATGTTGATGAACGCCGGCGTGCAAACGGCCATCATCAGCGGTCGCAAGACCCCGGTGGTCGAACGCCGGGCGAAAAACCTGGGCATTCCGCACCTGTTTCAGGGTCGTGAAGACAAACTCGTCGTCCTCGACGGCCTTCTCGAGCAACTGGGCCTAAGCTATGAACAGGTCGCCTATCTCGGCGACGATCTGCCCGACCTGCCAGTGATTCGCCGGGTAGGGCTGGGGATGGCGGTGGCCAACGCTGCCGCTTTTGTGCGCGAGCACGCCCATGGCGTCACTCAGGCCCGTGGTGGCGAGGGTGCCGCCCGTGAATTCTGCGAACTGATCCTGCGCGCCCAGGGCAGCCTCGATGCCGCCAATAACGCGTATTTGTGAGTCAAACCATGTTTAGCAAAAAGTTTCGCAACATACTGCTGTTCGGTTGCATCGCGGCCATTTTCGGCGCGGTCGGCTACTGGAACATCAGCCCGGAACGCTTCCTCGACAAGCCTCCTGTCTCGGCAGAAGAGAGCCCGATCGACTGGTATGCGACCAACACCCACACCTTGCAATACCTGGAAGACGGCAAGGTGCAGTACGAAATGACTTCCGACAAGGCCGAGCACGTCAAGGCGACCGACATTACACTGGTCACCAAGCCCGACCTGAACATGTATCGCGGCACCGACTTTCCGTGGCACGTGACCAGCGAGCGCGGTGAAGTGAATTCCGGTGGCACCGAGGTCGAGCTGATCGACTCGGTTCGCGTCAAGCGCACCGATGAAAAGAACCGCGACACCCTGATCACCTCCACTCGCATGACAGTGTTCCCGCAGCAACAATATGCGCAGACCCAGCAACCCGTTAGAATCGACGGCGCTGGCGGTGTATCGACCGGCGTGGGAATGAAAGCGTATTTGAAGGAAAGCAGGATACACCTGCTATCGAACGTAAGAGGACAGTATGAGGCTCGTTAAAACCCTCCCTATTTTGCTCAGTCTGGGCGCAGCACTGGGAAGCGTGAGCGCCTGGGCTCTGCCGAACGATCAAGAGCAGCCAATCCGCATTCAGGCCGACGATGCCCAGCTGGACGACAAGAATGGCGTTGCCACCTATAAAGGTGACGTGATCATCACTCAGGGTTCGATGATCGTCAAAGGCAACACCGTGACCATCACCCGCACCCCGACCGGTGATATCGACGTCGTGACCTCGGTGGGCAACCTTGCCTACTTCGAGCAGTTGCAGACGGCTGGCGACACCAAACCTGTACAGGGCTGGGGCGTGACCATCCAGTACCACGCCGCGCAAAACCGCGTTGTGCTGATCGACAAGGCGAAAGTCGTCGACAAGGACAACAACACCACTCAGGGCGAGAAAATCGTCTATGACACGGTGAAAAAGCTGGCCAGCGCGGGTCGTGCCACCGGCAACAAGGTCACCGAAGCGCGTCCGCGCATTGACATGGTGATCCAGCCGAAGAAGAAAACCGACGAGAAATCCCAGTAATGGCAACTCTGAAAGCTCAGCACCTGGCCAAGGCCTATAAAAGCCGCCAGGTCGTGCGCGATGTCAGCCTGTCGATCGACAGCGGTCAGATCGTCGGACTGCTCGGCCCCAACGGCGCCGGCAAGACCACCTGCTTCTACATGATCGTCGGCCTGGTGCAGGCCGATCAGGGTCGCGTGCTGATCGACGACCTGGATGTCAGCCACCAGCCGATGCACGGTCGCGCCAAGGCCGGTATCGGCTATCTGCCGCAGGAAGCGTCGATCTTTCGCAAACTGTCGGTGGCCGACAACATCATGGCCATCCTCGAGACCCGTCAGGAGCTCGACAAGGCCGGTCGTCGCAAGGAGCTGGAAAGCCTGCTGCAGGAGTTCCACATCAGCCACATCCGCGACAACCTCGGCATGAGCCTGTCCGGTGGCGAGCGTCGCCGGGTGGAAATCGCCCGCGCACTGGCCACCGCACCGAAGTTCATCCTGCTCGACGAACCGTTCGCCGGTGTCGACCCGATCTCCGTGGGTGACATCAAGCAGATCATTCACCACCTCAAGGCCAAGGGCATCGGTGTGTTGATCACCGACCACAACGTCCGCGAGACGCTGGATATCTGTGAAACGGCCTACATCGTCAATGACGGCCAACTGATCGCCGAAGGCGACTCCGCGACCATCCTCGCCAACGATCTGGTGAAGGAAGTGTATCTGGGTCACGAGTTCCGCCTGTAAGCGCGACAGCATTCGACCAGCCGTCCGGGTGCTGTAACGTTGAAGCGCACTTTTATACGCTTTTATTGTTACAGCGCTCTAGGCAAACACGACAGTTTCAGGCATATAATTTGCTTAAGTTTGGCGCTTCGGCGCCCTGTAGTGGATGGCGCATAGCGCCGGCGAATAAGGTGTTAAGCCCCTGCCATGAAACCATCGCTAGTCTTGAGAATGGGCCAGCAGCTGACGATGACACCGCAGCTGCAACAGGCCATCCGCCTGCTCCAATTGTCGACCCTGGATCTGCAACAGGAAATCCAGGAGGCTCTGGAATCCAATCCGATGCTCGAACGCCAGGAAGACGGCGACGACTTCGACAACTCCGATCCCATGGCCGACAACGCCGAACAGAAGCCCAACACCGAGATCCAGGAACCCTCCTATCAGGAGACCGCACCGACGGTCGACAATCTAGAGGATGGCGAATGGAACGAGCGAATCCCCAACGAACTCCCCGTCGACACCGCCTGGGAAGACGTCTACCAGACCAGCGCCAGCAGCCTGCCGAGCAGCGATGACGACGAGTGGGACTTCACCACCCGTACCTCCGCCGGCGAGAGCCTGCAAAGCCACCTGCTGTGGCAGTTGAACCTGGCGCCGATGTCTGACACCGATCGCCTGATCGCCGTCACCCTGATCGACTGCATCAACAATCAGGGCTACCTCGACGAAACCCTCGAAGAAATTCTCGACGCCTTCGATCCGGAGCTCGACATCGAGCTGGACGAGATCGAAGCCGTCCTGCACCGCATCCAGCAATTCGAACCTGCCGGCATTGGCGCACGCAACCTGGGCGAATGCCTGCTGCTGCAATTGCGCCAGCTGTCGGCCAAGACCCCTTGGCTGGCGGAAGCCAAGCGTCTGGTCACCGATTACATCGACCTGCTCGGCAGCCGCGACTACAGCCAGCTGATGCGCCGCATGAAGCTCAAGGAAGATGAATTGCGCCAGGTCATCGAACTGGTGCAGAGCCTCAACCCGCGCCCCGGTTCGCAGATCGAGTCCACCGAAGCCGAGTACGTGGTGCCTGACGTCATCGTACGCAAGGACAACGAGCGCTGGCTGGTCGAACTGAACCAGGAATCGGTGCCGCGCCTGCGGGTCAACGCCCAGTACGCCGGTTTCGTGCGCCGCGCCGACACCAGCGCCGACAACACCTTCATGCGCAATCAGTTGCAGGAAGCCCGCTGGTTCATCAAGAGCCTGCAGAGCCGCAACGAAACCCTGATGAAAGTGGCCACCCAGATCGTCGAGCATCAGCGCGGCTTTCTTGAATACGGCGACGAAGCCATGAAGCCTCTCGTGCTGCATGACATCGCCGAAGCGGTGGGCATGCACGAGTCGACGATTTCCCGGGTGACCACGCAAAAATTCATGCATACCCCCCGGGGCATTTATGAACTGAAATACTTTTTCTCCAGCCACGTCAGCACCTCCGAAGGCGGCGAATGCTCGTCCACGGCGATCCGCGCGATCATCAAGAAACTGGTTGCCGCGGAAAATCAGAAAAAGCCGTTGAGTGACAGCAAGATCGCTGGTTTACTGGAGGCACAAGGCATTCAGGTGGCTCGCCGCACCGTCGCCAAGTACCGCGAATCCCTCGGGATCGCGCCTTCGAGCGAACGCAAGCGGTTGATGTAAGCCACGTTACAGCGTTCCAGTGGCAGGCTCTTCGGCCTGCCGCTTTATGCACTGGCAACGAAGGAGAAGCTGTATGCAAGTCAACATCAGTGGACACCAACTGGAAGTTACCCAACCTCTCCGTGAGTACGTTGAGCAAAAGCTCAAGAGGCTTGAGGGGCATTTCGACAAGATCACCAACGTGCAAGTCACGATGTGCGTCGAGAAGCTGAAGCAGAAAATCGAAGCCACGCTGCATATTCCCGGTAACGAGGTCGTCGCAAACGCGGAACATACCGATATGTACGCAGCGATCGACGCGCTGACCGACAAGCTTGATAAACAACTCAAAAAGCATAAGGAAAAGACCCAGAGCCTGCTTCAGGGCGCTACCGGTCGATAACCCCCACCCCCATGATCCGACTTGAAAGCATCCTGACCCCCGGCCGTTCCCTCGTGAACGTGCCGGGCGGCAGCAAAAAGAAAGCCCTCGAACAAATTGCCAACCTGATCGCCCGGGAAGTACCGGATCTGGAGATGCAAGATGTCTTCGAGGCACTGATTGCCCGTGAAAAACTCGGCTCGACCGGTTTTGGCAACGGCATCGCCATTCCCCATTGCCGCCTCAAGGGTTGCGAATCCCCCATCAGCGCCTTGATGCACCTTGAAGCACCCATCGATTTCGACGCCATCGATGGTGCACCGGTCGACCTGCTGTTCGTGCTGCTGGTCCCGGAAGCCGCCACCGATGCGCACCTGGAACTGCTGCGCCAGATCGCCAGCATGCTCGACCGCAAGGACGTACGCGAAAAATTGCGTCGCGCCACCACCAACGAAGCCTTGTATCAGGTTGTCCTGGACGAGCAAAACGGGCACTAAACATGCGCTTGATCATCGTCAGTGGCCGCTCCGGCTCGGGCAAAAGTACCGCTCTGGATGTCCTCGAGGACAACGGCTACTACTGCATCGACAATTTGCCTGCCGGCCTGCTCCCGGAACTGGCGGAGCGCGCACTGATTCATACGGAACTGTCTCAGCCACTGGTCGCGGTATCGATCGATGCGCGCAATCTGCCCAGTCATCTCTCGCGCTTTCCGGAGTTGCTTGAAGAGGTCCGCAGCCGGCACATCCAGTGCGACGTCCTGTATCTGGACGCCGATGAAGAAACCCTGCTCAAGCGCTTTTCGGAAACCCGTCGTCGCCACCCGCTGAGCAGCGCCAATCGTTCGCTGGCGGAAGCCATCAACGATGAAACGGCCCTGCTGGGCCCGATCGCCGATCTGGCCGACCTGAAGGTCAACACCACCAATCTGAACCTGTACCAGTTGCGCGACACCATCAAGCTGCGGCTGCTGAACCAGCCGGAGCCGGGCACGGCGTTTCTGGTGGAGTCGTTCGGTTTCAAACGCGGCATGCCGGTGGATGCGGATCTGGTGTTCGATGTACGCTGCCTGCCCAACCCGTACTGGAAACCGGAATTACGCGCGCAATCGGGGCTCGATGAGCCGGTGGCCGAATACCTGGCGGCACAGCCGGAAGTCGAAGAGATGTTCCAGGACATCTATGCGTATCTGTTCAAATGGCTGCCGCGCTTCGCTGCAAGCAATCGCGCCTACGTCACCATTGCCATTGGCTGCACCGGCGGACATCACCGTTCCGTCTACCTGACCGAACGCCTGGGTCAGGCCCTGCAGAAAACCCTGAAGAACGTCCAGGTTCGCCACCGCGACCTCAGCTAAAGGATTCACACCGCGATGCCTGCTCTGGAAATCGAAATCATCAACAAGCTGGGCCTGCATGCCCGGGCGTCGGCAAAGTTCGTTGGCGTGGCGGGGCAGTATCCCGACTGCACGATCAGAGTGGGTCGCACCCCGGAAACTACGGTAGATGGCAAAAGCATCATGGCGATGATGATGCTCGCTGCCGGCAAGGGCACCAAAATCTTCCTGAGCACCGAGGGGCATCAGGAACAGGAAGCCCTGGATGCCTTGGTGGCACTGATCAACAACTACTTCGACGAAGGCGGTTGAAAGCCTTTGGTGGCGAGGGAGCAAGCTTCCCTCCCCCCTCTCATCCCAACGCCGTGTCCATCACCATCATCAGACAGAACCCGATCAACAATCCCAGGCTCGCCAGTTTGTCGTGACCATTGCGTCGCGACTCCGGGATTACTTCGTGGGTCACCACCAGCAACATCGCCCCGGCCGCCAGCGCCAATCCGAGGGGCAACAACAATTCAGCCAGACTGACCAGCCACGCACACAGCAGTGCAAACACCGGTTCGACCAGCCCCGATGCCGCCCCGATCAGAAACGCCTTGACCCGCGACATCCCTGCTCCGGCCAGCACCAGCGCAATCACCAACCCTTCCGGCACATCCTGCAAGGCGATGCCCATCGCCAGGCTGTCAGCGTCCGGCATGCCGCCGCCCGCGGAGACACCGACGGCCATGCCTTCCGGGATGTTATGGGCAATGATGGCAAACACGAACAGCCAGATCCGAGGGGGAATCACTGGATGTTCGACGGTGCCAATGAGCATTTCCGGTGAAGCGCCGGACACCTTGCGGTCCACCAGATACAGACCGAAAGCACCGAGCATGATGCCGAAACAGATCAGACCACTGGCACCCCAAGGGCTCAGGCCAAGGCTTTCTGCGGCGGCAATCCCCGGCACGATCAGCGAAAACGCGGTCGCCGCCAGCATCACGCCGGCACCAAACCCCAGCAGCGTGTCGCCCAATGCCTGAGGCATGTTGCGGATCACCAGCACCGGAACCGCCCCGAGTGCCGTGCCAAGCGCGCAGATTGCACCGCCCTGCAATGCCCGGGACAGTTTCGGCTCAAGGTTCAGCCATTCGAGTCCGTGAGCCACCAGCAAGGTCATGCCCGCCAACAGCAGCAGCGATCCGAATGCGTAACGAAACATACGCCCACTTCCGATCGCCAGTGTTTCAGTGCCCATAGTCAGCCTTGGATTGTTTTTATAGGAGACTTAAACCAGTGCAGCCTGATAACGCACAGCGACTTCAGGCCAATTGATCACGTTGTAGAACGCGCTGATGTATTCCGGGCGACGGTTCTGATAACGCAGGTAGTAGGCGTGTTCCCACACATCGAGTCCGAGAATCGGCGTATTGCCGCCCATCAGCGGGCTGTCCTGATTGCCGCTGCTTTCCACCACCAGTTTTTTGTCCGGGGTCACGCTCAGCCAGGCCCAGCCGCTGCCGAAACGGGTCAGCGCGGCTTTGGTGAAAGCATCCTTGAAGCTGTCGAGGCCGCCCAGTTGCTCATCGATCGCCCTGGCCAGCGCGCCGTCCGGCTTGCCGCCACCGCCTGGCACCATCACTTCCCAGAACAGCGAATGGTTGGCGTGACCGCCGCCTTGATTGATTACCGCCGCGCGCAGTTTTTCAGGCAGTTGCTGGACGCTGGCCACCAGTTTTTCCACCGGCCATTCGGCGTACTCCGTGCCCTCGACCGCGGCGTTCAGGTTGTTGATATAGGTCTGGTGATGCTTGGTGTAGTGGATCTCCATGGTCTGCGCATCGATGTGCGGTTCCAGTGCGTCGTAGGCGTAAGGCAAGGCTGGCAGGGTAAAAGCCATTTCAGTGGACTCCATGGTGATGTTGGGCAGGCACGCGACGCGCATTGCCGGTATCCGGGTGCAGCAGACGCTGGGTGCGCGGGTATTCGCCGTGTTCGCTGATGAAATTGAGCAGTTCGACATAGGTCTTGCTGCTCTGGCGCAATGCCGCCTCACGCAGGGCCGGGCGCAGGCGCTCGTTCTGCATGGTCTGCAACAGGCGCTGGTGGATCGCGCAGAGGTATTCGGCGCTCTCCTCCGGCTGGTTCAGGCGCAGATGCAGGTCGGCCAGGTTGTGATGGGAGATGACGCAGGCCGCCACCGCTTCGTCGGCATCGGCCCAGCGCTCGAACAGCACTTGAGCCAGGGCCAGCGCTTGCAGATAGGCCTCGCGGGCGTCGATCAGCTCGCCCAGCATGAAGCAGCGATTGGCCCGTTCGATCGTGCGTTTCCAGTGCTCCATGATGAGTCTCCAAAGCGGTTGCGGTGTTTACACGCCGCCGGCGGTGAGTTTCTCGGGATTGAGCAACTCTTCCAGTTGGCTGCGCGACAGGTCGGTGTGCTCCAGCGCGACATCAATCACCGGACGGCCCTGTTTGTAGGCCTGCTTGGCGATTTCGGCGGCTTTCTGGTAACCGATGATCGGGTTGAGTGCGGTGACCAGAATCGGGTTGCGCGACAGCGCTTCCTTGAGGCGCGACTCGTTGACCTTGAAGCTGGCAATCGCCTTGTCACCCAGCAGACGGCTGGAGTTGGCCAGCAACTCGATGCTGCTCAACAGGTTCTGGGCGATGATCGGCAGCATCACGTTCAGTTCGAAATTGCCCGACTGACCGGCGATGGTGATTACCGAGTCATTGCCGATCACTTGCGCGGCGACCATGGCGGTGGCTTCCGGAATCACCGGATTGACCTTGCCCGGCATGATCGATGACCCCGGCTGCAGGCCTTCCAGCTCGATTTCACCGAGACCGGCGAGCGGGCCAGAGTTCATCCAGCGCAGGTCGTTGGCGATTTTCATCAGCGATACGGCGGTGGCCTTGAGCTGACCCGACACGGCCACGGCAGTGTCCTGCGAACCAATCAGCGCGAACAGATCCTTGCCCGGGGTGAATTGCACGTTGGTCAATTGACTCAACTGGCGGCTGAATCGCGCGGCGAATTCCGGATGCGCATTGATCCCGGTGCCGACCGCCGTGCCACCCTGAGCTAGGGATTGCAGGCTTGGCAGCAAGTCCTGCAGGTGACCGATGTTGGCCTTGAGCTGCTGCGCCCAGCCATTGAGCACCTGACTCATGCGCACCGGCATGGCGTCCATCAGGTGGGTGCGACCGGTTTTGACGTGGTGGTGGACTTGTTCAGACTTGCGTTCGATCACTTGCACCAGGTGCAGCAGCGCCGGCAGCAGTTGTTCATGCAGGGCCAGCGCGGCGCTGACGTGGATGGTGGTCGGGATGATGTCGTTGCTGCTCTGCCCGCAGTTGACGTGATCGTTGGCGTTCACCGGCTCGTCGAGCAGGCGGCTGGCCAGGGTGGCGATCACTTCGTTGGCGTTCATGTTGGAACTGGTGCCGGAACCGGTCTGGAAGATATCCACCGGAAAATGCTGCATGAAGTCGCCTTCAAGCAGACCCTGGGCCGCGTCGCTGATGGCTTTGCCTTGTGCTGCGCTGATCTGGTTGAGTTCGACGTTGGCCCGGGCAGCAGCGGCCTTGGCCAGGATCAGGGCGCGAATGAACTGGGTCGGCATCGGCTTGCCGCTGATCGGGAAATTGTCCACTGCGCGCTGGGTTTGCGCGCCGTAGAGAGCGTCCACCGGCACCTGCAGTTCGCCCATGCTGTCGCGCTCAATACGTGTCTTGGTCATCTGAAAATCCTTGCACCAGTTCAATAAGAGGAATGGAGGGTTGCAACTCGCAAGTGGCGAGCTGCCAGGTGTAGCTTTGCCAGCGTTTGAGCCGGCATTTGCACAGGGACAGGCGCTCCATTTCACGCAAGGGGCGCCAGGCCTGATCAAGACAGAGGCTGCGCCAGTGCCACGGCAATGCGATGTCGGACGCCGTGTCGAGCAGCAGACGGAAAGAAGTTTCAGCGACAGTCCAGGGCGAGGTCGCCGTGCAGCAGGCCAGATACCGGCCTTCGGCCAGGTAGTGTTCGATCAGACGCGGTTCGTCGGGATCCATGGCGCAACGGATCTGGCGACTCATCCAGCGCCAGCTTTCGAGGTACGGCTGCTCGTGCAAGGCAGAACTCATGATCCTGGGCTCATCCGATAATGAGATTTATTATTAGATGATAATGAGAACCAAAACAAGAGCAGCTTTTTAGCTGGCCTGATCGGCCCGAAAGATTTGCGGACACAAAAAAAGGCGCGCCACCCAATCGGATGGCGCGCCTTTTGTGTACGTGCCTGGGGCTTAACTGCCCGCGACGGTCATCTTCTCGATCAATACCGAACCGGTGCAAATGTTGCTGCGCAGCTCCAGATCGTTACCCACTGCGACGATCTGCTTGAACATGTCGCGCATGTTGCCGGCGATGGTCACTTCCTGCACCGCGAACTGGATTTCACCGTTCTCGACCCAGAAACCCGCCGCACCACGCGAGTAATCGCCGGTGACCATGTTCAGGCCATGGCCCATCAGCTCGGTGACCAGCAACCCACGGCCCATACGTCGCAACAGTGCTGCCTGGTCTTCATCGCCATGGGTGACGAACAGGTTGTGCACACCGCCTGCGTTGGCGGTGCTTGGCATGCCGAGCTTTCGACCGGAATAGGTGCCGAGGATGTACGACACCAGTTCGCCTTTTTCGACGAACGGTTTGGCATAGGTCGCCAGACCGTCACCGTCGTACGACGCACTGCCCATGGCGCGCATCAGGTGCGGGCGCTCGTCGATGGTCAGCCACTCCGGAAACAGCTTCTGCCCCAGCGTCCCTTCAAGGAAGGACGATTTGCGATACAGGCTGCCGCCGGAAATCGCCGACAGGAAACTGCCAAACAACCCGCCCGCCAGCTCGGCGGAAAACAGCACCGGCACTTCGCAAGTCGGTACCGGGCGTGCGCCCAGTCGGCTCGCCGCTCGCTGTGCAGCGCGCTGGCCGATGCTCACCGGGTCGGCCAGCAAACTGCCCTGGCGGTTCACGTCGTACCAGTAATCACGCTGCATCTGGCCATCGGCCTCGGCGATCATCACGCAGCTCAGGCTGTGTCGAGTCGAGGCGTAACCACCGATGAAACCGTGGCTGTTGCCATACACGCGGCAACCCTGATGAGTGCTGAGGGTGGTGCCATCGGCATTCTTGATCCGCGCATCGGTGTCGAACGCAGCGGCTTCACAGAGCAGCGCCTTCTCGATGGCTTGTTCCGGGGTGATGTCCCATTGGTGGAACAGGTCGAAATCCTGAATATCCCTGGCCATCAGCGCGGCATCGGCCAGCCCCGAAGCTTCGTCTTCGGAGGTGTGCTTGGCAATCGCCAGCGCCGCAGCGACGGTCTCGCGAATCGCATCCGGCCCGGTGGCGGACGTGCTGGCCGAGCCCTTGCGCTGGCCGACATACAAGGTAATGCCAAAGCCCTGATCGCGGTTGAACTCGACCGTTTCGACTTCACGTTGACGCACCGACGTCGACAGGCCCTGCTCCAGCGATACCGCTACTTCGCAGGCACTGGCACCCTGGCGCTTGGCTTCGGCGATGATCTGCTCGACCTGTTCCTGCAGTGCCGGCAATGCCTGTGGGCCGACGCTTTCAACTGCACTCATGCTCATCTCCACTCAAATTCTGCTTTCGGCTGGGGCCTTCGAGCGACCGGGCCGGACAAGCGGCCCCCGACTGGTTATCATGGCGGCGTTTCTTTGCGGACTGCCACCATGGTTGATTCTTACGACGACTCCCTCGATACGGGAGAAAAAAGCAAATCCCAGGTCAAACGCGAGCTGCATGCTCTGGTTGACCTTGGCGAGCGCCTTACAACGCTCAAGCCCGACTTGCAGGCGAAACTGCCATTGACCGACGCCTTGCGCCGGGCCCTGGCCGATGCGCCCAAGCACACCGCGAACATCGCGCGTAAACGGCACTTGCAGTTCATCGGCAAACTGATGCGCGATCAGGACACTGACGCCATTCTCACCTTGCTCGATCAACTCGATGCCTCTACCCGTCAGTACAACGAGCGTTTCCACAACCTCGAACGCTGGCGTGACCGCCTGATCGGCGGTGACGATGCCGTGCTGGAGAAATTCGTCGTCGAGTACCCGGACGCCGACCGCCAGCAACTGCGTTCCCTGATCCGTCAGGCCCAGCATGAGGTTGCGCAAAACAAACCTCCTGCCTCGAGCCGCAAGATCTTCAAGTACATCCGTGAGCTGGACGAGACTCAACGCGGTCTGCGTTGATATTCGCCACCGGGTGGCCGCACTGCGCGCCACCCGAAGCTCCATCCTTTCTTATGCGCCCGTGCCACCCACGGTGATCGCATCGATCTTCAGCGTCGGCTGACCCACGCCCACCGGCACCGATTGCCCATCCTTGCCACACGTCCCCACACCGCTGTCCAGCGCCAGATCGTTACCGACCATCGACACCCGGCTCATCGCTTCCGGACCGTTGCCAATCAACGTCGCACCTTTGACCGGCGCGGTGATCTTGCCGTCCTCGATCAGGTAAGCCTCGCTGGTGGAGAACACGAACTTGCCGCTGGTGATGTCGACCTGACCGCCACCAAGGTTGGCGCAGTAGATACCCTTCTTCACCGACGCGATGATTTCCGCCGGATCGCTCTGGCCGCCGAGCATGTAAGTGTTGGTCATCCGCGGCATCGGCAAGTGCGCGTAGGATTCGCGGCGACCGTTGCCGGTGCGGGCCACGCCCATCAGGCGCGCATTGAGCTTGTCCTGCATGTAGCCCTTGAGCACGCCGTTTTCGATCAGCGTGGTGCACTCGGTCGGCGTACCTTCATCATCGACGCTCAGGGAACCGCGACGACCGGCCAACGTGCCGTCATCGACGATGGTGCAGAGCTTGGAAGCAACCATCTCGCCCATACGCCCGCTGTAGGCAGAACTGCCCTTTCGGTTGAAATCGCCTTCCAGACCGTGGCCGACCGCTTCGTGAAGCAGCACGCCGGACCAACCCGAACCCAGAACAACCGGCAAGGTGCCGGCCGGTGCCGGAATCGCTTCCAGATTCACCAGCGCCTGACGCAACGCTTCACGGGCATAACCCATGGCGCGGTCTTCGGCGAGGAAATAACGGTAGTCGGTACGCCCGCCGCCGCCATGGCCGCCCCGTTCGCGACGACCGTTCTGCTCGACGATCACACTGACGTTGAATCGCACCAAAGGACGCACGTCGGCAGCCAGGCCACCGTCGGTCGAGGCCACGAGAATCCGCTCCCAGACCCCGGCCATGCTCACGCTGACCTGCTGGATACGCGGATCGAGGGCGCGGGTGGCAACATCGATGCGTTTGAGCAGTTCAACTTTTTCGGCGCGGCTCAGCACTTCCAGCGGGTTGTCCGGCGCATACAACTGGGCGACGTCCTGCGTGCTGAACGCCTGCACGGTGCCGTTCTGCCCGGCACGGGAAATCGAACGGGCCGCACGGGCCGCCGCGCCAAGCGCTTCGAGGGTGATCGCGTTGCTGTAGGCAAAACCGGTTTTTTCGCCGGACTGCGCACGCACACCAACACCCTGATCGAGGTTGAAACTGCCTTCCTTGACGATGCCGTCTTCCAGCGACCAGGACTCGGAAATCTGCCCCTGGAAATACAGGTCGGCCGCATCGATGCCTGGACCCGCCAGATCACCGAGCACGCCTTGCAGGCTCTCGATCGTCACGCCGCCAGGCGCCAACAGGTGATCACTGACTGAGGACAACAACTCGCTCATAGGTTTTACGCCTTAAATTCGTGTTCTGAAGCAGGTCGCTGTGCGCCCTGCGAAAAAAACCGCCGATGACCCGTCACCGGCATTCGCGCCCGGATGGACGCCTGTTCGTCACTGTCGCGCTCGGCCAGCAACACGGCTTCGCCTTGTTCCTGCTGCGCCAGCACGCGGCCCCACGGATCGATAATCGCCCCGTGGCCAAAGGTTTCCCGAGGCCCCGGATGCGTCCCGCCCTGGGCCGCTGCCAGCACGTAGCACTGGGTTTCAATCGCCCGCGCACGGATCAACACGTCCCAGTGCGCCGCACCGGTCACCGCGGTGAAGGCCGACGGCGCGGTAATCAATTCAGCCCCAGCAGCCCGCAATTCGCTGTACAGCTCCGGGAAGCGCAGGTCGTAACACACCGTCAGGCCGATTCGGCCGACCGGCGTGTCCGCAACCACCACGCCACTGCCATAAGCATAGTCATCGGATTCACGGTAACGGCCGCGATTGTCCGCAACATCCACATCAAACAGATGCAACTTGTCATAGCGAGCAACGATTTCGCCCTGATCGTCCACCAACAACGAGCAGGCATGGGACTTCGCCTCGGGTTGCCCCACAGGCGGCAACGGCAAGGTGCCGGCCACTATCCATAACTTGAGGTCGCGAGCGGTCTGTTTCAACCACGGCAGGATCGGGCCTTCGCCAAGTGCTTCGGCACGGCCGATATCAGCGATGTCGCGACGCCCCATGGCCGCGAAGTTTTCCGGCAGCACCGCCAGCTTCGCGCCAGCGTTGGCCGCTTGTTCGAGCAAACGTCGGGCATCGCGCAGATTGGCCAGCACGTCGCTCTGGCTGACCATTTGAATCACCGCTAAAGACATGGCGAACTCCGCAAGAGGTAGGCAGCCATGCTACTCCATCGGTTTGCGGCCTGGCTGATCAAAAAGGCTTGTCGAAGGTGATTTTCGGCTCTTTCCACGGGCCTTTGACGGTGTATTTGACGCTGGCGAACCGCGCTACGCGATCACCGATCAGTTTGTCGATCAGGAACAGCGCCCCGCCGACCGCCGGTGCACCGACGATCAACGCGGCAATCGGCAGGTTGTTGGTCACCGGCAAGGTCACCAGCAACCGGGCATCGACCTGATCGCCGACCAGATCCAGCGTGCCGTTGAGTTCAAGGTTGCTCGATGGCCCGGTCAGTTTGATCGGCTCCTGCGTCACGTAGACACCGTTGTTCGCCACCAGCAATCCCTTGACCCGGTCATAACTCAAACCTTTGCCGAACAGGTCAGAGAAGTCGAGGCGCAGACGCCGGCCGATGGAATTGAAGTTGAGCAGACCGAACACCCGCAGCGCCTGGGCACCGCCCTCTACTTCGACGAACTGCCCCTTGTTCAGCGACGCATCGAGCGTGCCGGAGAAGCGCTTGGTCGCCAGCCACGCCGGCGAACCCGGCCAGCGGCCGTCGACATCCATGTGGAACTCTTCGCTGGTCACGCTCGGCGCAAAGCCCCAGCCCTTGAGCACGTCGGCGAGATTCTTGCCGCCAATCCGGCCCTTGTACCAACTGCTGGTGGCACCGGGCGTCCCCTCCCAGCCACCGCTGCCCTGCAACAGAATGCCCTTGAGGCCCAGATCGAGATTGTTCAGGGCGATACCCTTGGCGGTCGGACGGACTTTCAGCGACCAGCCACCAACCAGGTCCTGGCCCTGGAACAGCTGATTGATGGTGATGTCCAGCGCCGGGATCTTGGTTGGATCGACTGAGGCCAGTGGGTCAGGGGCGTTATCGTCGGCCTGCACCGTCGGGTCCGGTGCCGGCAAACGCACGTATTGAAGGTTCACCACAACCGGTGCGGATTTGGCGTCGGGAATGCCGACCGTGCCTTTGGCCTGCTGACTGTCGAGGGCCAGCGCCCAGGCGCCGGGCTTGCGATCCAGTTGCACCGCCGCCTGATCCAGCGTGGTGCCGAAGGCGGTGAGTTTGCCGATCTTGAAATCAGCGCTGCTGAGCAGTTGCTTGGCGCTGCCGCCGGGATCCTGACCGGCGTACTTGTCCACCAGATCCTGCCAGGGTTTGACGTCCAGCTCGGACAACACACCGCGTATCCGCAGGCCTTTGTTGCCCGGCAACACGGCCTCACCGGTACCGAGGAACAGCTCGCCACGGCCATCGGCGAAATTGCTCGGTGGCGCGGCGAAGGTGAAGTTGGCCAGTTGATCGTAATTGACCCAGTAACGCCGCTCCTGACCTTGCAGCGTCATGCGGAACACCGTGTCACGCCCGACATCGGCGGTCATGCCGAACGGCGCGGGCAGATTCACCGCCACACCCTTCAGGTTGGAGCTGACCATCAATTGGCTGTCAGCACCGTCCAGGTTCACTTGCAATTGATAGGGAATCGTCCCGGACACCGGCAACGGCTGAGTCACGCCGAGCCAGTCGGTGAGTTTCTTGACTTCGACCTGCCCCGACGCCGCTACCCGGGTCTTGAGCTTGCCGGGGCCGCCATCGGCGAAGATCTGCGCGGTGACCGGTTTGTCGAAGGCCCGGGCACTGATGTTCTGCCCGCTCAGACCCTTGGCGCTGTCGAAGCGGAAGTCACCCTTGAGCTGGCTCAACTCCAGTTTCGGCTCAGCCAGTTTCAGTCGCGCATTGGCAGTCTTGAAGTCCACGAGGATCTTCGGCTGATCGCCCTTGGCCAACGGCACATCCAGTTTGAGTTTGCCTTGCAGGTCGCCCTCGCCTTCCCAGCCGGCGAAGGTGTCGGCGGTGCCGATCGGCGCCTCCTGGAGAATTTTCAAGCCGTCGCCCAGTCCACCGGCAAACCCGCCGTCGAGGTACATATGGCTGTGCTCGCCGCTCGGTACATGGGGGATATTGACGAAGACGTCGTTGACCTGAGTGTCGAGCAACTGGCCTTTGCTGGCGACGATCCGCACACCGCTGTCCTCGATGAACACATCACCGCTGACCTTGCTCACGTGCGGCCAGCCAGGCTGGAATGCCAGCTCGGCATCGTGCACCTTGAAAAACAGGCTGATGCTGCGATCCGCATCTGCGGCGCCTTTGTTCAGGGAACCCTGATACTGGAAGAACCCTTGATCCACCGCGCCTTTGAGAATCGCGGTACGCAGCCATTCGTCCAGAGACGGGCTCAGTACCTCGGGCAAGTACTTGGCGGTGTAGCGACCGTCGCCGTCCACCAGCCCGACCCGCAGGTCCATGTAGTCTTCCTGGGTGTGGTCGAAATGCAGGCGGATCAGGAAGTCGCCGGCAATCTTGCCTTCCTCGCCGAGCACCTTCAGGTACGGTGCGATCAGCGTGAAACCTTCGCTATCGAGCTTCCAGGTCAATCGGGCATTGGCCTGGATGTATTGCCATGGCTTGGCAAAAATCGGATCGAGGTGCAGGACAAAGTCTTTGCTGTCCATGCGCAACTCACCGCCGCCGAGGTTGCCGGTCAGGCTGCCGCTGACATTCCGCGCGGCCGGCGCGCCGTGATAGGCGTCGAAGCCGACCTGATCGAGGTTGGCGGCGAAACTGAATTTGTTGTCGTCGGTGGCGTTGGGCCGGAAATCCAGCAGCACATTGCGCAAGCCACCGGTCACTTTCAGATGCTCGACCACGGTGGCAAAGCCTTGCGGCAGAGGGCCCAATGCATTGAGCAACGGAGTGATCGGCGTCAGATCGAGGCGATCGGCCTGCAGATGCCAGAGCTCATCGACCTTGTCGGTGGCGGCGGTCTGCTTGACCTGAACACGGGACTCCCAGCGGGTCTCGCCAAAATTCATCGCCAGCGAATCGAGGGTGACGGTCGCGCCCTCGGCACTGCGCTGGAAGTAACCGTTGAGCGCCAGATTGTTGATCTGGATCGGCTTGCGCTCGGCGTAGGCACCGGTCAATTGCGGAGCGTTGAGGCGAATGGCGGCGCTTTGCAACGCGCCCTCGCTCCAGTTGACCCACAACTCGCCGCCGGCCTTGATCTCGGAGAAATTCCACTGCTGGGTCAGGCGCTCGGGCAGCCATTTCGCCCAGTCGCTTTGCGGCAGGCTGACGTAGCCCTCGACCGCGCTGTCCTGCAACTGGCTGGCACGAATCCGCGTACGCAGGCTCAGTGCAACGGGTTGCCCGTCGGGCAAGGTCAGTCGCGCGTCGAGGCGCTGACGATTGAGACCGGTCTTGAGATTGAGGCCGACGTAAGTAAACGTCAGCGGCGCCTGGTCCCGCGGCTGCAAGGTCACCTGGCTGTCGAGCACCGACAATTGCTGGACCACTTGCATACGGTTGAACAGTTGCTCGGGATCCATGGGCTGATCCTGCTGCACCGGTAATCCTTCGAGCGCCCATTGGCCGTCTTCACCTTCCTTGAGGCTGATCTTCAGGCCGTTGAGTTCAAGATGCGCGATACGCACTTCACGAGCCAGCAGACTGGCCCACAGATCCGGCACGGCACGCACCCGATCCAGGCGCAGCGCATTGGCGCCGTCGCCGACCATCACGTCGTGGGCCAGCAGGATCGGCGCAAATCCGCTCCAGTTGCCTTCCAGCTCACCGATCTGCAACGGCATGCCCAAGGCTGCGCTGGCCTTGTCTTCGATGTCGGTACGGTATTCGGCCACCAGTGGCGTGAGTTCCCGGCCGAGGCTGACGTACAACGCCATCAACACCAGAACCAACGCGCACAGGCCCAGACCCCAACGGGTCAGCGCGGCCAGAATGCGTGTCAGACGTTCCATGTCAGTTGGCTCCCATGGCAAAAATACTGCAAAAAGCTGAGGCCAGCCGTTTCAGGAAATAGGTGACGCAGGGGATCAGAGCAGCACCACGTCATATTGTTCCTGGGAATACATGGTTTCCACCTGGAAGCGTATGGTGCGCCCGATAAACCCTTCAAGCTCGGCGACGTTACCGGACTCTTCATCGAGCAGCCGGTCGACGACTTTCTGGTTCGCCAGCACACGATAACCCTCGGCCTGATAGGCCCGGGCCTCGCGCAGGATCTCCCGGAAAATCTCGTAGCAAATGGTTTCCGGCGTCTTCAGCTTGCCCCGCCCCTGACAACTGCTGCAAGGCTCGCACAGCACTTGCTCCAGACTTTCGCGGGTACGCTTGCGAGTCATCTGCACCAGACCCAGCTCGGTGATACCGATGATGTTGGTCTTGGCGTGATCGCGCTCCAGCTGTTTTTCCAGGGTACGCAGTACCTGGCGCTGGTGCTCTTCATCTTCCATGTCGATGAAGTCGATGATGATGATCCCGCCCAGATTGCGCAGACGCATCTGCCGGGCAATCGCGGTGGCCGCTTCGAGGTTGGTCTTGAAGATGGTCTCTTCGAGGTTGCGATGCCCGACGAACGCACCAGTGTTGACGTCGATGGTGGTCATGGCTTCAGCCGGATCCACCACCAGATAACCGCCGGACTTCAGCGGCACCTTGCGTTCAAGGGCTTTCTGGATTTCGTCTTCGACGCCGTACAGGTCGAAAATCGGCCGTTCACCCGGATAGTGTTCCAGACGATCGGCAATTTCCGGCATCAGTTCGGCGACGAACTGCGTGGTTTTCTGAAAGGTTTCCCGGGAGTCGATGCGGATCTTCTCGATCTTCGGGCTGACCAGATCACGCAAGGTGCGCAATGCCAGACCGAGGTCTTCATAGATCACGCTCGGCGCGCCGATGGTCTTGATCTGTTCGCTGATCTGATCCCACAGGCGTCGCAGGTAGCGGATGTCCATCAGGATTTCATCGGCCCCGGCACCTTCGGCGGCGGTGCGCAGAATAAAACCACCGGCCTCCTTGATGCCTTCTTTGGCCACACAATCGCTGACCACCTGTTTCAGGCGTTCGCGCTCGGCTTCATCTTCGATTTTCAGGGAAATGCCGACGTGGGCGGTGCGCGGCATGTACACCAGATAGCGCGACGGGATCGACAGTTGCGTGGTCAACCGCGCGCCCTTGGAACCGATCGGATCCTTGGTGACTTGCACCACCAGGCTCTGACCTTCATGCACCAGGGCACTGATGCTTTCCACTGCCGGGCCTTCGCGCAGGGAGATTTCCGAGGCGTGAATGAACGCCGCACGGTCCAGGCCGATGTCGACGAATGCCGCCTGCATGCCCGGCAATACCCGCACTACCTTGCCTTTATAGATGTTGCCGACGATCCCGCGTTTTTGCGTGCGCTCGACATGCACTTCTTGCAGCACACCGTTTTCGACCACCGCCACGCGCGATTCCATCGGCGTGATGTTGATCAGAATCTCTTCACTCATGGCAGGGTCTCGTTCAGGCATGTTCACGATAATGGCCGCATCTTGTTCCGTTCGACGCTTACTGCGCACTCAGGTTTTGCCAACAGGGTATGCCGAAATGGCCGAGCAGTTCTGCGCTTTCGCACACCGGCAATCCCACGACAGCCGAATAGCTGCCGTTGAGACCGGCGACAAACACCGCGCCAAGCCCCTGAATACCGTAACCGCCGGCCTTGTCCCGAGGTTCGCCGCTGGCCCAGTAGGCGGCGGCTTCTTCGCGACTGATCGCCCGAAACCGTACCAGACTGCATACCACTTGCGACTCGCAGCGCTCACCATCGAGCACGGCGATGGCGGTCAGGACTTCGTGCTCCTTGCCGGACAACATCATCAGCATGGCGCATGCATCGGCTTCGTCCACCGGTTTGCCGAGAATTTTGCCGTCCAGCACCACGGCAGTGTCGGCGCCCAGCACGCAAAATGGCGTGTCGCAGACGACAGAGCGCCGCCCGGCCTCGGCCTTGCCGCGCGCCAGGCGCTCGACATAGGCCGTTGGGGATTCATTGGCTAAAGGGGTTTCATCGATGTCCGCACTGATGGCGGTGAACGGAACGCCGATCTGCGTGAGCAGCTCACGCCGACGCGGCGATCCAGAGGCGAGGTAAAGCGACTTCATCCAAACATCTCCCTGTTGAGTGCCCTGCCTCATGGCACCGGTACGGGCCCATGCCTGACCGAATCAGTTGATTTTGTAGCGTCGGCGCAATCCACGCAAAGCGAAGCTGACCCACGGCCAGAGCAAGGCGCTGACCAGTGCCGGCAGCACCAGCGCCAGAGTCGGCTGGCGATTGCCGGTCAGGGCACTAAGCCACAATTGCACAAGCTGCGCGAGACCGAAGATCACCAGGATCACCAGGCACTGCTGCCACATCGGGAACATCCGCAGGCGTTGCTGCAACGACAGCACCAGGAACGTGATCAGCGTCAGGATCAACGCGTTCTGTCCCAGCAGCGTGCCGTACAGCACGTCTTCAGCAAGCCCGAGGCAAAATGCGGTGACCATGCCGACCTTCTGCGGCAGGGCCAAGGCCCAGAATGCCAGGAGCAGGGCCAGCCAGAGCGGGCGCAGGATTTCCATGAATTGCGGCAGCGGCGACACGCTGAGCAGCATGCCGATCAGAAACGTCAGCCAGACGATCCAGCCGTTTCGGGAGGCTTTGACACCGACCATTATTCTCGTCCCCCAGTGGTAGCCGGCGCAGTGACAGGCGGTTTGGCGGCCGGCCGTGCGCTGGCAGGCTGAGCGGCTGGCGGCTTGCTGGCTGCCGGCGTCGCTGCGGGTGGTTTGGCCGGCGTCGCTGGCGGTTTGCTCGCGGCGGGTTTGGCTGGCGTAGCAGCAGCGGGTGCAGCAGGTGTGCTGGCCGCAGCAGGTGCTTGAGCCTGAGCCGGTGTATTCACCGTTTTCGGCACAGTGGCTGGAATGATCGGGCCACCACCAAACGCATCAAGGTTTTCCTGAGCCTGCGCCGCATCGTTGGCACGCTCTTCAGCCGTACGGTTGTCGCTGAACACCAGCAACAGGTAGCGGCTGCGGTTCAGCGCAGCCGTCGGTACGGCGCGGACAATGGCGAATGGCTGGCCGGAATCGTGGATCACTTCCTTGACCGTCGCCACTGGGTAGCCGGCCGGGAAGCGCTGGCCCAGGCCGGAGCTGACCAGCAGATCGCCTTCCTTGACATCGGCCGTATCGGCCACATGGCGCAGTTCCAGACGCTCAGGGTTACCGGTGCCGCTGGCAATCGCCCGCAGACCGTTACGGTTCACCTGCACAGGAATGCTGTGGGTCGAGTCGGTCAGCAGCAAGACACGGGAGGTGTACGGCATCAGTTCGACCACCTGCCCCATCAGGCCGCGTGCATCAAGCACCGGCTGACCGAGCACCACGCCGTCGCGCTCACCTTTATTGATGATGATGCGATGGGTGAAGGGATTCGGGTCCATGCCGATCAGCTCGGCCACTTCGACCTTCTCGTTGACCAGCGCGGAGGAATTGAGCAACTCGCGCAGACGGACGTTCTGCTCGGTGAGAGCGGCAAGCTTTTGCATGCGGCCCTGCAACAGCAGGTTCTCGGTCTTGAGTTTTTCGTTTTCGGCGACCAGCTCGGTGCGGCTGCCGAACTGACTGGCGACACCTTCCCACAGCCTGCCGGGCAGGTCGGTGATCCAGTAAGCATCCATCAGCACCAGCGACATCTGGCTGCGGGCAGGCTTGAGCAGGCTGAAACGGGCATCGACCACCATCAGCGCGACCGACAGCACGGCCAGCACCAACAAGCGCACGCCCAGTGAGGGGCCCTTGGCGAAAAGCGGTTTAATAGGCCGCTCCTCCCAGGCAAATGTTCTGTTTATTCATACGGCATCAAACCGGCCTGGATGAAGACTGACAGAAGATAAACGCCAACAGGCAGCACTGCAAAGTGCTGCCTGCGCGCTCACCCATGTAATGCAATCCGCGACTTATTCGCTGGAGAGCAGGTCCATGGTGTGCTTGTCCATCATTTCCAATGCACGGCCACCGCCGCGAGCAACACAGGTCAGCGGGTCTTCGGCAACGATCACCGGCAGACCGGTTTCCTGGGCCAGCAACTTGTCGAGGTCACGCAGCAGCGCGCCACCACCGGTCAGCACCAGGCCACGCTCGGCGATGTCGGAAGCCAGTTCCGGCGGCGATTGCTCCAGGGCGCTTTTCACGGCCTGAACGATAGTTGCCAGGGACTCTTGCAGAGCTTCCAGCACTTCATTGGAGTTCAGGGTGAATGCGCGTGGAACGCCTTCGGCCAGGTTGCGACCGCGAACGTCGACTTCGCGAACTTCGCCGCCCGGGTAGGCCGTACCGATTTCCTGCTTGATGCGCTCGGCGGTGGATTCGCCGATCAGGCTGCCGTAGTTGCGACGCACGTAAGTGATGATCGCTTCGTCGAAGCGGTCGCCGCCAACGCGGACGGATTCGGCGTAGACCACACCGTTCAGGGAGATCAGCGCGATTTCGGTAGTACCACCACCAATATCCACGACCATCGAGCCGCGTGCTTCTTCAACCGGCAGGCCGGCACCGATCGCAGCAGCCATCGGCTCTTCGATCAGGAACACTTCACGCGCACCGGCACCAAGGGCCGATTCACGGATGGCACGACGCTCAACCTGGGTGGACTTGCATGGAACGCAGATCAGCACACGAGGGCTAGGCTGCAGGAAGCTGTTTTCGTGAACCTTGTTGATAAAGTATTGCAGCATCTTTTCGCAGACGCTGAAGTCGGCAATGACGCCGTCCTTCATCGGACGAATGGCAGCAATGTTGCCCGGCGTACGGCCGAGCATGCGCTTGGCCTCGGTGCCGACAGCAACGACACTTTTCTGGTTACCGTGTGTCCGAATGGCCACAACCGATGGCTCATTCAGGACGATACCGCGCTCGCGCACGTAAATAAGGGTGTTGGCAGTGCCCAGGTCAATGGAAAGATCGCTGGAAAACATGCCACGCAGTTTCTTGAACATGGGAAAGGGACCCTAGGCAACGCGTGGGTAAAAAAGTGCGGCAAACTCTAACAACGACAGGGATTTTGGGCAAGGCGCCAATATGTTAAATTGGCCGCTTTTCTGTGCACCAAGCCCCACAATCGCGGCCTTATGACCGTAGAAGTGCGGTAGTGTTCCGACAATCTAACACACGGACGCCGTCCGTCCTGTTTTCCACTGGAGAAACCCGATGGCGCTAGAACGCTCCGACGTGGAAAAAATCGCTCATCTGGCCAGCCTTGGCCTTAATGATGCCGATCTTCCACAAATCACTTCGGCCCTCAACAGCATTCTCGGGCTGGTCGACGAAATGCAGGCGGTCAATACCGATGGTATCGAGCCGCTGGCCCACCCGCTGGAAGCCAGTCAGCGCCTGCGCGCCGACGTCGTGACCGAGACGAATAACCGCGAGGCCTATCAGTCCATCGCACCAGCGGTCGAAAACGGCCTGTATCTGGTTCCGAAAGTCATCGACTAAAGGGAAAGAGCCTGCAATGCATCAAATGACTCTGGCCGAGATCGCCCGCGGTCTCGCCGATAAAAAGTTTTCTTCCGAAGAGCTGACCAAAGTCCTGCTGGCGCGCATTACCCAGCTCGACCCGCAGCTCAACAGTTTCATCAGCCTCACCGAAGAGCTGGCCCTCGAGCAGGCGAAAGCCGCCGACGTGCGCCGGGCCAACGGTGAGAGCGGCGCCCTGCTCGGTGCGCCGATCGCCCACAAAGACCTGTTCTGCACCCAAGGCATCCGCACCAGCTGCGGCTCGAAGATGCTCGACAACTTCAAGGCTCCGTACGACGCCACCGTGGTTGCCAAACTGGCCGCCGCCGGCACCGTGACGCTGGGCAAGACCAACATGGACGAATTCGCCATGGGTTCGGCCAACGAGTCGAGTTGGTACGGCGCGGTGAAAAACCCGTGGAACCTGGAACACGTACCGGGCGGTTCGTCCGGTGGTTCGGCGGCGGCCGTTGCTGCTCGTCTGTTGCCGGCGGCTACCGCGACCGACACTGGCGGCTCGATCCGTCAGCCGGCCGCGTTCACCAACCTCACCGGCCTGAAACCGACCTACGGTCGTGTTTCGCGCTGGGGCATGATCGCTTACGCCTCCAGCCTCGATCAGGGTGGCCCGTTGGCTCGCACCGCCGAAGACTGCGCGATTTTGTTGCAAGGCATGGCTGGCTTCGATCCGAACGACTCCACCAGCATCGATGAACCGGTGCCGGACTACGCCGCCGGTCTGAATGGCTCGCTGCAAGGCCTGCGCATCGGCGTGCCGAAGGAATACTTCGGTGCCGGTCTCGACCCGCGTATCGCCGAGCTGATCCAGAACAGCATCAAAGAGCTGCAGAAGCTCGGTGCCGTGATCAAGGAAATCAGCCTGCCGAACATGCAACACGCGATTCCTGCGTACTACGTGATCGCCCCGGCGGAAGCCTCTTCCAACCTGTCGCGTTTCGACGGCGTGCGCTTCGGCCACCGCTGTGCAGACCCGAAGAACCTGGAAGACCTGTACAAACGCTCCCGTGGCGAAGGCTTTGGTGCCGAAGTGCAACGCCGGATCATGGTCGGTGCCTACGCGCTGTCCGCCGGTTACTACGACGCCTACTACCTGAAAGCGCAGAAGATCCGTCGCCTGGTGAAGAACGACTTCATGACGGCCTTTAATGAAGTCGACATCATCCTCGGCCCGACCACGCCAAACCCGGCCTGGAAACTCGGCGCCAAGAACAGCGACCCGGTCGCTGCCTACCTGGAAGACGTCTACACCATCACCGCCAACCTCGCGGGCCTGCCGGGCCTGTCGATGCCGGCCGGTTTCGTCGACGGCCTGCCGGTCGGCGTGCAGCTGCTCGCTCCGTATTTCCAGGAAGGTCGCCTGTTGAACGTTGCCCACCAGTATCAGTTGAACACTGACTGGCACACCCGCACCCCAACCGGCTTCTGAGGAGACACACATGCAATGGGAAGTCGTGATCGGGCTGGAGATTCACACCCAGCTCACCACCCGGTCGAAAATCTTTTCCGGTAGTTCCACCACATTCGGTTCCGAGCCGAACACCCAGGCCAGCCTGATCGACCTGGGCATGCCCGGCGTGCTGCCGGTGCTCAACCAGGAAGCGGTGCGCATGGCGGTGATGTTCGGTCTGGCGATTGACGCCGAGATCGGTCAGCACAACGTGTTCGCCCGCAAGAACTACTTCTACCCGGACCTGCCGAAGGGCTACCAGATCAGCCAGATGGAATTGCCGATCGTCGGCAAGGGCCACCTGGACATCGCCCTGGAAGACGGCACCGTCAAACGCGTCGGCATCACTCGCGCGCACCTGGAAGAAGACGCCGGCAAGAGCCTGCACGAAGAATTCAGCGGTGCCACCGGCATCGACCTGAACCGTGCCGGCACACCGCTGCTGGAAATCGTTTCCGAACCTGACATGCGCAGTGCCAAGGAAGCCGTGGCCTACGTCAAGGCGATCCACGCGCTGGTGCGCTACCTGGGCATCTGCGACGGCAACATGGCCGAAGGCTCGCTGCGCTGCGACTGCAACGTGTCGATCCGTCCGAAAGGCCAGGTTGAATTCGGCACGCGCTGCGAGATCAAGAACGTCAACTCGTTCCGTTTCATCGAGAAGGCGATCAACTCCGAGATCCAGCGTCAGATCGACCTGATCGAAGACGGCGGCAAAGTGATCCAGCAGACCCGTCTGTATGATCCGAACAAGGACGAAACCCGTCCGATGCGCAGCAAGGAGGAAGCCAACGACTACCGTTACTTCCCCGATCCGGACCTGCTGCCGGTGGTCATCGAGGACTCGTTCCTCAACAACGTGCGCGGCACCCTGCCGGAACTGCCACCGCAAAAACGCGAGCGCTTCCAGAGTGCGTTCGGTCTGTCGGCCTACGACGCCAACGTGCTGGCCACCAGCCGTGAGCAGGCGGACTACTTCGAGAAGGTCGCAAGCATCGGCGGCGACGCCAAACTGGCGGCGAACTGGGTGATGGTCGAGTTGGGCAGCCTGCTCAACAAGCAGAATCTGGACATCGAGGATTCGCCGGTTTCGGCCGAGCAACTGGGCGGCATGCTGCAGCGCATCAAGGACAACACCATCTCCGGCAAGATCGCCAAGGTGGTGTTCGAAGCGATGGCCAACGGTGAAGGCAGCGCGGACGAGATCATCGAGAAGCGCGGCCTGAAGCAGGTTACCGACACTGGCGCGATTTCGGCAGTGCTGGACGAAATGCTCGCGGCCAACGCCGAGCAGGTCGAGCAATACCGTGCGGCAGACGAAGCCAAGCGCGGCAAGATGTTCGGCTTCTTCGTCGGTCAGGCCATGAAAGCCTCCAAAGGCAAGGCCAACCCGCAGCAAGTGAACGAACTGCTGAAAAGCAAGCTCGAAGGCTGATGAAAATGGGGCCAGTTCCAACGCCTGGCTCCATTCCCTGTGGGAGCCGGCAGGCTGGCTCCCACATCTGTTTTCGGGAAACCTTTGAATGAAGCGTCTATTCATCAGCTGCGCCCTGCTCTCTCTGCTGGCCGGTTGCGCCAGCACCGATGTCATCGACCCGCACGGTTACGACCAGACCGGCGTCGCCTCCTATTACGGAGCCAAACACCACGGTAAACGCACCGCCAGCGGCGAAGCGTTCAACCAGAACTCCCTGACCGCCGCCCATCGCCAGTTGCCCTTCGGCACCCGGGTGAAGGTCACCAACCTGAAAAACGACAAATCCTGCGTGGTGCGCATCAATGACCGCGGGCCGCACACCCGTGGGCGCATCATTGATGTTTCACGCGAAGCCGCCGAACGTCTCGGCATGATTGGCAGCGGCACGGCACGGGTTCGCGTGCAGGCCCTCGACAACTGATGGAGCCCCCCCCCATTTTCGGACTGACCGATTTACCGCTGATCAACGTGATCGAACTGCTCTGTGGGCTGTTCCTGCTGATCGCCGGTGCCGAACTGATGGTGCGCGCAGCCGTGCGTCTGGCTGCGCGCCTGCATGTGCGGCCGCTGATCATCGGCCTGACCATCGTCGCCCTCGGCAGCAGCGCCCCGCAAATGGCGGTCAGCCTGCAAGCGACCCTGACGCACAACCCCGACATCGCCGTCGGCAGCGTGATCGGCAGCAGCATTTTCAACATCCTCGTGACCCTCGGCCTGTCGGCGTTGATCATTCCGCTGCGGGTTTCGCGGCAACTGGTGCGCCTGGACATCCCGCTGATGATCGGCGCCAGCCTGCTGGTGTTCGTACTGGCCTGGAATGAAGAGATCGGCCGTTTCGACGGTGTTCTGCTGCTGAGCGCGTTGGGGCTGTATCTCGGCTTGCTGCTGCGCCAGTCGCGCCACTCGGCCCGGCCGCATTCCGATCATCCTCAGACTCAGCCGGCTCCCTGGTTCACCAGCCTGCTGATGATCGTCGCCGGTCTGGCCATGCTGGTGTTCGCCGGGCATTTGCTGCTGGGTGCAGCGGTCGCGGTGGCTACCGATCTCGGGTTCTCCGAGCGAGTCATCGGCCTGACCGTGGTCGCGGTCGGCACCTCGCTGCCGGAACTCGCCACTTCGTTGATCGCCGCGTTGCGCGGTCAGCGGGACATTGCCGTAGGCAACGTGATCGGCGCCAACCTGTTCAACCTGCTCGGGGTCCTCGGCATCACCGCGCTGATCGCACCAACACCACTCTCAGTGTCGCCGAATGCACTGGATTTCGACCTGCCGGTGATGCTCGGCGTCGCCGCGCTGTGCCTGCCGGTGTTCTATTCCGGCTACCGCGTGACCCGGGCCGAAGGCTTGTTGCTGCTCGGTTTGTACCTGGCGTACGGGCTGCACGTGGTGTCCTTCACCACCGGCATGCCGCTGGCCGGCAAGCTCGAACGGTTGATGCTGTTTTATGTCCTGCCGACGCTGCTGACGTTTCTGTTTATCACGTCGGTGCGCGCCTGGCGCCGCCAACACCACAAGAGGGATGTGCCATGACCGAATCGAAGAAATCCGGGGTCGAAATCCGCCGCCAGGTAATGGGCGATGCATTTGTCGACCGCGCGCTGGGCAACGCCACTGAATTCACCCAACCGTTGCAGGATTTCGTCAACGAACACGCCTGGGGCGGCGTGTGGAATCGCGAAGGTTTGCCGCTGAAAACCCGCAGCCTGATCACCCTCGCCGCGCTGACCGCGTTGAAGTGCCCGCAGGAGTTGAAGGGTCACGTGCGCGGTGCGTTGAACAATGGCTGCACGGTCGATGAGATCCGTGAAGCGCTGCTGCATTGCGCGGTGTATGCCGGCGTGCCGGCGGCGATCGATGCGTTTCGTGCGGCGCAGGAAGTGATCGACAGTTACCAGAAGCCTGAGTAACCGCCAGTTCTCAGATCCACCCGCCCCACTGCAAGAAGAAGATCCCGACGTTGGTGGTGATCGCCGCCATCAACGTGGTCAACACGATGATCGCCGCCGCCAGTTCATGATTGCCCTGGGCTGCACGGGCCATGACAAAACTCGCGGCCGCCGTCGGGCTGCCGAAGTACAGAAACAGAATCCCCAGCTCCGCCCCACGAAAGCCCCACAGCCACGCCCCCAACGTCGCGAGCACCGGCAGGCCGATCATCTTCACCAGACTGGAACTCAGCGCCAGGCTGCCGCTCTTGCGCAACGCCGCCAGCGACAGTGTGCCGCCAATGCAGATCAGCGCCAGCGGCAGCGTGGTTTGCGCCAGGTACTGACCCGACGTTTCCAGCCATCCCGGCAATCCGATCTTGAACCAGGCAAATGGCGCCGCCGCGATCACGCTGATGATCAGCGGATTGCTGATGACGCTTTTGCAGATACTCCACGGATCGGACTTGATCACCGGGCTGTAGACCGCCAGCACAATGGTCGACAGCGTGTTGTAGAAGAGGATCACCAGCGCCGCGAGAATCGCCCCGAGGGAAATCCCGTAGTCGCCATACATGCTCGCCGCCAGCGCCAGACCGATCACCCCGTTGTTGCCGCGAAACGCACCTTGGGTGTAGATACCGCGATCCTCACGCGGGCAGCGGAAAATCGCCCAGCCCCAGGCCAGGGCAAAACTGGCCAGCGTGGCGAGGGCAAAGTAGATCAGCAGCGCCGGTTGCAGCGCGGCGTGCAGGTCGGCATGCAGGATGCCGAGAAACAACAGCGCCGGCATGGTGACGTTGAACACCAGCGACGACGCCGTGTGGATGAAGTTGTCGTTGATCCAGTCGATGCGCTTGAGCAACACCCCCAGAAACAGCATGGCAAACACCGGCGCGGTGATGTTCAGGGTTTCGAGGAAGATTGCCAGCATGCCGGGGAGCCTTGGAGGTGAGCGTCGTTAGGGGGCTAATGATAAGCCACTTTCACCCCGATCGTTCCCACGCAGCGCGTGGGAACGATCAACCATCAAGTAATCGGCGCCGGATTGAACAACGTAATGTCGTTATGCAGTTTGTGCTTTTCAGCCCACGTCTGCTGCTTGCCGCTCGCCACATCCAGATAGTAGTGGAACAACTCCCAACCCAACTCCTCGATGGTCGCGCGCCCAGTGGCAATGCGCCCGGCATCAATATCAATCAGGTCAGGCCAACGCTGCGCCAGCTCCGTACGGGTCGAAACCTTCACCACCGGCGCCATGGCCAGGCCATAAGGCGTACCTCGCCCGGTGGTGAACACATGCAGGTTCATCCCCGCCGCCAGTTGCAAAGTGCCGCAGACAAAATCACTTGCCGGTGTCGCGCAGAAGATCAAACCTTTCTGCTTGAAGCGATCCCCAGGGCCGAGCACGCCGTTGATCGCACTGCTGCCGGATTTGACGATCGACCCCAGCGACTTCTCGACAATGTTCGACAACCCGCCCTTCTTGTTACCCGGCGTGGTGTTGGCGCTGCGATCCGCTTCGCCCTTGGCCAGGTAACGGTCGTACCAGTCCATCTCGCGCACCAGTTCCTCGGCAACGGTTTTGCTCTGGGCCCGAGAGGTCAGCAGGTAGATCGCGTCGCGTACTTCGGTGACTTCGGAAAACATCACCGTCGCCCCCGCCCGCAGCAGCAAGTCCGAGGCATAACCGAGCGCCGGGTTGGCGGTGATGCCGGAAAACGCATCGCTGCCGCCGCACTGCATGCCGAGGATCAGCTCGGACGCCGGCACGGTTTCCCGGCGGCGCTGGTCGAGTTTCTTCAGGCGAACTTCGGCCAGTTCCATGATCTGCTCGATCATTTCGGTGAAGCCGTGACTGGAATCCTGCAAGCGATACAGCCACGGCTCGCTCAGGTCCACCGACGCGTCGTCCTCGTGCATCACCTGCCCGGCCTGCAATTTCTCGCAGCCCAGACTGATCACCAGCGCCTCGCCCCCCAGGTTCGGGTTGCGCGCCAGATTGCGCACGGTACGGATCGGGATGTAGGCATCGGTGGCCGTGATGGCCACGCCGCAACCGTAACTGTGGGTCAGCGCCACCACGTCATCGACGTGCGGGTACTTCGGCAACAGTTCATCCTTGATCCGCTTCACCGCGTGATCCAGCACCCCGGTGACGCATTGCACGGTGGTGGTGATCCCGAGGATGTTGCGGGTGCCGACGGTGCCGTCGGCATTGCGATAACCCTCGAAGGTGTAACCCTCCAGCGGTGCCTGCGCGGCCGGCACTTCGGTGGACAGCGGCAGGCTGTCCAGCGGTGGCGCGGTCGGCATGCGCAGTTGATCTTCCTTGACCCAACTGCCACGGGGAATCGGCTGCAACGCATAGCCGATGATCTGGCCGTAGCGAATCACCTGACCGCCCTCGGGAATGTCCTCGAGGGTGACCTTGTGGCTCTGCGGCACGAAATCCACCGTCACCAGGCCATCGGCGAATGCGGTGCCGGCCGGAACGCCCTGGTCGTTGACCACGACCACTACGTTGTCCCGCTCGTGCAGGCGGATGTAGCGCGGCGAGTCGGAATGTTCAATCAACTGCATGACGCCGCTCCTCAGGAATGCGCTTGAGACAATTTACCGGTGGCTTCGGAACCGCCATTGGCTGGCGGCTCTTTGAGAACCACACGTTTGATCGGGCCGACGATCACCAAGTAGCTGAACACCGCCACCAGTGCGTTGGCACCGACAAACACCAGCGCCCACTTGAACGAGCCGGTGGAGCTGATGATGTAGCCGATGACGATCGGCGTGGTGATCGAGGCGATGTTGCCGAAGGTGTTGAACAGGCCACCGCTCAGACCGGCGATCTGTTTCGGCGAGGTGTCGGAGACCACCGCCCAGCCCAGCGCGCCCACGCCTTTGCCGAAGAAGGCCAGGGCCATGAAACCGACCACCATCCATTCCACTTCAACATAGTTGCACGCGACGATGCTGCTGGAGACCAGCAGGCCGGCGATGATCGGCGCCTTGCGAGCGAAGGTCAGCGAATGGCCCTTGCGCAGCAGGTAATCGGAAATCACCCCGCCAAGGACGCCGCCGATAAAGCCGCAGATCGCCGGCAACGAAGCGATGAAACCGGCCTTCAGAATAGTCATGCCGCGTTCCTGTACCAGGTACACCGGGAACCAGGTCAGGAAGAAATAGGTGATGCCGTTGATGCAGTACTGGCCCAGGTAAACACCAAGCATCATGCGGTTGGTCAGCAACTGACGGATGTAGTCCCATTTCGGGCCGTCAGCCTTTTTGCCTTGTTTCTGGTCCATGTCGACCATGCCGCCGTTGTCGGCGATGAACTTCACTTCCGCTTCGTTGGCCATCGGGTGCTGGCGCGGGCTGTGGATAACCTTCAGCCAGATCAGCGAGAACAGGATGCCGAACACGCCCATGACAATGAACACGTGTTCCCAGCCGAAGGCATAGACGATCCAGCCCATCAGCGGCGCGAACAGCACGGTGGCGAAGTACTGCGCCGAATTGAAAATTGCCGAAGCGGTGCCGCGTTCAGCAGTCGGGAACCAGGCCGCGACGATACGGGCGTTGCCGGGGAACGATGGCGCCTCGGCCAGGCCCACCAGAAAGCGCAGCATGAACAGCGCGACGATGGCCGTGGACATGCCGAACTCACCGACGAAGCCTTGCAGCACGGTGAACAGCGACCAGGTGAAGATGCTCAGGGCATAGACTTTTTTCGAGCCGAAGCGATCAAGCAGCCAGCCACCGGGAATTTGCCCGGCCACGTAGGCCCAACCGAATGCAGAGAAGATGTAGCCGAGGGTGACCGCGTCGATGCCGAGGTCTTTTTGCAAACTGGAACCGGCGATCGCGATGGTGGCGCGGTCGGCGTAGTTGATCGTGGTCACCAGGAACAGCATGAGCAGAATCAAATAGCGGACGTGAGTCGGCTTGGACGATTGCATGTAGATGTACTCCCACTGATTATTTTTATGCGGGTAAAACATTCTTTGGTCTTGTGCCGCGCAGGGCCTTGGCAATAACCCTGCGCGGGTGCAGCGACTTACGAACCGATGTAGGCGGTTTTCACCACGGTGTAGAACTCTTGCGCATAGCGGCCTTGCTCACGTGAGCCATAGGATGAACCCTTACGGCCCCCGAACGGAACGTGGTAATCGACACCGGCGGTCGGCAGGTTGACCATCACCATCCCGGCCTGGGAATGACGCTTGAAGTGGTTGGCGTACTTCAGCGACGTGGTGGCGATACCCGCCGACAGACCGAATTCGGTGTCGTTGGCCATGGCCAGCGCGGCGTCGTAGTCGGCGACGCGGACGATGTTGGCCACCGGGCCGAAGATTTCTTCGCGGCTGATGCGCATCGACGCTTCGCTATCGGCAAATAGGGTCGGCGCGAGGAAGTAGCCCTCGGTGTCACAGGTCACCAGACCGCCACCGCTGACCACGCGCGCGCCTTCGGACTGGCCGATGTCGATGTATTTCAGGTCCTGCTCAAGCTGCGCCTGGGAGACCACCGGACCAATGTCGGTGCCGGCCTTCAACGCGTGACCGACCTTGATCGACTTCATGCGCTCGGCCATGGCTTCAACGAACTTGTCGTGAATCCCGGCAGTGACAATCAAGCGGCTAGACGCCGTGCAACGCTGGCCGGTGGAGTAGAACGCGCTCTGCACCGACAACTCGACAGCCTGCTTAAGGTCGGCGTCGTCGAGAATGATCTGCGGGTTCTTGCCGCCCATCTCCAGCTGAACCTTGGCCTGGCGCGACACGCAGCTGACCGCGATCTGACGACCGACGCCGACAGAGCCGGTGAAGCTGATGCCGTCGACTTTCGGGCTGTTGACCAGCGCTTCACCCACTACGCGTCCGCTGCCCATCACCAGGTTGAACACGCCAGCCGGGAAGCCTGCGCGGGAGATGATTTCGGCCAGCGCCCAGGCGCAACCCGGCACCAGATCCGCAGGCTTCAACACCACGCAGTTGCCGTAGGCCAAGGCCGGGGCGATTTTCCACGACGGGATGGCAATCGGGAAATTCCACGGGGTGATCAGGCCGACCACGCCGAGGGCTTCGCGGGTGACTTCGACGTTGACGCCCGGGCGCACCGACGACACGTAATCGCCAGACAGACGCAGGCATTCACCGGCGAAGAACTTGAAGATGTTGCCGGCGCGGGTCACTTCGCCAACGGCTTCCGGCAGGGTCTTGCCCTCCTCCCGGGCCAGCAGGGTGCCGAGTTCTTCGCGACGGGCGAGGATTTCAGTACCGACCTTGTCCAGCGAGTCGTGGCGAGCCTGAATGCCTGAGGTCGACCACGCCGGGAACGCAGCACGAGCGGCGTCGATGGCGGCGTTGACCTGAGCCAGATCGGCCTTGGCGTAGTCGCCGATGGTGTCGCTCAGCTCGGACGGGTTGATGTTGACCGAGTAATCGTTACCGGCGATCCACTCACCGTTGATGTAGTTGTCATAGCGCTTGGTCACGAATCATTCTCCTGACGCAAAAGGCCGCTGATTGCTCAGCGGCCTTGATTAGAGGGTTGGGTTACTGCGCACCTTGCTTGTCGATCAGCGCGGCGAGCATTTCGTACTCTTCGCGGGTCAGGTCGGTCAGCGGCGCCCGCACCGGGCCTGCGTCATAGCCGGCGATCTTGGCGCCTGCCTTGACGATGCTCACGGCGTAACCAGCCTTGCGGTTGCGGATGTCCAGGTACGGCAGGAAGAAGTCGTCGATGATTTTGCCAACGGTGGCGTGATCTTCGCGGGCAATCGCGTGGTAGAAATCCATCGCGGTTTTCGGGATGAAGTTGAACACCGCCGACGAGTAGACCGGCACGCCCAGGGCCTTGTAGGCAGCGGCGTAGACTTCAGCGGTCGGCAGACCACCGAGGTAGCTGAAGCGATCGCCCAGGCGACGACGGATCGACACCATCAGCTCGATATCACCCAGACCGTCCTTGTAACCGATCAGGTTCGGGCAGCGCTCGGCCAGACGTTCCAGCAGCGGCGCGGTCAGGCGGCAGACGTTGCGGTTGTAAACCACCACACCGATGTTCACCGATTTGCACACCGCTTCAACATGGGCGGCAACGCCGTCCTGGCTGGCTTCAGTCAGGTAATGCGGCAGCAGCAACAGACCTTTGGCGCCCAGACGTTCGGCTTCCTGAGCGTATTCGATGGCCTGGCGGGTCGAACCACCGACACCGGCGAGGATCGGCACGCTGCTGGCGCAGGTGTCGACGGCAGTCTTGATGATTTCCGAGTATTCGCTGGCAGCCAGGGAGAAGAACTCACCAGTGCCACCGGCGGCGAACAGGGCCGAAGCACCGTACGGGGCCAGCCATTCCAGGCGTTTGATATAGCCCGCGCGGTTGAAATCGCCCTGGGCATTGAAATCGGTAACCGGGAACGACAGCAGGCCGGCGGAGAGGATGGACTTCAGTTCTTGTGGATTCATTATTCGAACACCCTGGTAGCAACGTTTTTTTGTGAGTGGACCGTTCAGCCTTCGCCGAAGTTGTAGGTCATCGTACAACTTAAAAGATAACCGTCAACTGCATTTCATCGCTGGAGGGCATTTTTTGTCGGACAGGATTTCTTTTTGACGTAGGCGTTTTCTCGACTAGGCTCGAATTAACTGTATATGCATACAGCTAAATAAGAATCCACCGACGACATATCAAGGAGAAAGAAATGTCCGGTCTACAAACAAAATGCCTTGAAAAACCCACACCGGTCATCGCCCGTTTCGATGATCTTTTTACCCCCGGCGGCATCGCCTTCACTGCTGAAAATCCGCACCTGTTGCTGCACATTGCCGACTCGCACAGCGATGTCGAACCCGCCCCTGCCCTGCCCGGCAAGGCCATGAAAGCTCGGCCGCCGCTGCGCTTCGAAGGTGCGGAACACACGGCTATCGGCGACAACACCCTGCTGCGCTTCGTTGAAAACGCCGAGCCGGTGCTCGCGCAAAACGTGCCCTTGCATCTGCCGAACGGACTGGCGCTGACCTATGGCCAGGTGCTGGCGCTGGGCGGTGATTTCTACGGAGTCGTCGACCGGCCGATCAACGAAGGCGCCACCCCGGCGGATCGTCTGCTGCGCTTCACGGCAGCTTTCGACACCCTCGCCGCCGTGCCGGCTTCCAAGGCCGAAGCGCCACAGATTCTCGCGATCATGCAAAAAGAGATCGACGCCGTTAAACAGGCGATCAAGGACGGCAAACCACCCCACGAAGCCTACGACGCACTGGGAGATACGTTGTCGGAAGAGTGGAACAAGATCACCGGCGGCGGCAGTTTCGTCTCGGCGCTGTTCCCGCTCGGTCGCTACCTGAAACTGGCGGCGAACAATGCCGACCACTTCGGCGAATGGGCCCGCCAAGCCTACATCGCCGGGCACACCGCCGCCCTGCAAACTGCCGCTGCCGCCCACGCCAGTCAGGACGAGCTGCAACTGGAACGGGCCTACGCGATGAACGCGTTCGCCGATCACTACCTCACTGACCTGTTCTCCTCCGGGCATTTGCGAGTGCCCCGCAAGGCCATGGCCGCCGCAGTGACGCCGAGCGATCTGGGCTCTCTGATCACCCGGTTCATGCACGACGAAGACAGCAAATTCGGCCTCAAGGTACGCAACGCCCGGGGCGAGCAATGGCGGGCATTCGGCGACAAACGTTACTTCGAAGCCGCCGACACCGACAATCGCAATCAGGTGAGTCACGCGGTGCGGGATTCGGCGGACGAAGTGTATGCCGCCTATTCCAGCGGCAATGTGCCGACCACCTTCAACGCGCTGCAACGGTTGCCGGACCTGACTTTCGTGATGAGTCTGACGAACAATTTCTCGCCACTGTTCCGCCTTCAGGGCAACAAAGTCCTGCGGCGCAAGGACGTGAACAACCTCAACGACACCGCCACCGTCGATGACTGGTGGGGCTGGAGCACTTACCTGCTGCTCAAGGACTATCACCCAACCGGCAACACGAATTAAGGAGCGATTCGATGACGATCAAATTGAAAGTGGAACTGGCTTCCGGCCAATCGTTGAAAGGTGCGCCGCTGCAATTGCTGCACGACGGCATCGCCATCGCCCGGGCGTCGGTGGACGCCCAGGGTCAGGCGACGTTCGACGTCAGGCCCGGCCCGGGCAAACTGGCGGTCAGGGTGGATCGCTCGATTCTGCCCCGGAGCTGAAATGCCCGGACAAGATTGCCCCGGCGCGCCTCACCGATTCGCCGGGTAAAGTGCGACGACTGCCGCGAAGGATCGCGGCAGATCTTTCAAGGAGAACGAAGCATGACGTTTGCCGCTGCACACCTTCCGCAATTTCCCGATCACGCCAGCGACTCGATCATCCTGCGGCTGTCGACTCTGGATGACGACCTGATCGTTCAGGTACCCGATGGCCAGAACACACCGCCGAACTGGGATGTGTACCCGATCCTCGGCGATGATCCGGAAGAGCCTGAATGGCTGGGTCTGTCGGAGCCGACCGGCGTCTGGGATGACGCACTCGACGACATGGTCGGCCTGACCGGGATCGAACTGAGCATCCCCAGATTCGAGCTGGAAAAGTACCTGAACAGCACCGTTGAGCTTCGCTACAAGTTCGCCGATGAGTCCAGCCTGGAACCGTGTTCGGAGCCGCTGAGGCTCTACGTCGAAGCCTGATTCCTCAACCCTGCGCCTGCGCTTCTTCATGCGCCTGACGCAGCCGTTCGCGGCTGTTGGTCAGGTGCAGGCGCATGGCCGCGCGGGCGGCATCGGAATCCTGACGGGCGATGGCCTCGTAGATTTCCTCGTGCTCACGGCTCAGGCGATTCATGTAGTGCTGCTGATCGTCATGGGCCAGGCGCGCGGAGTTCAGCCGCGTGCGCGGAATGATGCTGGTGCCCAGGTGGGTCATGATGTCGGTGAAATAGCGGTTGCCGGTGGACAGCGCGATTTGCAGGTGGAACTGGAAGTCCGACGCCACTGCATCGCTGGCATGGGCGACGCTTTCGTTCAATGCATCGAGGGCGGCACGCATGGCGGCCAGTTGTTCGGTGCTGCGACGTTGTGCGGCGAGACCGGCCGATTCGACCTCCAGGCTGATACGGAATTCGAGAATCGCCAGCACGTCACGCAGGGTGACCACGGTCGCCGGGTCGATCCGGAAACCGCTCGGGCTCGGTGTGTCGAGCACGAAGGTACCGATACCGTGACGGGTTTCGACCTGCCCTGCAGCCTGCAGTCGGGAAATCGCCTCGCGCACCACAGTACGGCTGACACCATTGGCTTCCATGATCGCCGACTCGGTGGGCAACTTGTCGCCACGCTTGAGCAGACCGTCGCGGATCTGCTCGGTCAGCACCGTCACCAGTTCCTGTGCCAGGCTGCGGCGCTTGCGAGGGAGGCGCGGGGTGTCGATCGGGTTTTCCATGGTCTGCGTTTATCTCGAAAATTCGGCTAGAGGGGCATCATAGCCCAAGGGAGTTGTACGATCACCGTCCTCTGTGGGAGCAGGCTCCCACAGATTCAGTACACATCAAGCCGTGACGGTCTGCTCGACCAAATGCCCGCTGTCGATCCGCACATGCCGTGGATGGAAGCGCTTGAGGCTGCTGCGATGGCCGACACTGACGATGCTCAGGCCCGGCAACTGATCGATCAGCGCCTGATACAGCGTGGCCTCGTCTTCTTCGTCCATCGCCGACGTCGCTTCGTCCATGTACAGCCAGTGCGGTGCGTAGAGCAGCGCTCGGGCGAAGGCCAGTCGTTGCTGCTCACCCGGCGAGAGCATGCGCTGCCAGTGATTGGCTTCGTCCAGTCGTGCCACCAGATGCGGCAGACGGCAGGTCTCCAGCACTTGTGCATAACGCTCTGGCGAGTAGGTGTCACCCGGTTGTGGATAACTCAAGGCTTCACGCAGGGTGCCGATCGGCAGATACGGTTTTTGCGGCAGGAACAGATAACGCGATGCCGGCAGACGGATGCTGCCGTGGCCGGCCGGCCACAAATGCCCCATCGCCCGCAGCAGTGTCGACTTGCCGCTGCCGGAGCGGCCGCTGATCATCACCCGGTCGCCCGCCTCCACAGTCATGTCGGCGCTGGTCAGCAGGTGACGGCCGTCAGCCAGGTCCAGCCCAAGGTTGTGTACCTTCAGTTCATCACCGTGATTCTGTACATCGATGGCCGGTGCCCGGTCTTCGTTGTCGCTCATGGCCTGACGGAAGCTCAGCAGACGATCGGAGGTGGCCTTCCATGCCGCCAGCGACGTATAGGCGTCGATGAACCAGCTGAAATTCTCCTGCACGTTGCCGAATGCCGAGTTGATCTGCATCAGCTCACCCAGTTCGATCTTGCCGGACAGGTAACGGGGTGCCGCGACGATGAAGGGGAAAATGATTGCGATCTGGCCGTAACCCGAGGTGAAGAACGTCAGGCGCTTGGACACGCGCATGATGTCCCAGAAGTTTTGCCAGACCAGCCCGAAGCGACTGCTCAAGCGACGGTTTTCATTCGGCTCACCGTTGTACAGCGCAATGCTCTCGGCGTTCTCGCGAACCCGTACCATGGAAAAACGCAGGTCGGCTTCGAAGCGTTGTTGTTGGTTGTTCAGGCCGATCAAGCGACGGCCGATCAGGTGCGTCAACCAACTGCCAACCCCTGCATACAGCAGCGCACACCAGAACATGTAGCCGGGAATCTCGATGCCGAACACTTCGATACTGCCGGACACGCCCCACAGAATGATCGAGAACGACACCAGACTGACCACGGTGCGGATCAATCCCAGTCCCAGGCCAAGCGTAGTGGTGGTAAAGGTGTTGAGGTCTTCGGAAATACGTTGGTCAGGGTTATCGGTGTAGCCGCCCTGCTCCAGCTGGTAGTAATTCTTGTGCCCGAGCCAGCGCTTGAAATGGTTTTCGGTGAGCCACGCCCGCCAGCGGATGGTCAGCATCTGCGTCAGGTACTGGCGATACACCGAGCCGAGAATCGCCACGGCCGCAATGCCGCAGAAATACAGGATCAACTGCCAGAACGCCGCCTCGTCCTTCTTTTGCAGGGCGTTGTAGAAATCCTTGTACCAACTGTTGAGCCACACCGAGATGCCGACGCTGAACAGCGACAGCGCGATCACGGCGATCAGCAACGTCCAGGCCTTGCCCTTCTCTTCACTGCGCCAGTACGGCGTGGTCATGGCCCACACCTTGCGAAAAAACTGCCCGCGCACAGCATCGTTGACCGCGGAATATTCAGCGTTCTGATTCATGGATAAGGCTCGATAAAGAAAAGAACAGACACGCACCGATCATAGTTGATCGGTGCGCTTTATCGCGAGGGCTGGCGATGGCCGTTCAGCGCAGGTTCAGCGACGAACCGGGCGCTTCTGCAGTTTGCGCTGCAGGGTGCGGCGGTGCATGCCCAGGGCGCGGGCAGTGGCGGAGATGTTGCCTTCGTGTTCGGTCAGCACGCGCTGGATGTGCTCCCATTGCAGGCGATCCACCGACATCGGGTTTTCCGGCACCAGGCTGTCGAGGTCGGCGTGCTCGGACAGAAGCGCCGCCAGCACGTCGTCGGCGTCGGCCGGTTTGCACAGGTAATTGCAGGCGCCGCGCTTGATCGCTTCGACCGCCGTGGCAATGCTCGAGTAACCGGTGAGGATCACCACGCGCATTTCCGGGTCCAGCTCCAGCAGCTTCGGCAGCAGGACCAGACCGGAGTCGCCGTCCATTTTCAGGTCCAGCGCGGCATAGTCCGGCAGATCGGCCTGGGCGATGGTCAGGCCTTCCTCGGCGGAACCGGCGGTGCTGACGCGGAAACCACGGCGAGCCATGGCGCGGGCCATCACCCGGGTGAAGGTCGCGTCGTCATCGACCAACAGCAAATGCGGCAGTTCTTCGCCTTCGACTTGGATTTCGTCACTCATGTTGCTCTCCTCGGGCGCCGTGGGGCAGGCGCAGCTCGGTGAGCGTGCCGCCTTCCTCATGACTATAGAGTTTCACTGAGCCGCCGGCGCGTGTCACGCTGGCCTTGCTCAAAAACAGGCCCAGGCCGAAACCTTTGCCCTTGGTGGTAAAAAACGGTTTGCCTATCTGCTCGGCGATGGCCAGCGGGACACCGGCGCCATGATCGCGGATGCTGATGGTCAGGTCTTCAGCGGTCCAGTCCAGCGTCACCTGAAGGTTTTCCGGGCAGGCATCGGCGGCGTTGTTCAGCAGATTCAACAGGGCCTGGGTCAGATCCGGCGGCGGTGCTACACGCGGCAACGTGCCCTGGCCCAGGCGCTGGAAGCGGTAACTGGCCTCGGGACGCATCAGGTGCCAGCGGTTGAGCGCCTCGTCGAGCCATTCGGTGACGTCCTGCATCTCCACCGCCATCCGGCGATTGGCTTCGGCGGCGCGCACCAGTTGCTGCAGGGTCTCCTTGCAGAGTTTCACCTGATCCTTCAGCACCTTCAGGTCTTCCTGAAGCATCGGGTCGTGATGATCCTGCTGCATTTCGTTGAGCAACACGCTCATGGTCGCCAGCGGCGTGCCCAGTTCATGGGCGGCGCCAGCGGCCTGAGTCGCCACGGCCAGCAATTGCTGATCGCGCAGCCCTTCTTCACGGCGGATCGCCCGTAATTCTTCCTGCCGGCGCAGCTCTTCGGCCATCCGCGCGGCGAAGAAGGTGATCACCGCTGCCGCCAGCGCGAAGCTCAGCCACATGCCGTAGATCTGCAGGTTCTCCCGGGCCACTGGCAGGGTTTCCAGCGGATAGAAATGCGTCAGCATCAGCGTGTACAAGGCCAGCGCAATGCCGGACAGCACCACCGAATAACGCCACGGCAGCGTCACCGCGGCAATGGTCAGCGGCACCAGATAATACGAAACGAACGGGTTGGTCGAACCACCGGAGAAATACAGCAAGGCACTGTGGATAAACAGATCGCAGGCCAGTTGCAGCGCATATTCGAGCTCGGTAACCGGCCACGAGGTGCGCAGGCGCACGGCGGTGAACACACAGAGCAGAATCGAACAGCCGAGGGTCATCACCAGTTGCACCCACGGCAACGGCAACAAATCCAGCCAGTAGGCCAGGCCCACGGAACCGGCCTGCGCGGCGAGCACCAGCGTGCGGATGAAAGTCAGCCGCCAGAGGTTCTGGCGAGTGGCGGAAGTCAGTTGTACGGGGGCGAGCATGAGCTCTCCTGATGAGCGCTCCAGGCGGATCGCACGGAGTATAACCAAGCCGCGCGCCCGAGAGGCGAAAGTGCGGCAAACGACCACATGGCAAAAAGCTTCGCGGCGGCTATAAGGCCCATCTGTATAGAAGTTGTAACTGGGCGAACCGGATCATAAAAGCTACAGTCTGATGGTTTCACGCAGGCCCCCGAACCATCACCTGCGCCCTCATCAAGGAGCTTTCATGCACACATTTCGCCGCAGCGCCGCCCTTCTCGCCCTGACCGTCGGCAGCGTCGCCAGCCTTCCGGCCCTGGCCGCCGATGAGCTGCACTACAACCAGATTTCCCTGCGCGCCGAAGTCAGCCAGGAAGTGGCCCGCGACCTGATGATCGTGACCCTCTACACCGAAGAGCAAAACACTGACCCGGCCAAACTCGCCGCCGACGTCAGCACCACCATGAACAAGGCCCTGGCCCAGGCCAAGCAAGTCAAAGACATCACCCTGCGCCAGGGCAGCCGCAACAGCTACCCGATCTACGACACCAAGGGCCAGAAAATCACCGGCTGGCGCGAGCGCGCCGAACTGCGCCTGGAAAGCGCCGACTTCGCCGCCCTGTCCAAACTCACCGGCGAACTGCTGACCGACCTGAAAATGGGCGGCATGGACTTCGCCATCGCCGACCCGACCCGCAAGGCCAGCGAAGACAAACTGCTGAAAGAAGCCGTCACCGCCTTCAAGGCCCGCGCCCAACTGGCGACCGACGCCCTGGGCGGCAAGGGCTACAAAATCGTCAACCTGAACCTCAACAGCAACGGCTTCCCACAACCGTACATGCGCGCCCCGATGATGATGAAAGCCGCCGGCATGGACGCAGCACCGGTCACACCTGAAGTCGAAGCCGGCACCAGCCAGGTCAGCCTGACGGCCGATGGCTCGATTGAAGTGCTGATGCAGTGATTGAATGACGGCTGAATGAAAAACCGGCGATCAGTGATGATCGCCGGTTTTTTTATGCATCGGATTTGGGTTGCCGCCATCGCTGGCAAAACGGATCGCCGCTGCAGTCCCAAAAGTTTTGATAGACGCCCCCTGCGGCGCAGCCGCCCCACTCAACAGGATGAGCGTTAGCTCGGCTGCAGCTCTTGATCTTTTGGCGACGTCGGAAGGCTGAGTGGAGGGATTTATCCGGGGGTGGGAGCGCAGCGACCGTTTGGCGAAGCCAAACACATCGAGAGGAGGTGCAGCGAAGCAAACCGTAGGCGATGCCCCC
>NZ_JBXANC010000011.1:0-229763 GCF_058801265.1 Pseudomonas sp. GW822-FHT03F08 | reverse complement strand
TGCGCAACTTCTTGCGCACTTGGCTGTAGGCCTTGATCGGCAAGGCCTGTAGCGGTTTTTAACCTGGTTTTATTACGGACAACTGCGCAACTTCTTGCGCAGTTGCGAAACGCCCGTTCAATACATCGGAGCAACAGAACCTCGCCATAAACGCCTCAACGGGCCGACACACCTCATTTGGAACCCATGGGCTATCCTGCTGCCCACTTAAAGGTATCGACCGTTTCAGAAAGGAGGTTTGAATGCGTACCCTCGAATTGGCTGGCGTGCAGGTTCCGGTGATCGGCCAGGGCACCTGGCGCATGGGCGAAGACCGCTCGGCGCACACGCGTGAAGTCGCGGCCCTGCGCAGTGGCATCGAACTGGGCATGACCCTGATCGACACCGCCGAAATGTACGCCGAGGGCGGTGCCGAAACCGTGGTCGGTGAAGCCATCGCCGGCCTGCGCGATCAAGTGTTCCTGGTGAGCAAGGTCTACCCGCACAACGCCAGTCGCAAAGGCATTCCCCAGGCTTGCGAACGCAGTCTGCGTCGGCTCGACACCGATTACATCGACCTCTATCTGCTGCATTGGCGCGGCCAGTATCCGCTGGAAGAAACCGTCGAGGCCTTCGAGCGTCTGCGCGAGGACGGCAAGATCGGCCGCTGGGGCGTGTCGAACTTCGACGTCGGCGATCTTGAAGAACTGTCGAATTCGGCCTGCGCGACCAATCAGGTGCTGTACAACCTGGAAGAGCGCGGCATCGAATTCGACCTGCTGCCGTTGTGTCAGCAACAGCGCATGCCACTGATGGCGTACTGCCCGATCGGCCAGGGCGGCGCGATGCTCGCGGAAACCGTGCTGAAACAGATTGCCGTTCGTCACGGCGTGACCCCGGCACAGGTTTCGCTGGCGTGGATTCTGCGTCAGGATGGGGTGATTGCGATTCCCAAGGCAGTGCGTCCGGAACATGTGCAGCTCAATGCACAAGCGGCGCAGCTACAGCTCGATGCCGGGGATCTGGCGGCGCTGGACCAGGCGTTTCACGCGCCACAACGCAAGCAGCGGCTGGCCATGGTCTGAGCCACCGCCGACGGGCAGAGGGCTTCGCCATGAGAAGCACTGATCAGTACGACCCGTTCAACCTGCAACGATTTGTCCTGGCCCAGGACCCGGTGTTCGAACGGGTGCAACGCGAACTCGACGAGGGCCGCAAGCGCAGCCACTGGATGTGGTTTGTATTTCCGCAGTTCGCCGGGCTCGGGGGCAGCGAGATGTCCCGACGCTTTGCCATCGGCTCGGCCGGGGAAGCCAAGGCTTATCTGGCCCATGAGCTGCTCGGCGCCAGGTTGCGCACGTGCGCGCAACTGGTGCTGAACGTGCAGCAGCGTTCGATTGCCGAGATTTTCGGCCACCCGGACGATCTGAAATTCCACTCATCGATGACCCTGTTCGCCCAGTTCGCCGACGAAAACAGCCTCTGGCATCAAGCGCTGGAGCGTTATTTCCACGGCATTCAGGACGAATGGACCCTGCAACTGCTGGACTCAAAACAAGCCCAGTTGCCCCCCGATCAGGGTTGAGAAATCGTCGTCGACAAACGGCAGAATCGCATCCGCCACCGGTTGCAGCTGGCGGGTGATGTAGTGGTCGTAGTCGATGGCCGCGCGGCGCACTTCCAGCGGTTCGGGGCCGGCCAGGGTGATCACATAGCTGATCCAGCCGCCGTTCTGGTATTGCCGCGGGCGACCGTGCTGCGCGTTGTAGTCGTCGGCCAGCCGTGCGGCGCGCACGTGGGGCGGCACGTTGCGTTCGTAGTCGTCGAGGGTTCGGCGCAGGCGCTTGCGGTAAACCAGTCGCTCGTCGAACTCGCCGGCCAGGGTCTTGCGCACGTATTCGCGCACGTAATCCTGATACGGTTTGCGCTGGAAGATCCGCTCGTACAACTCCTGCTGAAATTGCCGGGCCAGCAGCGACCAGTCGGTGCGCACGGTTTCCAGGCCTTTGTAGACCATTTCTTCTGTGCCGTCGGCGCGGGTCACCAGGCCGGCGTAGCGCTTTTTGCTGCCCTCCTCGGCGCCGCGAATGGTCGGCATCAGGAAGCGTTTGTAGTGGGTTTCAAACTGCAATTCGAGGGCGCTTTCCAGCCCGTACTGCTCACGCACATGCTCGCGCCACCAGTCGTTGACGTACTGCACCAGCGCCCGGCCGATGGTCGCCGCCTCTTCCTGACCGTGGGGGCGACGCAGCCAGACGAACGTCGAGTCGGTGTCGCCATAGATCACCGCATGCCCTTGAGCCTCGATCAACTGCCGGGTGCGCAGCATGATTTCGTGGCCGCGCAGAGTGATCGATGACGCCAGCCGCGTATCGAAAAACCGACAACCGCTGGAACCGAGTACGCCGTAAAAAGCGTTCATGATGATCTTCAACGCCTGGGACAGCGGCGCGTTGTGTTCACGCTTGGCGGTCTCGCGGCCCTCGGCGACCCGGGCGACGATGGACGGCAGGCAATGACGGGTACGGGAGAAACGGGCGCCGCGAAAACCCGGCACCGAATCGCTGTCGTCAGGATGCTGCAAGCCTTCGATCAACCCCACCGGATCAATCAGGAATGTGCGAATGATCGACGGATAAAGACTCTTGTAGTCGAGCACCAGCACCGATTCGTACAGCCCCGGTTGCGAGTCCATGACAAATCCGCCGGGGCTCGCCTGCGGTGGATTGGTGCCAAGGTTCGGCGCCACAAAGCCCTGGCGGTGCATCAACGGCATGTACAAATGAGTGAACGCCGCCACCGAACCGCCGCTGCGATCCGCCGGCAGGCCGGTGACGCTGGCGCGTTCCAGCAAAAACTTCAGCAACTCGGTCTTGGCGAAGATCCGCGTGACCAGTTCGCAGTCCTTGAGGTTGTACTTGGCCAGCGCCGGTTTGTCCTCGGCGAACATGCGGTTGATTTCGTCCATGCGCTGGTACGGGTTGTCGATCGACTTGCCTTCGCCGAGCAAAGTCTGGGCGACGTTTTCCAGGCTGAACGAGGGGAAGCTCCAGGTCGCCGAACGCAGGGATTCGATGCCATCGATGATCAGCCGCCCCGCCGCTGCCGCGAAGTAATGAGTGCGGCTGCCGTGTTCGCGCCACTGCATTTCCTCACCGCCGCGCCCGAGCTTGAGCGGCACACCAAGGCGTCGGGCGTGTTCGTGGAGAATGCGCAGGTCGAACTGCACGAGGTTCCAGCCGATGATTGCGTCGGGATCGTGGCGGGCGAACCAGTCGTTGAGTTTCTTCAGGATCAATGTGCGCGATTCGCAGTACTCAAGGTCGAAGTCGACAATGCTGTCATCGCCATTCGGCGCGCCGAGCATGTACACCTGCCGTTCGCCGCAGCCTTCCAGCGCGATGGAATACAGCTCGCCCTGCTCGGTGGTTTCGATATCCAGCGAAACCAGCCGCAGTGTCGGGCGATAGTCGGGCGAAGGCTTGAGGTGGGCGTCGAGCAGCACACCGTCGGCATCGGGTGTGCCGCTGAACCACACCGGCGCGGTGATGAAACGCTCCATCAGGTAACGCTCGGGCGGTCGCACATCAGCTTCGAAGACATCGACACTGTGACGGTTGAGCGCCGTTTCCAGGCGCATCAACTGGCCGTGTTGCTGGCAATACAGCCCGAGCACCGGGCGATGCTCGAAATCCTGCAGGGCCAGAGGGCGCAGTTCGACGTTCTTTTCGTCCGCCAGCACCCGCTCGGCCTGCTCACGCTGCGCCGCCGGGATGAACGCCACCGACGGCTGATGCGGCAGGCGCACACGGCGCGGCCCGGCGTCGGTCGCCAGCCAGAACTCGACTTCGGTGCCGGCCGGGGTGTCGCGCCAATGCCGGGTCAGGACGAAGCCCTGCTGTAAATCCACCACTGCGACCTCAAGAATTGATTCAGAAAGGCATTCTACGCGGCATTGCAGCAACCGGTGGCACAGGCCTCGCAACGAAAAAACCCGCCAAATGACGTTTTTTGCGTGTTATCTGCCGTTTTGCGGCCTTGCTCTGCGCGCCTGCGTCTACGATGCTTGGAGAACAACGACAACACCTGAGTAACCACCATGAAAACCGTCGCCCAGCTGCTCAAGCTCAAAGATCAGAAAAATCAGGAAGTGCACCAGATCAAACCCGATCACATGGTGCTCGAAGCGCTGATGAAGATGGCCGAGAAAAACGTCGGCGCCTTGCTCGTGGTGGAGGACGATAAAGTGGTGGGCATCATCAGCGAACGCGATTACGCGCGCAAACTGGTGCTGCACGGGCGTTCCTCGGTAGGCACGCCGGTACGCGACATCATGGTCGCAAACGTGATCACGGTGGACACCCACCAGACCGTCGACACTTGCCTGAGCATCATGTCCGACAAACGCCTGCGCCACTTGCCGGTGGTGGAAAACGGCAAGCTGCTGGGCCTGCTGTCGATCGGCGACCTGGTCAAGGAAGCGATTGCCGAACAGGCCGAGCTGATCAAACAGCTGGAGCAGTACATTCGCGGGGAGTGATCGGCCGAAGTCTCAAGAAGGCCAATGTCGCGCAAAGACCGGCGCCAGTACCGGGTGCCGGTCAATGCGTTGCAGCCATGCATAAAACCCCGGCCGGGCCTGGCGCAGGTGTTCGCGGGTGCCGGCCCAGCGCGTCACCACTGCCGCCAATACATCCAGTGCTCCCGGTGTTTCATCGTCCAGGTACAGCTCGGCGGAAAACTGGTCGGCGAACACTTCCCACATCCAGTGCAATCGCTCCCGCGCGCCCGCCATCAGGTTCTGTCGCGATGCTTCGTCCGGCATCACCAGCCAACGCTCGGGGTAATCGATGACACCGATGGCCACGTAGCAATTGTTGACGATGTACACCAGACCGCGAATCGCCTGATCACGATCGGCTGCGTTGGCCGGCAACAAACCGGACGCGGGAAAGCTCAACCCCAGGTGAATCAGGATCGCCGCGCTTTCAGTGAGCGCACTGCCATCGGGTAGTTGCAAAGTCGGAATCTGCTTGAGCGGATTGAGCCTGGCCAGTTCCTGCGCCGCTTCGGCGCTGGCTTCGATGTCGATGAAGCGATAAGCGATCTGGCACAGCTCGAGCGCCGCCTCGATGGCCGCCGCCCCTGAATTGCGATGTCCGTAGAGCTGATACATATCCCCTCCTCCACTGCGAAAGGCATCCTGCCTGGCCCTATTTATAGCTGTTGTATCGAATTTGGCACGGATTGCGCATTCATCGGCAGCTTGCGAATCCCTGATCTCGCAAAACAGCGCTGGCGGTGCCCATCCCGCACCAAGAGCAATCAGCGAACGCTATCCGCGTTCTTGTAAGGTGCGATACCGAACCAAAAGTTCGCGTATCCGAGCTGGCAACAAGGAGTTCACCGCGTGAATCTTCATCTGCTGCGCCACTCTCTTCTCTCCGTACCCCTGTACCTGCGCGGTGTTCGTCCTCCGAACAGTCCGTGCATTCCTTTTATTACCTGAACGCCAGCACTATTTATTTTTTAAATAGCATGCAAGAAGTCATTGCGTGCGCGCTGCATTAATGAACGTCAGAAAATATTGTTCGACAATAACTTCCAGACAGCACACCGCTACAACTTTTACTGTTCGGCGTTAATGTTCGGAGCGCACCAAAACTGCACTTTCAGTCAATACACCGCTCAAGCGGAACGACCGACTTTACTTAAACAAGAACAAGGAACATCGCCTGTGACCCGCTAAAACACTGACCCGCACCAAATTAGTCCGCCACGCACCATCACGCGCCCTGGCTGACACGAGAACAGCCGCTCTATCTCGCTGAACAGCGCGATACCGTGCCCGGCCTGTCTCGCCTTGAAAAAAGCCCTGCAAACAGGGCCTTCGGGAGGTTATGCGCCCATGAAAACCGGCGTGCTTGATGAAACTTATATAAATGCGACATACGTATCAGTCGAGAAATAAACGCTACACAATGGGTCACTCTTTGGCACAGCGGTTGCTATTGCATCAATCATGAGGGCAAGAATGAGACAAGCCACTCAATTGCACACTTACTCATAAAAGAACAGCCACGGACCGGATCAATGAACAATCGAAGTCGATGTTACTGAAGCAATAAGCTGCACAAGCCCTGTTCAATAGATAGTTCAACTATCGGCTTCTGCACACCTGTATGAAAGTTGCGACCACTCACTCGAACAACGCTGTGTTGTTCGAACGGCACCTTATTGCCCTTCATCCACCCGAGGGAGCTTTAATGAACGATGCGGTAAAGCACAAAACGCCGCCGGGGCCATTACGGAACGCACCACTTGCGTCGGTGGCGGGTCGGCCCGTCTATAAGGCCAACACTTCGCAGCCCGGCGCCCTGAACAAACAGCAGATGCTGTTGCTGGTGGCGGTGTCGGCGTTGATACACGGCGGCGCCTGGTGGTTTTTCCAGCAGGCCAGGGCCGAGCCGTTGCCCACGCCACCGGAAATTCCGGAAATGACCGTCGAGCTCACCAGCCCGACACCTCCGGCCCCGCCGACACCGGAGCCGCCGCCCCCACCGCCGCCTCCCGAACCGGAACAACCGGTGGAAGACGAGGACGCGGTCAAGCCACCGCCCAAACCGGTGGAGAAACCCAAGCCGATCGAAAAACAGAAACCGGTCGAGAAACCCAAACCGGTGAAAAAGGTCGAGCCGCCGAAAGCGCCACCCGCCCCTGCGCAACCGGCAGCGCCTGCCGCCCCGGCCACCCCGAGCGCGCCTCCGGCACCTGCGGCGGCACCGGGCCCTGTGAAAGAGTCGGCGGCGATTTCCGGCCTCGCCAGCCTTGGCAACCCGCCGCCGGAATACCCGTCGCTGGCCCTGCGGCGCAACTGGGAAGGCAGCGTGGTGCTGCGGATTCAGGTGCTGGCCAACGGTCGTGCAGGCTCGGTGACGGTGACCAAATCCAGCGGCAAGCCGCAACTGGATGACGCAGCGGTCGCGGCGGTGAAAGCCTGGAAGTTCATCCCGGCCAAGCGCGGCGACACGCCGATCGACGGCTTCGCCACCCAGACCATCGATTTCAAATTGCCGCAATGACGGCGCGACAACCGAACTCACAACCGATTAACGCAAGCGAGGTGTAGCCATGAACGATTCTTTGTCTTCGATGATTGTCCCCGGCGTGCTCTGGGGGCTGGTGCTGTTTTCCGTGGTCAGTTGGGCGATCCTGCTGGTCAAGTCGGCGCAGTACCTGCGCCAGAAAACCCAGAACAGACAGTTCAGCAAAGCCTTCTGGGGCGCGCCGGACCTGCTGACCGCCGCCGAACACGCCAGTCAATATCCGGGCTCGCTGGCGCGGATCGCCAGCAGCGGTTTCGAAGCCCTGCTGGTGGAAGAATCCCCTCGCACCACCCAACAACTGGCGCACACCATCAACCGTTCCGACCGACTGGAGCGCAACCTGCGCCAACAGATCCAGAAGGAACGCCGCTCGCTGGAAAACGGCCAGGCGATCCTCGCCAGCATCGGCAGCACCGCGCCGTTCATTGGCCTGTTCGGTACCGTGTGGGGAATCATGGAAGCCCTGCAAAGCATCGGCGCCAGCGGTTCGGCCAGCCTGGAAACCGTGGCCGGGCCCATCGGCCACGCGCTGATCGCCACCGGTGTGGGCATTGCCGTCGCGGTGCCGGCAGTGCTGATTTACAACTTCTTCCTGCGGCGCCTGAAGCTGGCCTCGGCGGACATGGATGACTTCGCCCACGACTTCGACGCCCTCGCCTCGCGCAGTGCGTTTTCCATCAGCCGCCAGGCCATCGCCAAGTCCACGGCCGCCGTGCGGGAGGCCAGCTGATGTCCTTTTCCACTCAAGACAGCGATGAAGTGCTCAGCGAAATGAACGTCACGCCGCTGGTGGACGTAATGCTCGTGCTGCTGGTGGTGTTCATCGTCACCGCGCCGCTGATGACCAATGCGATCAAGGTCAACCTGCCGAAAACCGACGCCGTCGCCCCCGCCGAAAAGAAAGACCCGGTGGTGGTCAGCGTCGACCAGGACGGCAAGTTCTTCCTGGCCAAGACCGAGCTGGCGCCGGAATCACTGGAAGCCAGCCTCAAGGAGGTCAAGGCCAAGGACGCCGAAGTGCGCGTGCAGCTGCAGGCCGACTCCGCCGTGAATTACGGCCAGGTAGCCAAAGCCATGGCGTCCATCGAGCGCTCGGGCATCACCAAAATATCGGTGATGACCACCCGCTGACGGCGGTGCCGGGCGCGCCGTGAGGGACGCGCCCGGCACCGTTCGTTGAATCCCGTCGCAATCGGCCGACCGAAAAAACGCACCGCGTCTTCGGAGGGGATCGGCTTGCTTGAAGAAAGTGGTTTTCGCGGCGCGGCACCACCGTGCTCCGTGCAAAGAGGGCTCACAAGGCCATTTCGATAAACGTCTAACAAAGTCGGAAACAACCATGCTGATGAACACTCCACGCTTCACGCTCAAACCCTTGGTGGCGACGATTTCCCGCCACCGTTTCGTTCCGTTGTACCTGGTGGCCATGGGGATGGGCGCCGGGGTTCAGGCTGCCGAGGACGACAACAACGTCCCGGCCGCCGCTGCGGTGGTCGCGCCGACCACGCAACTGCAACGGGTCGAAGTGACCGGTTCGGCGATCCGTCGGGTCGATGCGGAAACGGCGGTGCCGATCACCGTGCTCAAAGCCGAGGAACTGCGCAAACAGGGCGTGACCACCACCGCCGAACTGGTGCAGCGCATCACCGGCAGCCAGTCGATCAACAACAGCGCAGGCTCGGTCGGCGCGGCCACCGGCGGCGCATCGTTTGCCGACATGCGCGGCATCGGCGCGAACAAGACGCTGGTGCTGCTCAACGGTCGCCGGCTGGCGAACAACGCCCTGTCGGGCACCAACTCGGCCGGCGGCGCGGTGGATCTGAACATGATCCCGTTTGCCGCGATCGAGCGCGTGGAGGTGCTGCGCGACGGCGCCTCGGCCCTGTACGGCACCGACGCCATCGGCGGCGTGATCAACTTCATCACCAAGAAATCCATGACCGACGGCCAGCTCACCCTCGGCGGCGAAACCCCGACCCACAGCGGCGGCGGTGCGACCAAGGACATGAGCGCCAGTTGGGGTTACGGCGACCTGGAGCAGGACCGCTTCAACGTGCTCGGCGTGTTCAACTACAACAAGCAGCAGAACCTCGACGCAAACGACCGCTCCTTCGCCCGCGACTACGTGCCCGGCCGTGGCCTGGACCAGACCTCCGGCACCGCGTTCCCCGGCAATTACAGCCAGAACGGCAATGCCACCAACCCGCTGGCCAACAGCAATTGCAACGGCCCCAACCTCGTGGCCCGTGACGGCCTCTGCCGCTTCAGCACCCGCGAATACATCGACCTGGTGCCGCAGACCGAGAAGACCTCGTTCTTCGGCAAGACCACCGGCAAACTGGCCGACGATCACAACGTCAACCTCGAATACTTCTGGTCGCGCAACAACAACGCCACCGCTGTCGGCCCGGCGCCATTGACCGGCCTGAGCCTGGATTCGTCCTCGCCCTACTACCCCGGCAACGGCATCACCCCGGCGCCCACCGGCTTCGCCCTCGACCCGACGCAACCGGTGGATGTGAACTGGCGCGAAACCGCCGCTGGTCCGCGCGAATCGAAAGACCAGAACACCAGCCAGCGCTTTTTGCTGAGCTTCGACGGTCTGGTCGGCGGCTGGGACTACAACGTCGGCGCCTCGTACAACCAGAACAAGATCGTCTCCAGCGTCACCAGCGGCTATGTCAGCGATCAAGCGATGATCAGCGGTCTGGCCAGCGGTCTGCTCAACCCGTTCGGGCCGCAGAGCAGCGCCGGTCAGCAGTACATCGATCAGGCCATGTACCACGGCGCCTATTCCACGGCGGTCGGTCGGGTCGCCGGTTTCGACGGGCGGATCAGCCGCGAAATCGGTGACTGGTTCGGTGCCGGCCCGTCGGGTCTGGCGCTGGGCGGCGAGTACCGCAAAGAGAAATTCCACCAGGACTTCGAGCCGTTCGCCGGCGACATCCAGAGCCTGGGCATCGACCCGGCCGGCAGCGTCGAGGGCGACCGCAGCGTAAAAGCCGCCTACGCGGAAATCAACGTGCCGGTGCTCGACAGCCTGGAACTGTCCGCCGCCGTACGTCACGACAAATACAGCGACTTCGGCAGCACCACCAACCCGAAATATTCGTTCCGCTATCAGCCGCTCAAGGAGCTGGTAGTACGCGGCGCCTACAGCGAAGGTTTCCGCGCGCCGTCGCTGTATGAGTTGTATTCGCCGCGCAGCATCACCTACACCCAGGGCTACTACAACGACCCGGTGCTGTGTACCGGCGGTGTCGTGCAACCGGGCGGCAACGGCGGGCGCGATTGCGGTCAGCAGTTCCTCAACCAGATCGGCGGCAACGAAGACCTGGCCCCGGAGAAAGCCCGCAACGTGACGCTGGGCTTCGTCTATCAGCCGGTCAGCAATCTGTCCGTGGGCCTGGATTTCTGGTGGATTCACATCTCCAACCAGATCCAGCCGTTCCCGGAATCCACCGTGTTCGATCAGGCAGGCAGCTACCCCGACCGCTTCGTGCGCAACGCCGACGGCACGCTCAATTACATCGTCACCGGCAACGCCAACCTCGGCATCGTCGAAACCAACGGCGTCGATGTGTCGCTGGACTATCGCTTCCCGAACACGCCGTACGGTCAATTCGGTCTGGGCCTGCAAGGCACCTATGTCGACGAGTACGACTTTCAGAGCACCATCAAGGGCCCGTTCACCGACAAGGTCGGCGACTTCAAGGGCGACGGTGTGATTGCCCGCTGGAAACACAACCTGACCGGTTCCTGGACCTTCGGCGCGGCCCGTGCGGCGCTGACCAACCGCTTCACCACCGGCTACAACGACTACGACCGCGAAACCAACGCGCGGGTCGCGTCGTATTCGGTGTGGGACCTGTCGGCCGGTTACACCTTCGACAAGGTGCTGGACGTGGATGCCGGGGTGAAGAACCTGTTCGACCGCGATCCGCCGTTCTCCAACCAGGCCTACAACTTCCAGAGCGGCTATGACCCGCGCTACACCGATCCGCTGGGCCGCACGCTGTTTGCGCGCATGACGTACCACTTCTGAGTCACGGTCGGGGCCGAGCAAGACTCCGGCCGGCCCCCTCCCCTTGCGAATTCGCATCCCGCAGCGGCCAGCCGCCGCTTCGGGTTTTTCCGGCTCAGAGGAACGACTTCATGACATTCATGCGCAACATGGCCGGCTTGCTGCTCGGCAGCGCGCTGCTGTGCAACGCGGCAGCTGCGCTGGCCGGCGGCAGCTACGCGATGACGGTGTACGGCGAGGCGCCGAAATACCCTGCCGGTTTCCAGCACTTCGACTTCGTCAATCCCGACGCCCCCAAGGGCGGCTCGCTCAGCCGCGCCTCGATGGAAATCGGTCAGTACAACTACATCACCCCGTATGCCGATCAGGGCATTTCCGTGGTGCAGGTCAACGACTGGGTGTATTCGCCGCTGGCGTTCCGTTCGCTGGACGAGCCCTACACCGTCTACGGCCTGGTGGCGCAATCCATGGAGCGCGACCCCGACGGCCTGTGGGTGCGTTTCAACCTGAATCCCGAGGCGCGTTTCGCCGACGGCACACCGATCACCGCCGAGGACGTGCGCTACACCTTCGAGTTGTTGATGACCAAGGGCAGCCTGAGTTATCGCCAGCAATACGCCGACGTGCAGGATGTGCTGATCGAAGGCCCGCGGCAGATTCGCTTCACCTTCAAGAACAACCTCAACCGCACGCTGGCGCTGGATCTGGCGTCGCTGCGACCGGTGCCCGAACACTGGTGGAAGACCCGCGACTTCGCCAACGGCGGCAGCTTCGAACCGCCGCTGGGCAGCGGCCCGTACCGGGTGAGCAAGGTCGATGCGGGGCGCAGCATCAGTTTCCAGCGTGATCCGCACTGGTGGGGCAAGGACCTGCCAGTCAGTCGCGGCATGTACAACTTCGACAGCCTGACCGTGAATTTCTACGGCGACACCGACGTCGCCCGGCAACTGCTGCAGGCCGGCGCGTTCGACTACAACCGCGAGTTTTCCTCGTCTGGCTACGTGGTCGGCTACGACAGTCCGGCCCTGCGCGACGGACGCCTGCAACAGGCGATTCTCGCCCCGGACAAACCGACCAGCGCCCAGGGTTTTGTGTTCAACCTGCAGAACCCGCTGTTCAAGGATCGCCGCGTGCGTCAGGCGCTGAGCCTGCTGTGGGATTTCGAGTGGACCAACAAGCAGATGATGCGCGGCTTCTACGTGCGCCAGAACAGCTACTGGCCGAAGAGTGAAATGGCCGCCACCGCACTTCCCGACGCCGGGGAACTGGCGATCCTCGAATCGCTGCGCGGACATATTCCGGACGAGGCTTTCAGCAGGGTCTATCAGGCGCCTAAAACCGATGGCAGCGGCTACATCCGCGACAAGCAGTTGCAAGCATTAAAGCTGCTGGCCGAAGCCGGATGGACGCCGAAAAACAATCGGCTGGTGAACGCCGCCGGCGAGCCATTCGAATTCACCTTCCTCGACGGCCAGGGCGGTTTCGACCGCATGCTGCTGCCGTACAAACGCACCCTGGCGCAGATCGGCATCACCCTCAATCTGCGACGCATCGATTCGGCGCAGTACGTCAACCGGCTCAACGCCCGGGACTACGACATGATCGTCACCAGTTTCCCGCGCAGCGGCGATCCGATCGTCTCGCCGGGCCGCGAGTTGTACAGCCTGTACGCCTCGCAGAGCGCCACCCAGGTTGGCAGTTCCAATTCCATGGTGCTGACTGATCCGGCAGTGGACCAACTGATCGACGGCCTGGTGCAGGCCAATACCCGCGACGCCATGGTGCGTTACGCCCGCGCCCTCGACCGGGTGCTGCAATGGGGTAACTACATGATTCCCAACTACTACTCCAAAGGCACGCCGACGGTGTATCAGAACCGCTTCGGCATGCCGCCGGTGCAGCCGATCTACAGCGAAGGCCTCGACACCTGGTGGGAGGTCTCGACCAAGCCGCTGACCAACCCGCAAATGAGTGCCTTGCACCAACTCGCGGGGGGCCAGTGACATGTGGCGTTATCTGAGTCGACGTCTGTTGCTGATCATCCCGACGCTGCTGTGCATTCTGGTGGTCAACTTCGTCATCGTGCAGGCCGCGCCCGGCGGCCCGGTGGAACAGGCCATCGCCCGCCTGCAAGGCTTCGGCGGGCACAGCATGGGCGGCGCCAGCGAGGTAACCGCCATCGGCGGTGCCGGGCGCAGCAGCCGTGGCCTGGACCCGGCGCTGATCGAAGAAATCAAACACCACTACGGTTTCGACCGACCGATGCACGAACGCCTGTGGCTGATGCTCAAGAACTACGCGCAACTGGACCTGGGCAGCAGTTTCTTTCGCGGTGCGAAGGTGACGGATCTGATCGTGCAGAAACTACCGGTGTCGCTGTCCCTCGGCCTGTGGGCAACCTTGATCACCTACCTGATCTCGATCCCGCTGGGCATTCGCAAGGCGATCCGAAATGGCAGCGCATTTGATGTCTGGAGTAGCACGGCGATCATCGTCGGCTACGCAATGCCGGCGTTTCTGTTCGCGATCCTGTTGATCGTGGTGTTCGCCGGGGGCAGCTACGTCAACTGGTTTCCGGTGCAGGGGCTGGTCTCGGACAACTTCGACAGTCTGAGCCTGTGGGGCAAGGTCGGCGACTACCTCTGGCACCTGGTGTTGCCGGTGACGGCGCTGGTGATCGGCGGTTTTGCGACGCTGACGATCCTGACCAAGAACAGCTTCCTCAACGAGATCAGCCGCCAGTACGTGATCACCGCGCGCGCCAAGGGGCTGACCGAAAGACGCGTGCTCTACGGCCATGTGTTTCGCAACGCGATGCTGCTGGTGGTGGCCGGTGTGCCGTCGGCATTGATCGAGGTGTTTTTCGCCGGTTCCCTGCTGATCGAAACCATCTTCAACCTCGACGGCCTCGGGCGCATGAGCTACGAAGCGGCGGTGTCGCGGGACTACCCGGTGGTGTTCGGCACGCTGTTCCTGTTCACCCTGTTCGGCCTGTTGATCAAGCTGATCGGCGACCTCTGCTACACCCTGCTCGACCCGCGCATCGACTTTTCGGCGAGGACTGCCTGATGTTCACACTCTCCCCTCTGGGCCGGCGGCGCATCGCGCAATTCAAGGCCAACCGTCGCGGGCGCTGGTCGCTGTGGCTGTTCATCGGGCTGTGCCTGATCTGCCTCGGCGGCGAACTGATCGCCAACGACAAGCCGCTGGTAATCCGCTACCACAACGCCTTTTACTTCCCGATCCTCAGCGATTATCAGGAAACCGATTTCGGCGGCGAACTGCCGTTCCAGCCGGATTACGCCAGCAATTACGTACACAGGCTGATCGAGGATCAGGGCGGCTGGATGCTGTTCCCGCCGATCCCGTTCAGCTACGACACGGTCAATTACGACCTCACGGAACCGGCGCCGAGCCCGCCGTCCTCCAGCAACTGGCTGGGCACCGACGATCAGGCGCGGGACGTGTTGGCGCGGGTGATCTTCGGCACGCGGATTTCGATTCTGTTTGCGCTGATCCTCACCGCCGTCAGTGCGCTGGTCGGCATCGTCGCCGGGGCGTTGCAGGGTTACTACGGCGGCTGGGTCGACTTGCTCGGGCAACGGGTGCTGGAGATCTGGTCGGGGCTGCCGGTGTTGTACTTGCTGATCATTTTGTCCGGGTTCGTCTCGCCGAGTTTCTGGTGGCTGCTGGGGATCATGGCGCTGTTTTCCTGGCTGGCACTGGTGGACGTGGTGCGCGCCGAGTTCCTGCGCGGGCGCAGCCTGGAATACGTCAAGGCTGCGCGGGCGTTGGGTCTGACGGACAGCGAACTGATGCGCCGGCACATTCTGCCCAACGCCATGACCTCCACCCTCACCTACTTGCCGTTCATTCTGACCGGCGCCATCGCCACCCTCACCGCACTGGACTTTCTCGGCTTCGGCATGCCCGCCGGCACCGCGTCGCTGGGGGAACTGATCGGCCAGGCCAAGCGCAATCTGCAAGCGCCGTGGCTGGGGCTGACGGCGTTTTTCGCCCTGGCGCTGATTCTGTCCTTGCTGGTGTTTATCGGCGAAGCCTGCCGTGACGCGTTCGATCCGCGATCCTGATCCCCGGAGCTGAAATGACCGATAACCTGATTGAAATCCGCGACCTGCGCGTCGCCTTCGCCGGGCATGAAGTGGTGCACGGCGTAAACCTCGACATCCGCCGTGGCGAGTGCCTGGCACTGGTCGGCGAATCCGGCTCGGGCAAGTCGGTGACGGCGCACTCGATTCTGCGTTTGCTGCCAGGCAAAACCGTCAGCAGCACGGGCAGCATCCGCTACAACGGCGTGGACTTGCTGCACGCCAGCGAAAAACAACTGCGCGGCTTGCGCGGCAACCGCATCGCGATGATTTTCCAGGAGCCGATGACTTCGCTGAACCCGCTGCACACGGTGGAAAAACAGATCAGCGAAGTGCTGGAGATCCACAAGGGGCTCAAGGGTCGCGCCGCTCGCCAGCGCACGCTGGAGCTGCTGGAACTGGTGGGCATTCGCCAACCGTTGCAACGGTTGAAGGCCTATCCGCACCAGCTCTCCGGCGGCCAGCGGCAACGAGTGATGATCGCCATGGCGCTGGCCAACGAACCCGAATTGCTGATCGCCGATGAGCCGACCACAGCGCTGGACGTGACCGTGCAGCAGAAGATTCTGGAGCTGTTGATCGAGTTGCAGCAACGCCTCGGCATGTCGCTGCTGCTGATCAGTCATGACCTCAATCTGGTGCGGCGCATCGCCCAACGGGTGTGCGTGATGCGCCACGGGGAAATCGTCGAACAGGCCGAGTGCGAAACGCTGTTCCACACCCCGCAGCATCCTTACAGCCGCCTGCTGATCGAGGCGGAACCATCCGGCGCGCCGGTGCCGAGCCGCTACGATCACAACCTGCTGGAGGTGGACGATCTGAAAGTCTGGTTCCCGCTGCCCAAGGCGCTGTTCAGCCGCACCCAGGAATACATCAAGGCGGTAGACGGCGTGAGTTTTCGTCTGCAACGGGGCAAGACCCTGGGCATAGTCGGCGAGTCCGGCTCGGGCAAGTCGACGCTGGGCCAGGCGATTCTGCGGCTGGTGGAATCCGAGGGCGATATTCGGTTCGGCAACAAGCAATTGAGCCTGCTCAATCAGCGTTTGATGCGCCCTTTTCGCCGGCAGATCCAGGTGGTGTTCCAGGACCCGTTCGGCAGCCTCAGCCCACGGATGTCGGTGCAGCAGATCATCGCCGAAGGCCTGCTGACCCACGGCATCGGCACGGCCGAGGAACGTGAGGCAGCGGTGATCCGCGTGCTGGAGGAAGTGGGCCTCGACCCGCAGAGCCGCCATCGCTATCCCCACGAATTCTCCGGCGGCCAGCGCCAGCGCATTTCCATCGCCCGGGCGCTGGTGCTGGAACCGGCGCTGATTCTGCTCGACGAGCCGACCTCGGCGCTGGACCGCACGGTGCAGAAACAGGTGGTGGAATTGCTGCGGCAGTTGCAGATCCGCCATGGCTTGACGTACCTGTTCATCAGCCATGACCTGGCGGTGGTGCATGCGCTGGCGCACGACTTGATGGTGATCAAGGATGGCAAGGTGGTGGAACAGGGAGCGTCGCGCGAGATTTTTGCGGCGCCGCAGCATGCCTATACCCAGGCGTTGCTCAAGGCTTCCGGGCTCGTGCAGGCACGCCAAATTGAGGGATCTGCAACGGCTGCAAAAATTTTCTCATGAGCCCTGCATCCAAACCGCTCCGTCACGGGTAGTCCCTGTAACAGCCCTCTTTCGGCTGTCAGCGGTTTACCCTTTTCGGAGAAACACTGATGAACATCACCCAATTGATTGGCCTCACCGGTTTGCTCGCTGTCGCCTCGACAAGCTTTGCCCAAAGCAGTTATCCCGACGCGATCAAGGTGCCGGACGGCCACAAGATCGCGATGGAAACCACCGGGGTCGGCGAGATCACCTACGAGTGCCGGGACAAGGCCAATGTCGCCGGCCAGACCGAGTGGGTGTTCGTCGGCCCGAAGGCGGTGCTCAATGATCGCAGCGGCAAACAGGTGGGCACCTACTTCGGCCCGCCCGCCACCTGGCAGGCGCAGGACGGTTCGAAAGTCACCGGCACGCAACTGGCCGTTGCCCCCTCAAGTCCGGGCAACCTGCCCTATCAACTGGTGAAGGCCAACCCCGCTGAAGGCAAAGGCGCGATGAGCGGCATGAGCTACATCCAACGCGTCGCCCTCAAGGGCGGTGTGGCGCCGGGCAGCGAATGCACGGCCGCAAACAAGGGTAAACAGGAAACAGTGAAGTACCAGGCCGATTACATTTTCTGGGCGGCGAACTGAACCTGACTGGACGTTTGGTCGATGCTTGCTAGATTGCAGGACATGCCCTTGCCCGAAAACCTGTTCGATTACGAAGCCCGCCTCGCCGCCTGTTCTCGTGGCGAGCGCGAGGCGCTGCGCGAATTGTACGTGCAGGAAGGTCCGCGGCTGCTCGGTGTGGCCCGGCGTCTGGTGCGTGATACGGCGCTGGCGGAGGACATCGTCCATGATGCGTTCATCAAGATCTGGGCCGGCGCGTCGGGGTTCGATCCGGCGCGCGGTTCGGCCCGAGGCTGGATGTTCAGCGTGACCCGGCATCTGGCGCTGAATGTGTTGCGCGATCATGGCCGGGAAACATCGCTGAACGAACACAACGAATCACTGGCGAGTGATGACGGCATCGACACGCTGGCGCAATCGACGCGCATCCACCGCTGCCTGCATCAACTGGAACCGCAACGGCGCCGCTGCATCCTTCACGCCTACGTCGACGGTTACAGCCACGCGCAGATCGCCCAACGCCTCGACACGCCGCTGGGCACCGTCAAAGCCTGGATCAAACGCAGCCTCAATGCGTTGCGGGAGTGCATGGGATGACCACCGAATCGGCGCAGGAACGCGATGAACTGGCGGGCGAATACGTGCTTGGCACGCTCTCGGCCGAAGAACGCGCCGAAGTGCAGCGACGCCTGCCGAACGAGCCCGAGCTGCAAGCGACCGTGGATGCCTGGGAACGGCGTCTGCTGGAACTGACCGACCTCGCCCCGGCGCATCAGCCCTCGTCGCAGTTGTGGCAACGCATTGAACGCAGTGTCGGGCAACTCCCCCATAAGATGGCGCCAGAGACTTCATGGTGGAACCGCCTGTCACTGTGGCGCGGTTTGAGCGCTGCCGGGTTGGCCGCAACCTTGTTATTGGGTTCGATCCTGTTAACCCAGACCACGCCGAAACCGAGTTATCTGGTGGTACTGGTCGCCCCGCAGGACAAGGCGCCGGGCTGGGTGATCCAGGCCAGCAGTCCCCGGGAGATTCAGTTGATTCCGCTGGGCGTGGTCGAGGTGCCGGCGGACAAGGCGCTGGAGTTCTGGACCAAGGCCGACGGCTGGCAAGGCCCGGTGTCGCTGGGTCTGGTCAAGCCGGGGCAAGCGCTGTCGATCCCGCTGGACAAGCTGCCGCCGCTGCAACCTAACCAGTTGTTCGAGCTGACGCTGGAAGGCGCCAATGGTTCGCCGATCGGCAAACCCACCGGGCCGATCCAGGCGATTGGCCGAGCGGTGAAGGTGCTCTGAAGAACCATCATCGGCGTCGATGTTCACCATCACGTCAATGAAGTTCTCTTAAAAAATCCCGGGCGTAACATCTGCTCCATACCAAACAAACAACACCCCCGGAGCACAAAATCATGAAACGCCAAGTCATCCTCAGCATTGCCCTTTCGGTTCTGGCCTTCAACGCATTTGCCGCCAAACCTGCCCACACCATGATCGCTGAAGGCGGTTCGGATCGCTTGATCGAACAGCGCGTTGCCGAGGGTGGTTCGGATCGTCTGCTGGAACGCCGTGTTGCCGAAGGTGGCTCGGATCGTCTGTTGGAACGCCGTGTCGCTGAAGGTGGCTCGGATCGTCTGCTGGAACGCCGCGTTGCCGAAGGTGGCTCGGATCGTCTGCTGGAACGTCGCGTCGCTGAAGGTGGTTCGGATCGTTTGCAAGAGCGCCGCGTTGCCGAAGGTGGCTCGGATCGTCTGCAAGAACGCCGCGTTGCCGAAGGTGGCTCGGATCGTCTGCAAGAACGTCGCGTTGCCGAAGGTGGCTCGGATCGTCTGATCGAACGCCGCGTTGCCTGAATGAAGGGCTTTACCGCAGCAATCCAGAAAAAACCCGGCTCCCTTCAGCCGGGTTTTTTTACGTCTTTTTTTGCCGCTTCAGTCCCTGGCCATGCAGCGCCGATAGCGCTCATCGACCCGTTTGGCGAACCACGCAGTGGTCAGTTTGCGGGTGATCTTAGGGCTCTGCAGAACGATCCCCGGCAGCACCGCCCGGGGCAATGATTTGCCTTCTGCCTTGTCCGCCAGTTCAAAGACCCGTTGATACAGCCTGGTCTCCTCGAATCCCAGCGTGTTGCCCTTCTCCAACTGGTCACGGATCTGTGGATTGCGCATACCCAATGACTTGCCGAGTTTGCGCACCGCCAGTTCGGTCGTGCCCGGCATGATCGAGTCATAGCGAATCAGGTCACCATCCAGCGCCAGCGGAACGCCCGAGGCGCGACTGACTGCATTCTGAAACGCCGCGTTGCGACTGGCGTACCACCCGGCGTTGAAATCGGCAAAGCGGTACAGCGGCTCGCGATAACTCACCGGATACCCCAGCAAATGGGCGATGCCGAAATACATGCCGCCACGACGGGTGAACGCTTCGTGGCGAATCGTGCCGCTCACCGGATACGGATAACCCTTGGCATGCTGTTCGGCGAATTCGATGCTGACCTGCATCGGCCCGGCGGTGTGCACCGGGTTGAAGCCGCCAAACAGCGTGCGCCCCATCGGCACCATGCCGATGAAGTCATCGAAAATGGCGCTCAGGTCTTTCTCGGTGCGTGCCGCGCTCAGGCGTTCGCTGTAGCTCTTGCCGTTGGGCGAGCGCACCTGCAAGGCGCCGCTGACCAACAGGCTCGGGATGTGGACCTTGGCCGCGCGCCGGTCGATCTCGTCGCGGGCAATCTTGCCCAGGCCGGGCACCGGCGGGTCGACCTGAAAGTTGGATTCCTGCTCGGCGACGGCCAGCACCGAACACAGGTTTTGCGTGGTCGGGCTGATGCCCTGTGCGGCGAACGCGGTGTAGATGTCCGTGGCCCAGCCCTGGCGGTCGACGGTTTTCGCTGGCAGCAAACGCACGATCTGCGCCTTGACCTCGGCCGGCGAACGCGGGGCCGGTTCCTGCCCGCGTTGGCCTGCGCAACCGGCCAGCACCAGCAATGCAGCGAGGCTGACGAATAATCGAGGGGTGTGCATAACGCTTCATCCAGTCCGTTGAGGCGGGTTAACCCTACGCTCAATCGCAGGGTGCAGGATAGGACTGCGGGCCGGCGGCGCTGTTCCATCGTCCCGTTTGGCAGGCCGACTGGCTGCCCTCGCCTGCTGATCCATACTTGCTGCTGCACACTCAGTGGCAAAGGGCACGCGAGGAGGACAGACCATGAACCGCAGTGACGTTCTGATCATCGGCGCGGGCCCCACCGGACTGGTACTGGCCCTGTGGCTGAGCAAACTGGGCGTGCGGGTGCGCATCATCGACAAGAGCTCCGTGCCAGGTACCACCTCACGGGCGCTGGCGGTGCAGGCGCGCACGCTGGAGTTGTACCGGCAACTGGATCTCGCCGAAGCCGTGGTACGCAACGGGCACCGGGTGGCGGCGGCGAATTTCTGGGTCAAGGGCAACCCCGTGGCACAACTGCCGCTTAACCGCATCGGCGAAGGCCTGACGCCTTACGCCTTTCTGGAAATCTACCCGCAGGACGAACACGAGCGGTTGCTGATCGACCGCCTCGAAGACTACGACGTGTTCGTCGAGCGCAATACCACCCTCGAAAGCTTCACGGAAAACGGCGACGGCCTCACCGCACATTTGCGCCTGCCGGATGGCGAGCAGGAGATCTGCCAGGCCTGCTACCTGGCCGGTTGTGACGGCGCCCGTTCAGTCGTGCGCAAAACCCTCGACACCGGTTTCCCCGGTGGCACCTATCAACAGATTTTCTACGTCGCCGACGTGCAGGCCAGCGGCCCGGCGCTCAACGGCGAGTTGCATCTGGACCTGGATGAGGCGGATTTTCTGGCGGTATTCCCGCTGGCCGGCGAAGGCCGTGCGCGGCTGATCGGCACCGTGCGCGACGAACGTGCAGATCGCGCTGAAACCCTGGAATTCTCCGATGTCAGCAGCCGCGCCATCGAGCACTTGAACGTGCACATCGAGGACGTCAACTGGTTCTCCACCTATCGCGTGCATCATCGGGTGGCGGATCACTTTCGCAAGGGCCGGGCCTTTCTGCTCGGCGACGCAGCGCACGTGCACAGCCCCGCCGGCGGCCAAGGCATGAACACCGGCATCGGCGATGCGATCAATCTGGCGTGGAAACTCGCGGCGGTACTCAGCGGTGGCGCCACGGCGAAGCTGCTCGACAGCTACGAAACCGAACGTATTGCCTTCGCCCGGCGGCTGGTATCGACCACCGACAAAGTCTTCAGTTTCGTTACCGCCGAGGGCCGCATGGCCGATCTGTTGCGCACGCGACTGGCACCGTTCCTGATCCCGAAAATGGCCTCATTCGAAACCAGTCGCGAATTCCTGTTTCGCACCGTCTCGCAAATCACCGTCAATTATCGGGGCATGGCGTTGAGCGAAGGCGTGGCCGGGCATGTGCACGGCGGCGACCGTTTGCCGTGGGCCCATGATGGCGAGGGGGATAATTACGAACCGCTGCGCAATCCATGCTGGCAGGTGCATGTGTACGGCGACACCAGCGACGAGATGATCGCCTGGTGCAATGAACACCACTTGCCGCTGCACGTGTTCGACTGGCGCCCGGCGTTTGAATCGGCAGGACTGGGGCGCAACGGCTTTTACCTGCTGCGCCCGGATACTTACGTGGCGATTGCCGACAACAGCGCGGATCCAAAGGTGATCGAACGGTATTTCCGTGACCACGGGATCCGGCCGTTTTTTGGCTTAATCTAATAATCTTTTTTCGTATTTTCTTCGTTTCCTACAGCAGAGTGGAAAACATAAAAAACCCAACTACTATCCTGAGAGTCAACAGCAAGCGACTATAGTCGAGGAAAGTAATGGCCTTAACAAATGCCTATACCGAAGCCTATGGAAAACTAGGCGAGTTTTTTAACAGAATACGAGATGGACAAGCGCCTCCGCTATTCACTCACCAATTTCTAATAGATCTTGGTTTCAAATCAAACAAACAGCGCGCTTACATCCCTCTACTAAAGGCTTTGGGCTTTTTAACTCCAGACGGAAAACCAACCGCTCGATATAAGGATTACCGGGACCACTCTCAATCAAAAGCAATCATGGGTGAAGCACTAAAAGAAGCCTACGCCGATATATTCCTCATCAAAGAGCACCCAACTTCCGCCGACAGCGCCGCAATTGAAGGAAAATTCAAAAGCTATCACAACGCGAGCGACAATGTTGCTACCAATATGCGACGCACATTTATGTCGCTTTTAGAGCTCGCAGACACCAAACATACCAGCGCAAAAACTCGGACCACCGAAGACACGGAGGAAAAATCTTCTGTTACGGTGGAACAAACACAACCCCCGCCGCAGCTTATAAAAACCCCCGGCTTACACTACAACATTCAAATTCACTTACCCGCCACAAAAGACATAGAAGTGTACAACGCAATTTTCAAATCACTAAAAGAGCATTTATTTTGAAATACAAAGAACTGCGAGACTTTATGTTTAGGGGACTGTTATTTGAAGCAGAAGCTTCTGTATTTCAGAGAGCGGGGATAAAAATAGGTGCCGATCAAACTGAAACGGAAGAAAGGCTTCTAGCGGAGGCACTTGCCCCTTTCCCTGTCAGTTTGAGAAACAATTCGCTTGAGATGGCAAGATTGTATGCAGTGCTTTTCGCATTCGAGAATCACGTCCGCGACTTTATAAGACAAACGCTCCAAGAAACTGAAGGAATTGGATGGGTGGAAAAGATACCGGAAAAAATAAAGACCCATGCCCATAACAGACAGACAACTGCAAATTTAGATTCATGGCTTGAGGGAGAAAAAACGGACATTCTAGGTTTTCTGGATTTCGGACACCTTGCACAAATAATACTCAACAAGTGGGTTCATTTTGAATCGATAATCCCATCTCAACATTGGTTAAAACAACGTATGGACGAACTAGAGAAAAGCAGAAATTTCATCGTTCACAACAGAATGTTACTACCAAGTGAATTCCAAAGAATGTACATGTACATTTCCGACTGGAACAGGGTCGTAGGCCTTTAACAACGAACAAGGCTGTTTAGGGCAAGAGGAACTTTTCATTGAACAACCAAGAAGTCAACACAGAAAATGAATTGCTATTGGCCGAAAAACATTTCACTCAACTCAACAGGCTAATCTACATAGGTATCTCACTTTCCCTAATATTTATCTGTGCTTACGCGATCAATTTCTACGGACCCTTATCGCCAAACCCAGAACACTGGGGGCAATTTGGTGATTTTCTTGGAGGTGTACTAAACCCAACTTTTAGTTTTTTAGCATTAATCGCTTTACTCGCAACTTTTAGCTTACAAATTAAAGAACTAAAGATATCAACAAAGGAGCTAAAAAACTCGGCATCGGCGTTAACCAAGCAAAATGAAACACTCCGTCAACAAAAATTTGAGGGGTCGTTCTTTCAGTTACTCAACCTACACAACACGATAGTAAACTCTATCGATCTCGATTCCGCAAAAAAAACAAAAAAAGGTAGAGATTGCTTCAGAGTCTTTCTAAAACGGATCGAAGGTGAAATCTCAAAAATCAAAAACTGCAACGAACAAGAGTTCAAAGCAATATACTCAGTTTATTTCATAGAGCACGAACCCGAACTCGGACACTACTTTAGACTCTTGTACAACATAATAAAACTAATCAAGACCACCCCTGACATTGATAAAAAGTTTTATACAAATATCGTACGAGCCCAACTCTCAAGCGCAGAGTTGATGTTGATTTTTTACAACTGCATTTCTGATTTTGGAAACGAAAAATTCAAACCACTAGTAGAAGAATTTGCACTTCTTAAGACAATCCCACGGACAGTTCTTCCGAACCAGAACTTACTCCACCTTTATCGCGAATCTGCTTTTGGAGGTACTTACCCTGTCGCAACCCTTTAAACAGCAACCCCTTTCAACCGAAATAGATACTCAACTCGGTATATGAGCATCTATATCAGCTGAAACTTCAAATGAAGACTTTGATTTTTATATCCCGGCCAGGGCCAGGTCCATCGCAAAGTAGGTGAAGATCAGATCCGCCCCCGCGCGTTTGATCGCACCGAGGCTTTCGCGCACCACACGATCCTCATCGATGGCCCCGGCCTGGGCGCCGAACTTGATCATCGCGTACTCGCCGCTGACCTGATACGCCGACAGCGGCAGGTTCGAGGCTTCACGGATGTCACGGATGATGTCCAGGTACGCGCCGGCCGGTTTGACCATCAGCGCATCGGCGCCTTCCTGCTCGTCGAGCAACGATTCCCGCAGGGCTTCGCGGCGGTTCATCGGGTTCATCTGATAGCTTTTGCGGTCGCCTTTCAGCGCGCTGCCACCGGCCTCGCGGAACGGGCCGTAGAGCGCCGAGGCGAATTTGGTCGAGTAGGCCATGATCGGAATCTGCGTGAAGCCGGCATCGTCCAGTGCCCGGCGAATCGCCCGCACCTGACCGTCCATCGCGGCCGACGGTGCGATCACATCGGCACCGGCACGCGCTGCCGCGACTGCTTGTTTGCCGAGGTTGATCAGGGTCTGGTCGTTGTCGACTTCATGGTTGTGCATCACGCCGCAGTGACCGTGGTCGGTGTACTCGCAAAAGCAGGTGTCGGACATCACGATCATTTCCGGCACGGCGTCCTTGGCGATCCGCGACATGCGCGACACCAGACCGTTTTCCCGCCAGGTGTCGCTGCCGTTGGCGTCCAGGTGATGGGATACGCCAAAGGTCATCACCGACTTGATCCCGGCCCGGGCGTAACGCTCGATCTCGCTGGCCAGTTTGCGCTCTGGAATGCGCATCACGCCGGGCATGCTCTTGATCGGCACGAAGTCGTCGATCTCTTCTTCGACGAAGATCGGCAGCACCAGATCGTTGAGCGAAAACTCGGTTTCCTGGAACAGGCTGCGCAGGCTCGCATTGCGGCGCAGACGGCGTGGACGTGCTTCGGGGAACTGACTGGACATGGGGCCTTTCCTGAAAACGGGCAGATGAGACGAAAGTCGTAGGGGGCGAAGCTTATGCCTTGCGGGGGACGGGGTACAAACCTGGATCAATCAACAGTGCATTACCGGGCGCGCAATAATCCGCGCACCCGGCTCCCACAGGGTTATGAGGGAATGGTCAGCCCGCGCACCACCGCCGGACGCGCCAGAAAACGCTCCAGTACCCGGGTGACGTTCGGGAAGTCCTTGATGCCGACCAGATCGCCCGCCTCGTAGAACCCGATCAGGTTGCGCACCCACGGAAACGTGGCGATGTCGGCGATGGTGTAGCGCTCGCCCATGATCCAGTCGCGCCCTTCGAGGCGGGCGTTCAGGACGTTGAGCAGGCGTTTGCTTTCGTCGACGTAGCGGTCACGGGGACGTTTGTCTTCGTAGTCCTTGCCGGCGAATTTGTTGAAGAAGCCGAGCTGGCCGAACATCGGGCCGATGCCGCCCATCTGGAACATCAGCCACTGGATCGTCTCGTAGCGCAGCGCGCCTTCCTGGGCCAGCAACTGGCCGCTTTTGTCGGCGAGATAAATCAGGATCGCGCCGGACTCGAACAACGGCAGCGGTTTGTCATCCGGGCCGTGAGGGTCGAGGATCGCCGGGATCTTGTTGTTCGGGTTCAGCGACAGGAACGCCGGGGACATCTGGTCGTTGGTGTCGAACCCCACACGGTGCGGCTCGTAGGGCAGACCGATCTCTTCGAGCATGATCGAGACCTTGACGCCGTTGGGAGTCGGCAGGGAATAGAGCTGAATCCAGTCAGGGTACTGCGCCGGCCATTTCTGGGTGATCGGGAACGCGGACAGATCGGTCATGTGTAGCATCCAGTCACAAAATGAAAGGCCTGAGCATAATCCACGTTTTCCGCTCTGGCTCGGGTTCTTTTTTGCCGTGGACACCACGCTTACTTAATTCCGCAACATCCTGTCGCTAACCTTCCCTCAAGCCTTTGGGCGATGCCTTTAGAGTGCGCCCCGGCAAGCGGATCGAACCAAAAGGCCTGCGGGGGCTCCAAGCAAGCCAATCAAGACAGGGAAAAACACCCGGCCCGGCAGCCCGCGGTGTAGAGGTTTGTCAGCCTTAACCGAACACGCTGAAGAATCCTGATCTCATGACGAACTTGATGAAAGTCGCCAAACGCTTCAAACATCGCGCCTACGTGGCCCTGCCCTCGCTGCTGGCGATGAGCGCGCTGTTCCTGTCGCTCGAGTCCAGCGAAAGCCGCGCACAACCGGTGGATGGCACCCAGACCCTGATCTTCCTGCGCCACGGGGAAAAACCTGCCGGCGGCCTCGGCCAGCTCAACTGCCAGGGCCTGAACCGCGCCATCGAGCTGTCGACGCTGCTGCCGGAGAAATTCGGCAAGGCCGACTACGTGTTTGCCGCCAACCCGACGCGCAATGTCGAGGAAGGCGAGCTGGACAACTCCTACAGCTACATCCGCCCGCTGATGACTATCAGCCCCGCCGCGATCAAGCTCGGCCTGCCGGTGAACATCGAATTCTCGGCCAACGACACCAGCGACCTGGCTCGGGAGCTGACCGCCGACAAGTATCACAACTCGACCATCTACACCGCCTGGTCCCACGGCTACCTGCCGGAGCTGATCAACAAGGTCGCCGGCAAGGCCGTGGGCGAGAAACAGTCCATCACCGAAGACTGGGCGTCCGGCGACTATGACTCGCTGTACGTGCTGACCCTGACCTGGCACAACGGCAAGGCCAGCCTGCAGAGCCACAGTTACAAGCAGGGGCTGGATAACGGCAAGGTCACTTGCCCGACTTGAGTGTTCTGGAGCCGGTGCCGGGTCTCCGGCTTCAGCGTTTGTGATTCAACCGCTCGCGCAGATACTCGATCACCGCCCCGCGCTCTCCGGCAAACTCGATCCGCGCGCCCTTCTTCTCGCGCTGAAACACATACATCGGGTCGTAATATTCGCGCAGCAACCCTTCGATCCAGCCCCGGTGCAAATCCACCGCGCCGCTGCGCCCCTGCTCTGCCAGTGCGTCTTCCATCAACAGCAGCATCCTTCGGTGGCGTTCGCCGCCCAGACGTTTCTGCACATTGTTCAGGCTCTCGAGCAACCGTTCAGAGAACAGTGCAAAACCCTGCTCGCCGTGCACTGCCGAAAACTCGGCCGACAGGTCCACCACGTAATCGCGCAGGATGCGCTGTACACGATCTTCAAAACTGTCCTCCAGCCAGACCATCGGGTATTGCTGCATGCCCTGATACAACGGCAGCGGCAAGGCGCAGCTGCCGACTACCCGGCTCTCGTCTTCGAGCACGAACTGACCGATGCCGGCATCACGTTTCTTGAGGAGGTCGATGGCCAGGCGGTTTTCGAAATCGATGTTCGACGGTTGCCCCGTGGCGCGTTTGCCGAAGCTTGAGCCGCGATGATTGGCGTGGCCCTCCAGATCCAGACCGTTGTCCAACTGCACCAACAGTTCGGTCTTGCCGGTGCCGGTCATGCCGCCCAACAACACGAAATCGCACTGGGTCACGGCTTGCTCGAGGGTGTCGATCAGGAAATTGCGCAGCGCCTTGTAGCCGCCACGGATGCGCGGATAGTCGATCCCGGCCTCGCTCTTGAGCCATTGCCGGGTGATCTGCGAACGCAAGCCGCCGCGAAAGCAATAGAGATAACCGTCGGGATGGGCCCGGGCAAACTCGGCCCAGGCCTCGATACGTTCGGCCTTCACCGCGCCGGACACCAAGCGGTGGCCCAGTTCGATGGCAGCGTGTTGGCCATGCTGCTTGTAGCAAGTGCCGACCTTCTGCCGCTCCAGATCATTCATCAGCGGCAGATTGACCACGCCGGGGAACGCACCTTTGTGAAACTCGACCGGCGCGCGAACATCCATCAGCGGTCGGTCGTTGAGGAAAATGTCCCGGTAATCGCCGTAGTCAAGGTCCATCAAGACACCTCGACGGCGTGGGTCTGTCGCTCGACCAGTTCGCCAATCGGTTCCAGGCTCAAGCCCAGCTCCGCCGCCACGGCAAGGAATTCGGCGTTGCCTTGCGGGGTCACGGCCACCAGCAACCCGCCGCTGGTCTGCGGGTCGCACAACAGCCGTTTGTGCAGCTCCTGCACCCGCCCGAGCCGGTCCGAATAGCTGTCGAAATTGCGCAAGGTGCCGCCCGGCACACAGCCCTGTTCGAGGTAATATTCGACGCTGTCCAGACGCGGCACCCGGTCATAGACGATGCGTGCGGTGAGGTGGCTGCCGTCAGCCATTTCCACCAGATGCCCGAGCAGGCCGAAACCGGTGACGTCGGTCATCGCGGTGACGCCGGCCAGTTTGCCGAAGCGACTGCCGGGTTTGTTCAGCGTACACATCCAGTCCCGGGCCAGACCGATGTCGGCGTTGCGCAACTTGCCCTTCTTTTCGGCGGTGGTGAGGATGCCGATCCCTAGCGGTTTGGTCAGGTACAGCAGGCATCCGGCGGTGGCGGTGTCGTTGCGCTTCATGAAGCGTTTTTCCACCAGTCCGGTGACGGCCAGACCGAAAATCGGCTCCGGCGCATCGATCGAATGCCCGCCCGCCAGGGGAATTCCCGCCGCATCGCACACCGCGCGACCGCCACGAATCACTTCGCGCGCGACTTCCGGTGCCAGCACGTTCACCGGCCATCCCAGAATGGCAATGGCCATCAATGGATCGCCGCCCATGGCGTAGATATCGCTGATCGCATTGGTCGCGGCAATCCGACCGAAATCGAACGGATCATCGACGATCGGCATAAAGAAGTCGGTGGTCGACACCACGCCGCGCTCGGCATCGATCTCATACACCGCCGCGTCATCGCGCGAGGCGTTGCCGACCCACAGCTTCGGATCAAGGTTCTGCGCCCCGCTGCCGGCGAGGATCACCTCCAGCACTTTGGGCGAAATCTTGCAGCCACAACCGGCGCCGTGGCTGTACTGGGTCAGACGAATGGGCTCGCTCATCGGGGCAATCTCCGGGAAGGGACAGGGGCGAATTCTAGCAGAGGGCCTCAATGGAGCTGCGAGTGCGTCACACCCTGAACAGGATTGGGCATATTGACATCAGTGTGCAGTCCACCAGAATCGGCGCTCGCCGAGTGGACGGTCACGTCCCCCCGCTTCTACACCATTTAAGGAAGAACATGTCTGAGTTACTGGATGCAGTGGAAAAACACGGAACGCTGGCTGCCAAACTGATAGTGGCGCTGGGTATAGGAATTACCTGGGGCTACTGCGCCTTCATCATCAACTTCTTCCCCACAGGATTAACTCTCGCCGACAGCCTGGTGTTTATTTTTATCGCGCTTGGCTTCGGACTGCTCTATTTCTACTGGTTGCTTTTCGGATTTTTGGGCGTGTATTTCGCGCACGACTTCACTAAAAGCTCCAAAAAAATGGACAAAGCCTTCGCGGTTTTCATGTGTTTTGTTTTTATCGGCTGCCTGATCATCGTCGCCCTTTTAATGCATGATTTTTCACCACTCGCAGCGCCCGTCTTCAGTGGCGCCCTGTTGTTCCTTTCAATCATCTATTGGAAACCTGACGCTGCCGGCGCGACGATTGAACAGATTCGCCAACGTGCACGGATGCGCGTGGCCACGTTCATCACTGCCTTGATTCTGCCGATTGCAGTGGCGGTGCCTGTCATGGGCCTCATCATTGGCAGCACCTTCGGATTCATCGGCATCGCACAGAAGGATGTCTCGTTGGCGTTGAGTGAAGAGAACCAGAAAGTCGTCAGCGATGTTGCAAAGGAATTCGATATTTCCGTCTACGGATGCCTGAAAAGCGGCAGTCAAACCAACATCGTTCATCACTTCAATATTCTCTGGCATGGCTTGGGCGAACGGAGTCTCGTGGAAATACTTGCATACAACGGAAAAGACTGGTCACCAAAAGCCAGAATCGAGTTGGATCGCAGTGGCTTGAAAGTTTTGAAAGCCTCCAATAAGGAAGCCAGTTTCAGTACCTGCCACACGCTTAACTCCGATGCACTTTTTGACACTTACGAAGACGAAGTCAGCACAAGCGGAAAGCAACAATTGATCACCTTCAGCAGCGAAACCAAACAAAAGCTCGAAAAGGATCACTTACACATCCTGTCAGCAAAAATCATCGGATACACGGACAGAACACCGGTCATGAAATCGGGAGATTCAAACGCGGCCTTGTCTTTGCGACGCGCAGAAAGTGTGCATGCAGAGTTGGAGAGTCTGTTCATCGGCGTGCCAGCGGTCCCGGTTAAGAGTACTGGACAAGGCTCGCTTTTTCCCAAATCGAACTGCCCCAGGAATCTCGGTTCCGTCGAGCTCAAAGAGTGCCTGGCCGCAGATCGGCGAGTAGAGATTGAGCTGCAACTGCAAATGAAGTCCTCCAGTGCGCGGGCACAACCTTCGACAGCAAGCAAAAGCGGAGCCTGGTATGACGCCATACTTTGCAAAGTCGGGTTCCAAACATGCGTGGATAAAACAACACCTGCCGCCGTTCTTCCTGCGACTAACCCGCCGAACTGACACTCATGATCCGAGATCACGGATTCGAGCGTATTTAGCCAAAAAAAACCGCCCTTTCGGGCGGCTAAAGTGCTTCGACCATGATCAGAAGCTTTGGCTGAAGCTGATGGTCATCGCGCTGTCGTTGTTGTCACTGGACACCTGACCCGAGTAGCCGATGCCGAGCTTGCCGGTCGGGCTGATCTGGAAGTCCACGCCGGCTTCGAGCAGCGCACTGTCCTTGGCGATCGGTACGCCCTGGGTGCTGAACGACGCGCCGCCATCGATGAAGGTCAGGTCGGCGTCAGGTTTGGTATCACCGTAGGCATGTCGCCAGCCGATCGCCGCCCGTGGCGTGAGTTGGCTGCCGTTGGCCAGGGTCACCAACTTGCCGATGCGCACACCGAGGGTCGAGTAGGTGATGTCCTGATCGGCATCGCCCTTCAGGCGCCCCACTCCGCCTTTTTCCTTGGCGGTGTCGCTGTCGTAGTTGACGTAGGCCAGGCCGGCGAACGGTTCGATGGCCACGCCTGCCGCATTGATGGCGTAACCCACTTCGCCGAACACCTGGGCACTGCGGGCATCGTAGTCAGCTTTCAGGCGATCGTTGTAGGCACCGACGCTGACGTCGCGTTTGGTCTCGATGCTGTGCCAGCTGTAAGCCGCGCCGAGGCGCACGGCCAGTGCATCGAACTGCGAACTCAGGTAACCCGCCAGGTGGTAGCTGTCGACCTTGGCATCGGAGTTGCGATCGTGGGCGTTGAGGTTGCCACGGGTGTAGCCCGCTGCCATCCCGGCGCGCCATTGATCGTCGAGTTGCTTGTCCGTGCCGAGCATGAAACCGCCGAGGCTGCGATCGACTTTCGCCGTGTTGCTGTCGCCGCCCATGTCGCCCCAGGCACCAATGGCCCGGGCCCAGCCGACCATTTCACCGTGACAGCCGTTGCTGCTCAGTTGGGTGTCGCTCGGTGCCAATGTACGGCGTGGATCATCCGATGCGCTGCAGGTCGGTTGACGCATACGGTCGTTGACCGCTTCACGCACAAAGCGTGAATCCTCGAGAACCGCACTGGCGGTGCTGGCATGGATCTCCCCGGACAGGTTGTCGAAAGCGTGACGCGCGCCGGCCACGCTGAGGTTGACGATCTCGTTCTGCAACGCAGCACCCGCCGGCCCGTTGCTCATCAACGCCGAGGCGGTGTTGCGCTGGTTGCTCGTGGCGGCGACGTCGGCGAACGAATTGCCGTTGCGGCTGACCACCAGGTTCACCGCGTCAGGGCTGTACACCAGCGCCGTGTCAAGGAACGCATATTGCGGCAGATCGGCGGCGCTGAAGGTGCCGGTCACCCCACCGCCGGCGGTGATCAGCGAATACACGGTGTTGCCGGTGAACGGCGCCAGGCTGTTCACTTGCAGGCCACCGCCAAGGGTTGCGGTGCCGCCGACAGCCAGAGGCGTAGCGGTGGGCGAGCTGACGGTCAGGGCCAGTACACCGTCGGCAGCGTTGGTCAGGTTGCCCGCCACACTCAAGGTGCCGTCTGCGCCACCGGAGGCCACCACACCGTGGTTGACCACCGAACCGACGCTGCCGTTACCGCTCAGGGCCGCGCCGTTGGCCACGGTCACTTGTCCGCCCAGGGAGGCCCGCGCTGAACGGCTTCCGACCTGCAGCACGCCTTGATCGACCGACACGGTGCCGCTGAACGGTTGATCGCCGGTCAACAGCAAAGTCCCGACACCACGCTTGGCCAGCGCACCGAGGCCGCTGAGAACACCATTGAACTGGCCATTGGTATTTTGCTGGAACACCAACGAAGCGTTATCGATGATGTTGCCTTGCAGGCTGGTGGTGTTACCGATCAGCGTACCGCCGCTGACCGTGGTGCCACCGCTGTAAGTGTTGGCGCCGGTGAGGATCAGCGTACCGGAGTCCAGTTTCTCGATACCGCCGGTACCGATCAGTGGCACATCGATCTGCGCGCTGGCGCCGGCATTCACGCGGATTGGCGCCGGGGTGCCACCAGGCCCGTTGACCGGGGTCAGCGTGTCGCCGGCATCCGGTTCCAGGCTGTAGCCGTTGACGAGGAATTGCAGCCCGGTGAAGTTCTGGTTGCCTTGGATGGTGACCGTCCCGCCCTGCCCGCCAAACACTGCGAACTGGCCGTTGGAGCCCAGTGCCTGAGTGCCGGTCGGGTCGGTCCAGTTGGTGCCAGGCCCCCACACGCCGTTGCCGCCACCGATGCTGCCGTCCGGGTTGGTCTTGCCACCGTTCCAGAACTGCACTTCGCCCGGCGTGCCTTGCACCAGCAGGTTGACCTGATTGGCCAGCGCAGTTTGCAGGGTCAGATTGGCCGCCGAAACCGGCAGGCTGCCGTAGACCAGACCGTTGTTGGTCAGCGTGCCACCGTAGCTGAACAGCTGATACACCCCGACGCCGAAGCCACCGGCGTTAGTGATGTTCAGCGTGCCGTCGAGGGTCAGGTTGCCGGCGACGTTGACCACGGTCGTGGAGCTGGCGGCCGAGCCGAGGGTGAAGTCCAGATTGGTCCCCGAAGACAACGCGAGCGAGCCGACTGACAACGGTGCGGCGTTGCTGCCGCCAAGCAGCGTCGCACCGCTGGCCAGTTGCACAGTCCCACCGAATTGACCGCTGCCACCGATCTTCGCACCGCTGGCGACATTGACGTTGGCGCTGTTGAGCACGCCGTTGACGTTGAGCGTACCGGCCTGCACGGCGGTGTTGCCGGTGAAGGTGTTGTTGCCAGTGAGCAACAAGGCGCCAGTGCCGGTTTTGTTCAGGGTGCCGGCGCCCGTCAGATTGCCGGTGTAGCTGCCGTCACTGTTCTGCTCGAAGGTCAGCGCCGCGTTGTTGACGATTGCACCTTGCAGGCTGCTGGTGTCGCCACGGGTGCTGCCGCTGTTCAGCGTCGTGCCGCCGCTGTAGGTGTTGGCGCCGCTGAGCACCAGGTCGCCAGCGCCGTTTTTCACCAGGCTGCCGCTGCCGGTGATCGCACCGATCAACGTGGTGTTCTGGTTGCCGGCCAGGGTCAGTTGCGCCCCCAGGTTGATGGCGTTGGCCAGTTGCAGCGCAGAGGTGCTGTCGACGGTGCCGTTGCCCAGCACACTGAGAGCGCCGCTGCTGATCGCGCTGTTGTTGCCCAGAATCAGCGAACCGCCAGACAGTTGGGTACCGCCGCTGTAAGTATTGCTGCCGTTGAGGGTCAGGCTCGATGCGCCGGTCTTGATCAGACTGCCGCTACCGCTGACTACACCGCCGAGGGTCAATGCGTTGGAGCCGGCGACGGTGAGTCCGCCATTGAGCACCACATCGTTGGCCAGGCTGACCGCCGTGTTGCTGTCCAGCGCAGTGCCGTTGGCGGCGGTCAATACGCCAGTGCCGAGGGCCGCGTTGTTGCCGACCACAATCTTGCCGCCGTTGAGCGCGGTGCCGCCGGTGTAGCCGTTGGCCGCGTTGAGCACCAGGGTGCCGGTGTCGTATTTGCCCAGCGTGCCGGCGCCATTGAGCGCGACGCCCACGGTCGCGGTGACGTTCGGATCGACCCGCACGGTGGCATTGCCCAGCGAACCGTTGACCAGATTCAACGAACCGGCCGTGCCGTTCTGCAGGCTGTAGCCATCGGTGACGAACTGCATGCCGGTGATGGTTTGCGCGCCATTGACGGTCACGGTGCCCGCCGTGCCCTGGAACACCGCGAAGCTGTTGGTCCAGGCCTGATTGGTCGTGCCGTTGACGTCGGTCCAGTTGGTGGTGCCGGTGCCCCAGGTGCCGCTGCCGCCATCCACCGAACCGTTGGCAACGAGTTGGTTGCCGTCCCAGAACTGCACGGTGACGCCCGGTGCGGTGACCAGCAGGTTGATCTGGTTGGCCAGCGCGGTCTGCAGGGCCAGGTCGCCCGGCGTGACGCTGCCCGGCACGGTGCCGATCAGCATGCCGTTGTCGGTCAGGCCGCCGGTGTAGTTGATCAACCGGTACACGCCACTGCCGAAGCCGCCGATGTCGCTGACGTTGAGGGTGCCGTCGAGGGTCAGGTTGCCGCCGACGTTGACCAACGCGTTGCCGCCACCGGAAACCGGGGCGCCGAGGCCGACGTCGAAGTTTGAGTTGGCGTTGAACACCAGCGAATTCACCGACAGCGTGCTGCCGGTGGCGCCGGCCAGATGACCGCCGTCCGCCACGGTCACGGCCCCGCCGAGCGAGCCGCCGCCGGTCAGGGTGCCACCGCTGTTGACCAGTACGCTGGCGCTGTCCAGCGAGCCGCTGACGTTCAAGGTGCCGGCGTTGACCGTGGTGTTGCCGGTCAGGCTGTTGAGGCCGGTCAGGGTCAGCGTACCGGTGCCGAGTTTGTTCAATTCGCCCGTACCGGTGAGCACACCGCCGAAAATACTGCTGGCGTTGTTGCCGCCGATGCTCAGCGTGTTGCCGCCGCCGATCAGTGCGGTACCGCTGCCGGTCAGGCTGGCGAGGCTGCCCGAGCCGCCGAGGTTGAGGGTCGCCGCAGCGCCGAGATTGACCCCGGCGTTGCTGCCCAGTGCCGAGTTGCCCAGCGTGGTCAGGCTGCCGGCCTGCACATCGAAGGTGCCGCTGAAGGTGTTGTTGCCGGACAGCGTCAGGTCGGCCAGACCGTTCTTGGTCAGGGTGCCCGCCCCGGCAATCACGCCACCCAGGGTCAGGTTGTTGTTACCGGCCACGCTCAGGTTGGCATTGACGTTGACGTTGTTGGCCAGCACCAGCGGCGCAGTGGTGTCGAGAGTCGATGCGCCCGCCACGGTCACCGCGCCGGAGCCCAGGCCCGCCGAGGTACCGAGGGTCACGGTGCCGGCGTTCAGCGTGGTGCCGCCGCTGTAAGTGTTGATGCCATTGAGGGTCAGGTTGGAGGCGCCGTTCTTGATCAGTCCGCCGCTGCCGCTGACCACGCCGCTGAGGGCCACGTCGCTGTTGCCGGTGTTGGTCAGGTTGGCGTTGAGCACCACATTGTTGCCCAGCGACACCGAGGTGTTGCTGTCCAGCGACGACGCACCGGCCACGGTCAGGTTGCCCAGACCGAGGGCGCCGTTGCTGCCGGCGGTCAGGGTGCCGGCATTGAGGGTGATGCCGCCGAGGAAGTTGTTGGCCCCGCTCAGGATCAGGTTGGCCGCGCCGTTCTTGGTCAGGCTGCCGGCGCCGTTGATGGCCCCGCTGAGTGTCAGATCGTTGCTGCCGACGATGCCGAGGTTGCCCGCCAGGTTGATCGCGTTACCCGCCGTGAAGGCGCCACTGGCATCCAGGGTGGTGCCGTTCGCCGCGTTCAGGGTGGCCGAGCCCAGCGCGCTGTTCGACGCCAGAATCAATCCGCCCGCGTTCAGTGCCACCGGCCCGAGGAAGGCGTTGTTGCCACCGAGGGTCAGGCTGGCCGAACCGTTCTTGATCACGCCGCCAGTGCCGGAAATGACACCGTTGAGGGTCAGCGCATTGCTGCCGAGCACGGTGAGGTTGCCGTTGAGCGTGGCCGCGTTGGCCAGGGTCACGGCGGTGTTGCTGTCCAGTTGCGTGCCGGCGTTGGCGATCAAAGCGCCAGTGCCCAGGGCGGTGTTGCTGCCGACGACCAATGTGCCGCCGTCCAGTTGCGTGCCGCCGGTGTAGCTGTTGGCGCCGTTGAGCACCAGTGTGCCCGCATCGAGTTTGTTGAGGATGCCGCTGCCGTCGATGTTCACACCGACCGTGGCGGTCACGCCCGGATCGACCCGCATCGCCGTGGTGCCGCCAGTGCCGTTGACGGCGGTCAGCAGACCCGACGTGCCGTTGACCACGTTGTAGCCATCGGTGAGGAATTGCATCCCGGTGAACAGTTGCGTGCCGTTGACCGACACCGTGCCCGCCGTGCCCTGGAACACCGCAAAGTCGCCGGCCCAGGTCTGGTTCACCGTGCCGCTGGAATTGGTCCAGTTAGTGCCGCCGGCAGTCCATGTACCAGTGCCGCCATCCACGGTGCCATTGGCGATCGTCTGGCTGCCGTCCCAGAAACGCAGGTTGGTGTTCGGCGCCGACACCACCAGGTTCACCTGGTTACCCAGGGTCTGCACGAGGATGTCGCCGAGGCCGTAACCCACCGGCACACCGGCCACGGTCAGGCCGTTGTCGGTCAGCGCGCCGATGTAGTTGAACAAGCGATAGACACCGACACCGAAACCGCCGGCATCGGTGACGTTGAGGTTACCGTCGAGGGTCAGGTTGCCGCCGATGTTCATCAGCGAGCTGGTCGAAGGCGTGGCGAGGCTCGCGTCAACATTGCTGTTGGCGGTGAGGATCAGCGACGAGGTGGACAAGGTGTTGCCCGAGGACAACGCCAGATGACCGCCGCTGTTGATGGTGATGAAGCCCAGCGCCGAACCGGTACCTGTGAGGGTGGCGCCGTTGTTGATGTTGAGCTGGGTGCTGGCCAGCGAACCGGTGAGATTCAGCGTACCGGCGTTGACGTTGGTGTTGCCGGTGAGGCCGCTGCTGCCGGTGAGGTTCAGCGTCCCGGTACCGACTTTGGTCAGGGCGCCACTGCCACCGAGGTCACCGTCGAAGGTGCTGGTGCCGCTCACGCCGCCCACCGTCAGGGTGTTGCCGCCGGCGATCTGCACGCTGCCGCTGCCGCTCAGCCCGTTGAGGCTGGCGCTGCTGTTGAGATAGAGATTGGCGCCGGCGCTGATATTGGCGCCGGAGGTGTTGCCCAGCGCCCCGCTGCTCACGGTGGTGACGCTGCCGGAGGCAATGTTCAGCGCACCGGTGAAGGTGTTGTTGCCGCTGAGCGTCAGGTCGCCAAAACCGTCCTTGGTCAGGCTACCGGCACCATCGATCACGCCACTGAGGTTCAGGGTGTTGCTGCCGGCCAGGGTCAGGCCGGCGTTGAGGGTGATGTTGTTGCCGACGCTCATGCCGGTGCTGGTATCCAGCGTCGAAGCGCCGCCGACGGTCAGATCGCCACTGCCCAACGCAGCGGCCGAGCCCAGTGTCAGCGTACCCGCGTTGAGCGTGCTGCCGCCGCTGAAGGTGTTGGTGCCGTTAACGGTCAGGTTGGCTGCACCGTTCTTGATCAACTGGCCTGCGCCGCTGATCACGCCGCCAAGGGTCAGGTCCTGGGTGCCGCCGACGCTCAGCGCCGCATTGAGCACGACCGCGTTGGCCAGGCTGGCCAGCGGCGAACTGCTGTCGAGCGTTGCTGCGCCGCCGACGGTCAAGGCGCCGGTCCCCAGTGCCGAGCTGTTGCCGACGGTCACCGTACCCGCGTTCAGCGTGGTGCCGCCGACGTAGGAATTGGTGCCATTGAGGTTCAGATTGGCTGCGCCGTTTTTCACCAGGCTGCCGGCACCGGCAACAGTGCCAGTGAGGGTCAGATCGGCGCTGCCGCCGATGTTCATCGCACCGGCCAGGTTGACCTGGTTGCCCAGAGTGACGGCGGTGTTGGTATCCAGTGTGGTGCCGGCCGCTGCGTTCAATGCGCCGCTGCCGATCGCGGTATTGCTGCCGACAATCAGCTTGCCGACGTTGAGTGCGGTGTTGCCGAAGTAGGTGTTGGCACCGTTGAGAATCAGGTCGGCGGGGCCGCTTTTGGTCAGGCCACCGACACCGGAGACCACACCCGCGAGCGTCAGCGCGTTGCTGCCGCCGATGGTCACGTTACCGCCGAGGTTGACGTTGTTGGCCAGGCTTGTCGTGGTGCTGGCGTCCAGCGTGGTGTTGTTGCCAGCGTTGAGCACGCCGGTGCCGAGGGCGGTGTTGGAGCCGACGATCAGTGTCCCGGCGTTCAGCGACGTCGCACCGGTGTAGGTGTTGTTGCCGGTCAGGGTCAGGGTCGAGGAGCCGGTCTTGATCAGGTTGCTGCCACCACTGATGACCCCGCCGAGGGTCAGCGGGTTGGCGCCACCAGCGGTGAGGTTGGAGTTCAGCGCGATCGCGTTGTTCAGCGTCACGTTGGCGCTGCTGTTGAGCGTTGCCCCCGCCCCGCCCACGGTCAGCGTGCCGGTGCCGAGTGCCGCGCCGTTGCCGACGGTCAGGCTGCCAGCGTTGAGCGCCGTGCCGCCGGTGAAGGTGTTGGCGCCGTTGAGGGTCAGGTTGGCGGTGCCGTTCTTGATCAACTGACTGGCACCGCTGAGCACGCCGCCCAGGATCATGCCGTTGCTGCCGCCGATGGCCAGGTTGCCGTTGAGGGCGACGTTGTTGTTGAGGATGACCGAAGTGTTGCTGTCGAGGGTCGCGGCATTGGCGACGGTCAGGGCGCCGCTGCCCAGTGCGGCGGCGTTGCCGACAGTCAGCGTCCCGGCGTTGAGGGTAGTGCCGCCGCTGAAGGTGTTGGCGCCGTTGAGAATCAGGTTGGCCGCGCCGTTCTTGGTCAGCCCGCCGCTGCCGCTGACCACACCGCCGAGGGTCAGGTTGGCGTTGCCGGCGATGTTCAGGTTGCCGCCGAGGGCGACGGCGTTGCTCAGTGCCACGGTGGTGCTGGCGTCGAGGGTAGTGCCCGCCGCCGTGGTCAGTGCGCCGGTACCCAGCGCGGTGTTGGAGCCGACGATCAGCGTCCCGTTGTTCAGCGCCGTACCGCCGGAGAACGTGTTGTTGCCGCTGAGGGTCAGGTTCGCGGTGCCGCCCTTGATCAGGTTGCCGGCGCCGCTGATGACGCCGCTCAGGCCCAGAGCCTGAGTGCCGCCGATGGTCAGGTCCGACGCCAGTGCAACCGCGTTGGCCAGCGTCACCGCCGTCGTTGCATCGAGGGTGGTGCCGGACGCAGCGTTAAGTGCTCCCGTGCCTAGGGCGGTGTTGCTGCCGACGAACAAAGTGCCGCCGTTGAGCGCGGTGGTGCCACTGTTGGTGTTGTTGCCGGTCAGGGTCAGGCTGGCGCTGCCGCTCTTGGTGATTGCGCCGGTGCCGGAGACGATGCCAGAGAGGGTCAGCGCATTGCTGCCGAGCACGTTCAACGCACCGGTGATGCCGACGTTGTTGGCCAGGGTCACGTTGCCGGTGCTGTCGAGGCTGGTGCCGTTGCTGGTGTTGAGCACCCCGGTGCCCAGGGCGTTGTTGTTGCCGACGCGCAAGGTGCCGGCGCTGAGGCTGGTGATCCCGGTGTAGGTGTTGATGCCGTTGAGGGTCAGGCTGCCGCTGCCGGTTTTGGTCAGGTTCGCGGCGCCGCTGATCACTCCGCCCAGGGTCAGCGCACCGGTGCCGGTCGCGGTCAGGGTGCTGTTGAGCGTGATCGCGTTAGCCAGCGAAATCGGCGCCGTCGCCGAGATGCTCGAAGAACCGCCAACGGTGATGCCGCCGGTGCCGAACGCTTGGTTGTTGCCGACCAGCACCACACCGCCGTTGAGCACGGTGTTGCCGCTGTACGTGTTGATGCCGCTGAGGTTGATCTGGCCGCTGCCGATCTTGGTCAGGCCGCCAGTGCCGGAGATCACCCCGTTCAGGGTCATGCCGTTGATGCCCTGCAGGGTCAGACCGCCGGCACCCAGGTTGATCTGGTTGGCCAGCGACAGTCCGGCGTTGCTGGCCTGGAGAATCCCGCCGTTGGACGTCAGCACACCGCTGCCGAACGCCGCGTTGTCGTTGAACTGCGCGACACCGCCATTGAGGGTGGTCGCGCCGCTGACCAACGGCCCCTGCACGGTCCAGGTGCCACTGTTGAGGGTCAGGTTGTTGAAGTTGACGTAGACCAGGCTGGACGCCGTGCCGGTGCCGGTGGTACCGCCGCCGAGGCCGATCGGGTTTTGCAGGATCAGCGTGTTGGTACCGGCCGCACCGCCATCGATCGTCCCGGTCGGGGCGAAGGTCAGGTTGACGCCGATCAAGCCACCGAGGCCGACGGACAATTGCGCACCGTCACCTTGGTTAACGCTGGAACCTGTGATCGCGTAGAAGGTGTTGGTGCTGCCCGCCCCCATCGACACGCCGCCGGTGATGTTACCGGCGTTGGTGAAAGTGTTGCCCGCCACCGACGTCTCGAACGCGACCCGGCCGTTGATCGTGCCGGTGGCGCTGTTGGTCATGTTGACTTGTGAACCGCCATACACCCCGACCACCGGGGTATCGGCCAGGGTGATCCCGCCGACCGACAGCCCGGTCGAGGTAATCGTGCCGTCGTTGGTGATGGTCGTAGTGCCCGACACCGAGTTGTTCACGGCTATCCCCAACCCGTCGATGCTGGTCAGGTTGAGGCCGAGCAGCATGCCGGTGCCGCGTATAAGCCCGGTGGTGTTGTTGACGATGCTCACCGTGCTGGTCGCGCCGGTACCGATGAACGCGCCGCCACTGAGGATCGAGACCAGGCCCAGCAAGGCTGGGTCGAGGGTGCCGGAGTTGTTCAGGTTGATGTTGGCCCCGGTCAGGTTGATCACCTTGCCACCCAGGGTCGCGTTCATCTGTGCACCGTTGGTGACGTTGACCGTCAATCCGCTGGTGGCACTGCTGTAGTCATTGAGAAACAGCGGCAGCGTCGGGACACCCGAACAGGTAATCGTGGAGCCGGCAGCCGAGCAGGTGGCGAACGCCTGCTCACTGACCCCGCCGAACAGTAGCCCGGCGACGCTCAGGTGCACAGCAAGGGAAAGTGGGGAAAAACGCGAAACGAGGGCGACACCAAACCTTGCTTCCACGGGCTACTCCTTTCGTGGCCAATTCATCCTTGAAGGCGTGCAACTGCGGCAAGATCCGACACGCGTATCAAGCGTATGACGGTCATCAGATAAACCGTCTATTCCAGACACACGCTAGTTGATGCCCTGCGATGGGGCACCGGTTAAATAGTGTTAATACTTTTGTGCGATAAGCCGCTTGAGCGATGCTCCGAGCCGTTCTGAGCACGGGCTTGAGTGCTTTCGGGGAAGGCCTGAGCCATGCCTGACCGAAGGGCCAGGTAAATCACTGAATTGATCTGTTTTTCAGCGTCTTGCGAAACTGGTACGGGTTGTGCAAACGTTTGCGAGTCGCCGTTACTCACAATTTCGTTACAGAACCGTACAAGCCCGCTTTTTCGGGCCTTGATCCGCAAAAAGGACTTTGAATGCACGTTTCTTCCTGCCGCCGCCGTCGTGGTGCGCGCACCGTTGCTGTTTCCCTGCTACTGGCCGGCGTTACCGGAGTTCTCAGCCACACCGCGCTGGCGCAACCTGCCCTGCCCGAAGAATCTGCCCAGGGCGAAGCCCTCAGCCCCGAAGCCAGCCCGCCGAAAAAAGGCGCGTACCTGTCGGACTGGTACAACCAGGACCTGATGCTGATCGGCAGCAAGGACATCAGCTTCGGCCCGCAACCGGCCGACGATATCTATCTGGAATACGAGTACTTCGGACGCAAGGGCCCGTTCGAGCTGTACGGCTATATCGACATCCCGAAGATCTTCAACATCGGCAACAGCCACGACAAAGGCGTGTGGGATCACGGCTCGCCGGTGTTCATGGAACACGAACCGCGCATCTCCATCGACTACCTCGCCGGCCGCAGCTTGGCCATCGGGCCGTTCAAGGAATGGTACGTGGCGTTCGACTGGATCTACGACCACGGCAGCCGCAAAGAGAACCGCGCCAACACGCTGTACAGCGGTTTGGGTACCGACATCGACACCCACTCGCGGGTCAACCTGTCGGCCAACCTGTACGGGCGTTACCAGTGGGAAAACTACGGCGCCAGCAACGAATATTCGTGGGACGGCTACCGCGCGCAACTGAAGTACATCGTGCCGATCGACAAGTTCAGCAACGGTGCTTCGCTGACCTACATTGGTTTCACCAACTTCGATTTCGGCTCGGACCTGCACAAGGACAACCCGGCGCGCACCGCCAATGCCACGGTGGCGACCAACGTGTTGCTGTACTCGTTCACGCACCTGCGCTTCACCCTCGTCGGCCGTTACTTCCACAACGGCGGCAACTGGGAGGACGGCAGCGAGCTCAACTTCGGCGACGGCAACTTCCGCGCACGTTCCAACGGCTGGGGTTACTACGCCGGCATCGGTTATCAGTTCTGAATCCAGGAGCAATCATGAAAGCAATGACGCGAGTATCACTGGCCACCGCAGCCCTGCTCTCTTCCACCGCCTGGGCGGCCGAGGCACCGATTCAGCCGAAAGTCGTGCTGATCACCATGTTCGCCCCGGAAGCTCAGCACTGGATCGATCGCCTCGAACTCAAGCAGGAAATCCGCGTGCCGGGCCTGTCGGCCGAGTACCCGAGCATCCGCTGCAACACGCAGCAGGTGTGCCTGATGACCACCGGCATGGGTCAGACCAACGCCGCCGCCTCGACCTTGGCACTGGCGCTGTCGCCGAAATTCGACCTGCGCAAAAGCTACTTCCTGATCGCCGGGATTGCCGGCATCAGCCCCAAACACGGAACCATCGGCACCGCTGCCTGGGCGCATTATCTGGTCGAGTTCGGCACCCAGTGGGAACTGGATTCGCGCGATGCGCCATCGAGTTGGCCGACCGGTTACCTCGGCATCAACACTAAAGGCCCGAATGAAAAACCGCCGCTGGACTACAAGACCGAAGTCTTCGAACTCAACCCGAAACTACAGGCCAAGGCCTTCGCCCTGAGCCACAAGGTCGAACTGAGCGAGAGCAAGGAATCGGCGGCGTGGCGCCTGAAATACCCGGCAGCACCCGCCAACCAGCCGCCGGTGGTCACCCGGTGCGACACGCTGGCGGGCAACACTTGGTTCTCCGGCACACGCCTGAGCGAACGCGCCGAGGTCTGGACCAAATTGTTGACCGACAACAAAGGCGAATACTGCACCACCCAACAGGAAGACAACTCCACCTACGAGGCCCTGCTACGCGCCAGCCGCGAAGGCCTGGTCGACGTGCAGCGCCTGGCCGTGGTGCGCGCCGGATCCGACTTCGACCGCCCGGCGCCGGGCGGCAGCGAAGTGGACAACCTGCTCAAGTACGCCGATCAGGGCGGATTTGTCCCGGCACTGGAAAACCTCTACCGCGCGGGTCATCCGCTGGTGCAGGACATCCTGAAGCACTGGTCGGCGTGGGAGAACGGCGTCCCTGAAGCCTGAGGATCAAGGCATCAGGATGATCTTGTCGCCACTGCCCTGATTCACATCGGCATAGCGCGCCAGTCCTTCGGCCAACGGCGCTTCGACAAGCCCTTGCGGCAGTGGCAGCAAGCCTTCGTCGAAGAACCGGCCGAACTGTTCGAGCATCGCCGCACAGGCTTCAACGCCGTACAGCAGGGAGTTGATGCCAACCACGGAACCGCCCTTGCGATACAGGGCCAGCGCCGGCAGTTGCACATGCCCGTCCACCGGCGCGGCGATGATCGCGATGCGCCCGAAAGGTGCCAGCGCCGGCACCGAGGCCGGCAGCCAGAACCCGGTGGTGTCGAAGATCACGTCGGCGCCACCGCGGTACACCGCGTTGACCTGAGCGCCGAGCTCCTCGGGCTTGTCCAGCTGGATCGTCTGATAGCCCTGCGCCTGCAAATCCTTGACCTGCTCCGGCCGCCGCGCCGCCGCCAGCAACTGCGCGCCGCGCACCTTGGCCAGCGCCAAGGCCGCCGTCGCCACCGCCCCGCCACCGATCACCAGCAAACGGGTTTCAGCGCTGACCAGACTGCGCTCCAGCGCATCCCACGCTGTGGTGTAAGGCACACCGAGGCTGGCGGCCTGGGTGAAACTCAGGTGCGAAGGTTTGTGCGCCACGCCATTGGCCGGCAGTTTGACGAATTGCGCATGGGAGCCGTCGGCGAAAAAGCCCAGCTCCCGGCCGGTGCCCCAAACCTCCTGACCAATCAACGCCTGCGGCCCCTCGACCACCACACCGGCAAAGTCCCGACCGGGAATACGCGGCAGCGTGGTGTAAGGGAAACGCCCGAGCACGTTCTTCACGTCGCTGGGGTTCAGGCCCGCCGCCTTGATCTGCACCAGCACCTCGTCGACCCCCGGCACCGGCGTCGGCACCTCGACGAAGCGCAGGGAAGACAAGTCGCCGGTTTTATCGAATTGCAGTGCTTTCATGAGTTCATCCACCGAATGAAAAAAGGAAATTCAGGACAGCCAGCCACTGACCAGTTGCCGGCCCATCGGCCACAACTGCTCGCCCGCCAGCATGCCCAACAGGCCGACCAGCGCGATGGCCGGTGGCGCCGGGGAACGGAAATCCAGCGCGCCATACAGCAGGCCGACGCCCAGACCGATGCCCAGGGAAATCAGGTAGTTCATGGGATCACTCCGCCACATAAAGGGAATGGGCAAAGTCTAGGGAAAGGCTGCGACCGGCACCGGCCAAGGACTTCTGAATTTCGGCCAAATCAGCCTGGAAGCTGCCCGGCACTGAACTGCGAAGGCGCGACACCCAACTCGCGGCGAAACATGTCGCTGAAACTGCTCGGCGAATAACCCAGCTCACGGGCAATCGCGCTGACCGGCACGCCCTGAATCAACTCCGCCACCGCCGTCGCCAACTGCACCTGCCGCCGCCACTCGGCAAAGCCCATGCCCAGGCCCTCCTTGAACAACCGCGCCAACGTTCGCACGCTGGCCCCGGCGTTTTCGGCGTGTTGCTCAAAAGGAATCTCCAGCGACGGCGCAGCCATTACCGCCTGACACAGACTCATCAGCCGCCGGTCGGCATCGTCCGGCAGCGGAATCTTCAACTGTGAACGCCTTGCGCGTCTCAGCTCCAGCAGCGCCAGCCCGACCAACGCTTCGTAATACTCGGCATCGCCGTTATCGCCCTGCTCCACCAGCCCGACGATCAACTCGCGCAGCAGACCACCGACCTCGATCACCTGCACGGTTTCATCCAGCGTCGCCGCCAGCGCCGGGCGCAGGTAGATATTGCGCATCTGCAAATCCGACACCACGCGAATCCCGTGCGGCACGCCCGGCGGCAACCAGACCGCCCGCTGCGGCGGCACCACCAACGCCTCGTGCGGGGTCTCGACCCACATCACCCCGCTCATCGCATACAGCAATTGCCCCCAGACATGCTCATGCGGCTCGATGAACAGCCCACGCGGATACGTACGCGCCAGCGGTTGCACCGGCACATCGGTATCACTCAGATCGGGGGGCGCGGCGAGGGCCATGGCGAACATTCATCGGGGTTGACGGAAACGCCATGGTAACCAGTCCGCCCCCTCGCTCGCCATTGATAGATACCGTCGGACAATCCGAGTGAATTTTCCCGGTGCGCGACGATCCTTCTATTACCACAGGGAGGAAGACGGGCTTTATGAACAACGCAAAACTGTTTGTCATCGAATACACCCTTCACGGCGCGCCAAAGTCGTTCATTATCCGCTCGGACAAAATGGACAACACCGAGGCGTGGCACTGGGCAAGCTGCGACGCCGGGGTGGGCCGCATCCCGCGTTTCGGTCGGGAAAAGGTGCAAAAGACCAGCAAGCCTGCGGCGGAAAAATTCGGCGTGGAAAACGTCACGTGGCGACCGGCAAGCTAAGCTGTGGCGCAGGTGGGGACTAATTCGGGGGAACACACATGACGACCATCAGCAGCCCGGCGCACCTGGACTACAGCCTGGACACCGCCTCCGGCAGAGTCACCAGAAGCATCGACTGCCCGGTTGGCCTGGAACCCGTCGAAAACGATCCCTACTGCTTCGCCCTGCGCGTCCCGGCCCCACAGCCGGAAGACCTCGAACAGGCCACAACCGTCGACGTCCGAGTCGAAGGCCGACGCCTGCAAGGCACCGTCCGCCACACCGAACGCCTGGACGACGACAGCCTGAAACTGGAAGTGGAGCCTGACTAGGCTCCACTCTTTCATGCAGCCCGTTATTTCGGGTGCGCGCACTGGCAACCCTTGCCAGAACACTCCTCGCCACTTTTGTGGTGATGCGCGCAGGCCTCACAGCAATAATGCTTACCGTGCGCCACATAAGAATGCTCACCCTCCTTGATCGTGCAACGACATCCCGGACAATCGCATTTTCTATCTGCCATGGAACAGACTCCTTTGGTGGTGGTTGTCTGAGGCTGAAAGAACAAGCCGTGCTACCAGTGTAGAAGGTGAAAACCACCCAACAACCAAATCACTCACTCCCCCACCACTCACCACTCACCACAATGAGCGTTAGCTCGAGTACCGCTTTTGACGCACAGGCCCGTCGGCAGGCTGAGTGGAGGGATTGGTCCGGGGGTGGGAGCGCAGCGACCGTGCGGCGAAGCCGCATGCATCGAGAGGAGGTGCAGCGAAGCAAACCGTAGGCGATGCCCCCGGATCAATCCCGGAGCGAAGGAACCCGAGCCACAGCGAGGGCCGTACGTCAGGGCACAGACCTTTTGGTTACTTTTGGGGCGTTTGCCAAAAGTGACCCGCCGTAAGGGCGGAACCCTAAGAAGCCGTTACCGCAGCAACGGATATGTACTCAATCAACCCCCCGCACGCTACTGCGATACATAAACACCAACGCCAACCCCAAACAAACCATCGCCAAAACCCGACTCGAAGACAGCTCAATCGCCGGATTCCCCAACCACCCAAAATTATCAATCAACATCCCCATCCCCAGTTGCCCGACAATCACCGCCACCGTCGCCACAGCCGTCCCCACCCGAGGCACCGCCCCCACCATCACCATCATATAAACCACCCCAAACAACGCCCCGCTCAACTGCCACTTCGGCACCTCCAACAAACTCACCACCTGCGCAGGCTCAAAAAACAGAATCAACAACCCCGTCGAAACTGCCCCCACCACAAACGTCAACAAACTGCTGCGCAGAACGCCGACGGTTTCACCCAGACGCCCATTGATCGCCGCCTGCACACTCAACACCGCACCCGCCAACACCACCACCGCCAACAAAATAACCAGACTCATCACCTCACCCCCGCGCAATCAAAACCAAAGCCGCCACAATCAACCCCAACGCCAGCCACCGCTCACCGTTGACCTTCTTGCGCGTAGCCCCAAACCAACCGAAATGGTCAATCAGCACACTCTTGCCAACCTGCCCCGACAAAATCGCAATCATCGTCATCGCAATCCCGATATGCGGCGTCGCCAACGTCAGCACCACCACATACATCGGCCCCAGAAACCCACCGATCAACTGCCAGCGCGGCAGATCCGTCAGCGCCGGCCCCTTCTGCGGCCCCGCAAACAGCAACAGCAAAAACAGAATCGCCGAGCCAACCCCGAAGATGCTCAAGGTCGCCCACAGGTGCCCGACCTGCTCACCCAGCGGCCCGAGCAACCCGGCCTCCACCGACAAACCCATGCCGGCCAGAATCACCAACGGCAACAGCAACAAGCGCAAACCGGACCGGGCGACAGGTGCCGGCGCAGCACTCACTTCATCAAACGACTGCATCTGAAAAACCTCTGAAGGAAACGATGGCGCGGATTATCGGCTGGCGCAGCTGTGCGATAAATGGGAGCATCTGGACAACACTTTTGCGCAACTCGCACAGCAGGACACACGATGCACGGGCTCAACGAACTGGGATTCAAGGCGCTAAGGCTGTTTGTGGCCGTGCTCGATCACGGCAGCTTTTCCGAAGTCGCCCGCCGCGAGGGCGTGGCGCCCTCTTCGATATCCCGGCAGATCCAGTTGATGGAGCAAGCGCTGAACCAGCAACTGCTTTACCGCCACACCCGCGCGGTCACACCAACCGAAGCCGGGCGCATGCTCGGCCACCACGCGCGGCTGGTGCTGGTGCAACTGGAGGAAGCCGAACAGGCGTTGCAGGAACAGCAAAGCGAACCGACCGGACTGGTGCGGATCAACGCCCCGGTGGTGTTCGGCCAGCGCCACTTGACGCCGTGGCTCGGCCGTTTGTGCGAGCGCTATCCGAAGCTGCAACTGGACATCCAGCAGACCGACCACTACATCGACCCGCTGCAGGAAGGTGCCGACCTGCTGTTCCGCATCGGCCCGCTGCACGACTCAAGCATGCAGGCGCGGATCCTGGCACCGCACCGGTTTCAGGTCGCGGCCAGCCCGGCGTATCTCAAGCGCTTCGGCACACCGCAGCATCCCGAAGACCTCGCCCGCCACCAGTGCCTGGCCTACAAGGGCGCGACCGGCCAGCAGCGCTGGTTTTTCCGTCAGGATCAGGGCGAGTGGACGCCGTATTCGGTCAAGGGCCCGATCACTGGCAACCACGCCGACACCCTGACCCAGGCCGCTGTGCAAGGGCTGGGGCTGGTGATGTTTCCGTCATGGCTGATCGGCGAGGCGGTGCGTGAGGGCACGCTGGTGCCGGTGTTGGGGGAGTTTCAGGTGTCGAACAGTGTGGAGCCGCAGCAGATTTCGGTGCTGTGGCCGGGGAGTCGGCGGTTGTCGGTGAAGGTGCGGACGGTGATTGATTTCTTCGTTGAGTGTTTTGGGGAGGTTCCTTATTGGGATCGTCCCTGAAGATCAAAAGCCAGCCCTCACCCTAGCCCTCTCCCGGAGGGAGAGGGGACTGACCGCGGTGTCTTGCGTCATACATCGACCTGAAAAGTCGTGTCGATTATGGATTCAAAGCCAATCGTTCAAGTCGGTGCATTTCTTAAATATCTCCCAATCGGTCCCCTCTCCCTCCGGGAGAGGGCTAGGGTGAGGGGGCTTTCAGGGGTCAAATACGGAACTGCCCCACCAACTTCCCAAGCCGCTGCCCCAACTCAGCCAGACTCCGCGAAGTCTGCGCCCCCAACTGGGTCTCATCCGCCACGTTATCCACCGCCACCGCAATCTGATGCACGCTACGGTTGATCTCTTCCGCCACCGCCGTCTGCTCTTCGGCAGCACTGGCGATCTGGGCGTTCATCGAGTTGATGGTCGCAATCAGATCCGCCATGGCGTCGAGCGACGCCCCCGCCTGATTGGCCTGGGCAGACGTGCCGTCACCCGCTTCACTGGAACGGCGCATCGCCTCGACCGCCGACTGCGTACCGGCCTGCAAGCGATCAATCATCCCCTGAATTTCCTGAGTGCTGATCTGCGTGCGTGAGGCCAGCGCCCGCACCTCGTCCGCCACCACCGCAAACCCACGCCCGGCCTCACCGGCCCGTGCTGCTTCAATCGCGGCGTTGAGTGCCAGCAGGTTGGTCTGTTCGGCGATCGAGCGGATCACCCCGAGCACGCCAACAATCGACGACACATCCTGCTGCAGACTGTCGAGGGACACGCCGCTGCTGCGGATGTCGTCCACCAGCGCATGAATCTGCTTGATGCTGCCGGCCACCACGCGTTTGGCGGTCTGGCCTTCTTCGTCGGTCTGCTGTGCAGCGACAGCGGCGTTCTGTGCGCTCTTGGCAACTTCCTGCGCGGCGGCGGACATTTCGTTGATCGCCGTCGCCACCTGATCGGTCTCGTGGCGCTGACGTTCCATGGCCTGATCGGAGCGCTGGGCCTGATCCGAGACTTGCGTCACCAGTCCAGTCAGTTGCGAAGTCATCTCGGTGATCTGCCGCACCAGGCCGTGGATCTTGTCGACGAAACGGTTGAACGAGCCGGCCAGTTCGCCGAGCTCGTCCTGGCTGGTGATGGTCAGGCGACGAGTCAGGTCGCCCTCACCCGCGGCAATGTCGTCGAGGTTGGCTTTCATCAGCGTCAACGGCCGCAAAATGGTATTGGCCAGCACCAGCCCCGCCACCGCGATCACCAGCAACACGATCACCGCCACGCCGACGATGCTCAGCACCACGCCTTCCATTCGGTCCTGAACCTGGGCCTGAACCAGCGCCACTTGCGCCTCGATGCCGTCGAGGTTGACCGACGTACCGAACGCCATGTCCCACTTCGGCAGGTATTCGGTGTAACCGAGTTTCGGCACCAACACCTGCGCGTTACCCGGCAATGGTGAGCTGTATTGCAGGTAGTGAGTACCGTCCTTCGCCACCTTCACCAGATCGCGATTGACGTAGACGCCGTTCGGGTCGCGGTTGTCCTTGAAGCTCTTGCCCACGCCGTCAGGGTCGGTGGACTTGAACAGGCGCACAGTCTCGGAGTCGTAGCCGAAGAAGTAGCCGTCCTTGCCGTACTTGATGCTCGACAGCAGTTTGATCACCTGCGCCCGCGCGTCGGCGTCACCGGGGGCGGCAGCGTCGTACAGCGGTTTGATGGTGGTCATGGCCACGGCGACATAACTGGCCAGGGTGGCCTTGGCGTCGCCGAGCAGGCGTTCGCGGGTCTGTTCGACTTCCTTGTGCGCCTGCTCCTGGAGGATGAACAGCGTGGTCAGGCTGATCACCAGCGCAAAGAGCAAGACCGGAAGGACGGCAAGGGACAGGACTTTAGCCTTGAGACTCAGGCGCATGGGTGCTCACTCTTTTGGTTTTATTGGCGTGGTTAAAGGCGTTAACGGCACGCGAAAGCAAAAGTTGAGCTGGGTCTTAACCAGATCGTTACCACTCACTGAGCAGTAACGATCCGGTTTGGGGCTTACAAGACCATCGCGGCCATCCAGCCCGCCGCCAGCAACGGCAGGTTGTAGTGCAGGAAGGTCGGCACCACGGTGTCCCAGATGTGGTGATGCTGGCCGTCGATGTTCAGGCCGGAGGTCGGGCCGAGGGTCGAGTCCGAAGCTGGCGAACCGGTGTCGCCCAGAGCACCGGCCGTGCCGACGATGCAGACAATCGCCATCGGGCTGAAACCCAGCTGCACGCACAGCGGCACGAAAATCGCCGCCAGAATCGGCACTGTGGAAAACGACGAACCGATGCCGATGGTCACCATCAGCCCCACCAGCAGCATCAGCAGCGCGCCAATGGCCTTGCTGTGATCAATCTGCGCCGCCGCGCTTTCGACCAGTGTGCGCACCTCGCCGGTAGCCTTCAGCACTTCGGCAAACCCTGAGGCGGCGATCATGATGAAACCGATCATCGCCATCATCTTCATGCCTTCGGTGAACAGCCCGTCAGTCTCGCGCCACTTGACGATGCCCGACGCCGAGAAAATCAGAAACCCGGCCAGCGCCCCGATAATCATCGAATCCAGCAGCAACTGAATAATGAAGGCTGCGGCAATAGCCAGGCCGGCGATGCCGATCGTCATCGGGTTGTAGGCGACGCTGACCTGCTCCACCTGTTCGATCTTTTCCAGGTCGTAGACACGCTTCTTGCGGTAGCTGAAAAACACCGCCATCAACAGACCGAACACCATGCCCGCCGCCGGGATCGCCATCGCATGCATGACGTTGACCTGGCTGATGTCCACGCCGGCCTTGCTGACGTTGGCCAGCAGGATCTGGTTGAGGAAGATGTTGCCGAAGCCGACCGGAAACACCATGTACGGCGTGATCAGGCCGAAGGTCATGACGCAGGCGATCAGCCGGCGATCCAGTTGCAGCTTGGTCAGTACATAAAGCAGCGGCGGCACCAGCAACGGAATGAACGCGATGTGGATCGGCAGGATGTTCTGCGAAGCAATCGCCACCACCCACAGCAGGCCGATCAGCAGCCATTTGACGCTGCCGCCCCCGGTCGCATGCTGACGGTCGACCATCGCCAGAGCCTTGTCGGCCAGCGCATGGGCCAGGCCGGACTTGGCAATCGCCACCGCGAAAGCACCGAGCAACGCGTAGGACAACGCCACCGTCGCACCGCCGCCCAGGCCACTGTTGAACGCCTTGAGCGTGGCGTCGATGCCCAGGCCGCCAGTCAGGCCACCGACCAGCGCACCGACGATCAACGCGATCACCACATGCACACGGGACAGGCTGAGGATCAGCATGACGCCGACCGCAGCAATCACTGCATTCATTTCACTACCTCAAAAACACGACGGTAAAGCCATTCACCGCCAGACAGGATGAGTCCGTCCGGCAAGCCACGAGGGTCGCCAGCGGATTTGCATAGAGGGTCTTATTAGAAGGGCGCGCACTGTGCCGCAGAGCGGGCGCAGTGTCAAAGCGACCGGTCGCGACACTGTGTAACTTTCCATGATCAAACTGCGAACGATGGCATATCCGCCACAACGTGCGTCAATTCGCCATATTGCATTTGCGCCATAAAGAAAGTCGAAACGCGGCCGTTACAGTGCAAAGTCTCAGATATTTATCGAATAAGGACGTCTCCATGTCGCTCAGACAACTTTCCATCCAATGGAAAATCACCCTGCTCGCCGGGCTCTGCCTGGCCGGTATCGTGACCCTGTTGGTGGGTCTTTCGCTGTATCGCATGGAGCACAGTTCTGAACTGGTGAAAGCTTCGAGCATGGAAATGCTCACCGAGTCGGCCCAGGCTCGCATCGAATCCCAGGGCGAAGTTCAGGCGGCAGGCATTCGCCAGCAGTTCATGGACGCTTATCAATATGGCCACGGTTTCTCGCGCCAGGTGCTGTTCTTGCGTGAACAGGCCGAGAAGCGCTTCCTCGATGCCTTCGACCTGCGCGAAGACATGACCCGTCAGGTGAAATCCGCGTTGCAGGCCAACCCGGAATTGCTCGGTCTGTCTCTGGTTTTTGAAGCCAACGCGCTGGACGGCAAGGATGAACTGTTTGCCGGTCAGGCTGAACTGGGCAGCAACGACAAGGGCCGCTTCGCCCTGTACTGGTCGCAGCCGACCCCGGGCAAGGTCACCTCGATGGCACTGCCGGAAAGCGACATGGCCGACACCAGCACCGGCCCCAGCGGCCAGGCCGCCAATGCCTGGTTCACCTGCCCGCGCACCACGCTCAAGCCGTGCGTGATCGAACCCTACTTCTACGTGATCGACGGGCAAAAGGTGCTGATGACCAGCATCGTGTTCCCGCTGATGGTCAACGGCAAAGTCATCGCCTCGTTGTCGGTGGACATCAACCTCAACAGCCTGCAAGCGATCAGCCAGGGCGCCAGCAAAAAGCTCTATGACGGCCAGACCGCCGTGAGCATCATCAGCCCCGCCGGCCTGCTCGCCGGTTACAGCCCGGACGCCAGCAAACTCAGCCAGCGCCTCGACGCGGTAGACACCACCAGCGGCGCTGAATTGCTGCGCCTGCTGGCCTCGAGCAAAACCGTCAGCAGCCTGCACAGCAATGCGCAACTGAAAGTGCTGTCGCCGTTCCAGCCGATTCCCGGTGGTCCGTCGTGGGGCGTGCTGCTCGATGTGCCGGAGAAAGTCCTGGTCAGCCGCGCCGAAGCGCTCAAGCAACAACTGGATGCCAGCAACACCTCGGGCACGTTGATCGAACTGAGCCTGGGCGTGCTCGCCGCGCTGGTCGGCCTGTTGTTGGTGTGGCTGATGGCACGCAGCGTGACCAAGCCGATCCTCGGCGTGGCCCACATGCTGGAAGACATCGCCAGCGGCGAAGGTGACCTGACCCGTCGTCTGGCCTATGACAAGAAAGATGAACTCGGTCAGTTGGCCGGTTGGTTCAACCGCTTCCTCGACAAGCTGCAACCGATCATCGCCGAGGTGAAACGCTCGGTGCAGGACGCGCGTAACACTGCTGACCAGTCTTCGGCCATTGCCACCCAGACCAGCGCCGGCATGGAGCAGCAATACCGTCAGGTCGATCAGGTCGCCACCGCGTCCCACGAAATGAGCGCCACCGCCCAGGACGTGGCCCGCAGCGCCGCGCAAGCGGCGGAAGCCGCCAAAGATGCCGATCGCGCTACCCGTCAGGGCCTGACCGTGATCGACCGCACCACCGCCAGCATCGACCACCTCGCCGCCGACATGAGCGCCGCGATGATCCAGGTCGAAGGCCTGGCCGCCAACAGCGAGAAAATCGGCGCGGTGCTGGAAACCATCCGCGCCATCGCCGAGCAGACCAACCTGCTGGCGCTCAACGCTGCCATCGAAGCCGCCCGCGCCGGTGAAGCTGGACGTGGCTTTGCGGTGGTCGCCGACGAAGTGCGCAACCTCGCTCGCCGCACCCAGGAATCGGTGGAAGAAACCCGCCAGGTGATCGAGCAACTGCAAAGCGGCACCCAGGACGTGGTCGGTTCGATGGGCAACAGCCATCGTCAGGCTCAGGGCAGCGTCGAACAGGTCGGCCAGGCCGTGACCGCACTGCGCCAGATCGGCGATGCGGTGACGGTGATCAGCGACATGAACCTGCAGATCGCCAGCGCCGCCGAAGAACAGAGCGCAGTAGCCGAAGAGATCAACAACAACGTGGCGACGATTCGTGATGTGACGGAATCGCTGTCGGGGCAGGCGAATGAATCGGCGCGGGTGAGTCAGTCGCTCAATAGCCTGGCGAATCAGCAGCAGAGTCTTATGGATCAGTTCCGGGTCTGACGCTAAAACCCGCTCACCACAGATCCCTGTGGGAGCGGGTTTAACGCCGAGGCAACTGAATCTCTACCTTCAACCCACCCCACTCACTTTCGCCAAGCACCAAAACCCCGCCCCACGTCTCGACAATATCCCGCACAATCCCCAGCCCCAACCCATGCCCATGGGTCTGCTCATCCAGCCGCGTCCCCCGACTGAACACCTGAGCCCGCTGCGCCTCGGGAATCCCCGGCCCGTCGTCTTCCACACTCAGAACAAAGCCTTCAGCCGTCTCGACCACGCTCAGGCGCACCTCGGCATCCGCCCATTTGCAGGCGTTGTCCAGCAGGTTGCCGAGCAATTCCAGCAGGTCTTCACGGTCCCACGGCAATTGCAGCCCGGTCGGCGCGACGTAGCTCAATGCCAGGTGTTCGCCGTGGATCATGTTCAACGTTGCCAGCAACCCCGGCAGTTCCGCATCGCAATCGAACAGTGCCCCCGGCAACGCATCGCCGGAGAGTCGTGCACGATTGAGCTCGCGGTTAAGCCGTTGCTGCACCTGTTCCAGTTGTTCCTTGAGGATCTTGCGCAACTCGGGATGAGCATCGAGCTTTTCGTTCGAGGCCAGGCTCAGCAGCACCGCCAGCGGAGTTTTCAGCGCGTGCCCGAGGTTGCCCAAGGCATTGCGCGAACGCTTGAGGCTGTCTTCGGTGTGCGCCAGCAAATGGTTGATCTGCGCCACCAGCGGTTCCAGTTCTGCCGGCACCTGCTCGTCAAGTTGTGAACGCTGGCCCTGTTGCAACTGGGCGATTTGCTCGCGAGCCTTTTCCAGTGGGCGCAAGGCGCGGTGCACGGTCAGCCGTTGCAGGATCAGGATCAGCAACAACCCGGCCAACCCGAGCCCCAGCCCAATCTGGCGCATGCGCTGGAAGCTCTCGCGCACAGGCGTGTAATCCTGGGCCACGCTGATCGAGATCGACTGGCCGAGCCGTTTGTAATCCGAGCGCAACACCAGCAGTTGCTGACCGTCCGGCCCCAGTTGCAGATTGCTGTGCAGGCCTGGCCGTTCCAGCAGCGGCAGTTCCTGATCCCACAACGAACGGGAGCGCCAGTGACTCTCGGCGAAATCGATGCGGAAGTAATGCCCGGAAAACGGCCGCTGATAGGCCGGCGACAAGTGCCGCTCGTCCAGCTGCAAGCCTTGCGGGCCGCGCACCAGCGCCACCAGCAGGCTCTCGCTGTCGTTGCGCAGGCCGGCTTCGAGGTAACGCTGCAAACCCACTTCGAACAGCCACAGGCTGGTTTGCGCCAGCACCAGACCGACGATCACCATGACGCTGATCAGACCCAGGCTCAAGCGGCGCTGGATCGATCTCACGAAGCTTGTCCGCCGAACAGATAACCCTGGCCGCGACGGGTTTCGATCACGCTTTTGCCGAGTTTGCGGCGCAGGTGGTTGACGTGGACTTCAAGCACGTTGGAGTCGCGCTCGGTTTCACCGTCGTAGAGGTGTTCGGCGAGGTGGCTTTTGGAAAGAATCTGCTCCGGGTGCAGCATGAAGTAGCGCAGCAGGCGGAACTCGGCGGCGGTCAGTTGAATATCGGCGCCGTCGCGCACGACGCACTGGCGGCCCTCGTCCAGATGCAGCCCCGCCGACTTGAGCGTCGGCTGGTTGGCCTGCCCCTTGGAGCGGCGCAGCAGCGATTGAATCCGCAAATGCAGTTCTTCCGGGTGGAAGGGTTTGGTCAGGTAATCGTCGGCACCGGCCTTCAGGCCTTCGATGCGCTCGGCCCAGGAGTCGCGGGCAGTGAGGATCAGCACCGGCGTCGCCAGCCCGCCGGCGCGCCATTGCGCCAGCACTTCAAGGCCCGGCACGCCTGGCAGACCGAGGTCGAGAACGATCAGGTCGTATGGCTCGCTGCGGCCCTGATAGACCGCATCACGGCCGTCCGCCAGCCAGTCCACGGCGTAGCCCTGGCGTTGCAGGCCGGCGATCAGTTCATCGGCCAGAGGAACGTGGTCTTCCACCAGAAGCAAACGCATCGGTCAATCTTCCTTGTCTTTCAGTAAGCGGCCGGTGGCGGCCTCGAGATGCAGCTCGCGTGTCACACCGTCGACGGTCAGCAACTCGACTTCGTAAATGTAGACGTCGTGTTTTTCTTCCAGCTCGACTTCCAGCAGTTTCGCGCCGGGGTAGCGATCCAGCGCGTTATGCAGCACTTGCTCCAGCGGCAGAATCACCCCCTGCTGACGCAGGCGCAGGGCTTCGTCCTGATTCAGGTCGCGAGCGAGCGGCGCCGAGCAGAACGCAACGAGCGCCAGGGCCATAAGGCCCGTGGCGCGCGTCGATGAATACGGCAAAAACAATTTCATTAAGTGTCCTGATGATCCTTGCGCAACAGCCCGTCGCTCGCGTCCAGTTCCATTTCCCATTCCACGCCTTGCGGATCTTTCAGCTCGATCTGGTACAGATAAAAGCCGTAGCGCTTTTCCAGTTCGATATCGATGACTGTCGAATCCGGATGGCGGGCCATGGCCGTGGCCTTGACGGTCTCAATCGGCACAATGGTACCAGCGTCGATCAGTTTTCGGGCTTCATCGGCAAGCAAGTCGCGGGTGTGGGCGAGGTTCGAGGTCAGGCCGTAGAACAGGAGCGCGATGAACAGGGTCGCGAGGATTTTCATGAGTGTCTCCTGATATCTGGTAGTGCTTCCTTGGCGGACACCTTAGCGATTCGAACTTAATTGAAACTGAACTGCCATCATCGAACCCGCTCCCGCAGGGCCGGCAACATGTGTTTATAATTCTTCGCTTGCTAACGATCGAGACCGGTATGACAGCCATCCACATCAAGTTCCCTGCCCTCACCCTCAAGGCTGGCCCACGTGCCATGGCGCGCATCCGCGCCCAGGGCCTGAACGCCGCCGACGTCGGCACGCTGCCCGGCGCTGCCGGTGGGCCGAAGGCGTTGGGGATTCAGGGGCTGGATCTGGCGCTGTTCGGCGAGTGGCTGCCGGCGGCTCCGCGCGAGCGCTCGCTGATCGGTGCGTCGGTGGGCTCCTGGCGCTTCGCCAGCGCCTGCCTGCCGGATGCCGCCGAAGGCATTCGTCGCCTCGGTCATCTGTACACCGAGCAGAACTTCAACAAGGGCGTGACCATCGGCGACGTCAGCCGCAGTTCGCAGCGCATGCTCGATGACCTGCTTGACGGTCGCGATGCGGTACTGCTCGACAACGCCCATTACCGCTTGAACATCATGGTGGTCAAAAGCCACGGGCGGCTGGCGGACGATCATCGCGGCCGGCTCGGGCTGGCGCTGGGTTCAGTGATCGCCGACAACCTGCGGGGCCGGGCGCGGCTGTCGCGGCACTTCGAACGGCTGATCATCCACGACCCGCGCCTGGCGCCGCCGGTGCATGCGCTGAATGACTTCCCGTCGCGTTTCGTCGCCCTCAATGCCGGGAACCTGCGCCAGGCGCTGCTCGCGTCCGGTTCGATCCCGATGGTCATGGAAGGCGTGCGCGACCTGCCGGGCGCCGGAGCCGGCACGTTCCGCGATGGCGGTCTGCTGGACTATCACCTCGACCTGCCCTACAACGGCGACGGCATCGTGCTCTATCCGCACTTCACCGACCGGGTGATTCCGGGCTGGTTCGACAAGACCCTGCCCTGGCGCAAAGCCTCGGTGGAACGCTTGCAGGACGTGCTGTTGCTCGCGCCGTCCAAGGAATACCTGGCGCGCCTGCCCTACGGCAAACTCCCCGACCGTAACGACTTCAAACGCTTCATGGGCGATGCACCGAGCCGGCAGAAATACTGGCGCGCGGCGATGGACGAGAGCCGCCGTCTGGGCGACGAGTTCCTTGAACTGACTGCCAATGGTCGCCTCGCCGAGCGCTTGCTGACCCTTTAGTCAGCACAGCCGGGGACAAGCTGGTAAACTCGCCGCCTGCCCGAATTCGCTGCGGCGAACGCCATCTCAACAGAGCTGAAAACACTGTGGAAATCTTCAAGGAATTTACGTTCGAATCCGCCCACCGCCTGCCCCACGTACCGGACGGCCACAAGTGCGGACGCCTGCACGGTCACTCGTTCAAAGTGGCGATTCACCTGAGCGGCGACCTCGACCCGCACACCGGCTGGATCCGTGATTTCTCCGAGATCAAGGCGATTTTCAAGCCGTTGTACGAGCGTCTGGACCACAACTACCTGAACGATATTCCGGGCCTTGAGAACCCGACCAGCGAAGTGCTGGCCAAGTTCATCTGGAATGAGTTGAAGCCCCTGCTGCCGGAACTCAGTGCGATCCGCATCCACGAGACCTGCACCAGCGGTTGCATCTATCGCGGCGAGTAAATCCCGCGACACAAAAAACCACCGAGACCGGTGGTTTTTTTACGCCTATGCTTTTTGGCTCGAACCCGCCAAGAGGACAGGCCCATGACGGACTGGCTGCTGGATCAGGTCTTTGACTTCAACGGGCGACAGATTCGCCACGGGGTGCGCGGCGACGGCCCGCCGCTGGTGTTCGTGCACGGCACACCCTTCTCTTCCTACGTGTGGCACCGCATCGCGCCGCATTTTTTCGCCAGCCATCGGGTGCATTACTTCGACCTGCTGGGCTACGGGCGGTCCGAGCAACCGGACGCCGATGTCTCCCTCGGCGTGCAAAACGAATTGCTCGCGCAACTGCTGGATCACTGGGGCCTGCAACGCCCGGACGTGGTTGCCCACGACTTCGGCGGCGCCACCGCCCTGCGCGCGCATCTGCTCAATGGCAAGGATTACCGCACCCTGACGCTGATCGACCCGGTGGCGCTGACACCCTGGGGTTCGCCGTTCGTGCAGCACGTGCGCCAGCATGAAGCGGCGTTCAGCGGCCTGCCCGATTACATCCAGCGCGCCATCGTCCCGACCTATATTCGCGGGGCGATTCATCGTGACATTCCGGATGATGAACTGGCGCCCTACGTGCAGCCGTGGCTGGGTGATCCGGGGCAAGCGGCGTTCTACCGGCAGATCGCGCAGATGGACCAGCGCTACACACTGGAAACTCAGCCGCTGTACCCGACGATTCGCTGCCCGGTGCAGATTCTCTGGGGTGAGGAGGATCAGTGGATTCCCATCGAACGCGGCCGGGCCTTGCACCAGTTGATCCCCGGATCGCAGTTTCACCCGATCCCGAATGCCGGGCATCTGGTGCAAGAAGATGCACCTGAAGCCATCGTTGCCGCACTGCTGCGGTTCCTCTGATCGAATCCCATGACCTCGTGGGGGACGCCCTGCTCCCCCATGGTTCGGCACGGCGCCAAATGCACTGCTTTCGCGCCGATCATCCGTGTCTCGTCTATAAATACCCGCAACATCGCGTTGGCACGACCACTGCAACATCCCCCGCGTCCTCCCCTTTCCAGCAAGGAACGCCCCCATGACGCAGAACGATCCCGGCAACGATTACCCCCTCAGTGAAGTCCCGATGCATGCGCGCAAAGGCCTGGCCTCCACGGCGATGGTGCTGCTGGGATTCACCTTCTTCACCGCGACCATGTTTGCCGGCGGCAAGCTCGGTGTGGCATTCAACTTCGGCGAAATGCTCGCCGTCATCGTCATCGGCAACCTGCTGCTCGGCGTGTACGCCGCAGGCCTCGGTTACATCGCCTTCAAGAGCGGCCTGAATTCGGTGCTGATGGGACGTTTCTGTTTTGGCGAAGTCGGCAGCAAACTCAGCGACCTGATTCTCGGGTTCACCCAGATCGGCTGGTACGCCTGGGGCACTGCGACGGCGGCGGTGGTGCTCGGCAAGTATTTCGACCTGAACGAAGGCACGGTGCTGGGGCTGATGGTGCTGTTCGGCCTGGTGTTCTGCGCCACGGCGTATGTCGGTTATCGCGGACTGGAGATTCTGTCGTACATCGCGGTGCCGGCGATGATGTTGCTGCTGATGCTGTCGATGTGGGTCGCCACCATGAAAGTCGGCGGCCTCGATGGATTGCTCAGCGTCGTACCCAGCGGCTCGCTGGACTGGTCGACCGCTATCACACTGGTGTTCGGCACCTTCGTCAGCGGCGCGACCCAGGCCACCAACTGGACGCGTTTTTCCCGTTCGGCACGGGTCGCGGTGCTGGCCAGCCTCATTGGCTTTTTCATCGGCAACGGACTGATGGTGCTGATCGGCGCTTACGGCGCGATCGTCTATCAACAACCCGACGTGGTCGAAGTGTTGCTGTTGCAGGGCTTCGCCATGGCGGCGATGGCGATGCTCTTGCTGAACATCTGGAGCACCCAGGACAACACCATCTACAACTTCGCAGTCGCAGGTTGCAACCTGCTGCGCACCGGGCGCCGCAAGACCGTGACCCTGGTCGGTGCCGTGATCGGCACGGCGCTCGCGCTGCTGGGCATGTACGACATGCTGGTGCCTTATCTGATCCTGCTCGGCACGGTGATTCCGCCGATTGGCGGCGTGATCATGGCGGACTTTTTCTTCCGCTGGCGCGGTCAATATCCACGTCTTGCCGATGCGCGCCTGCCAGCGTTCAACTGGCCGGGACTGGCGGCCTACGCGGCCGGAACCGTCGCTGCCTTCGGCTCGCCGTGGGTCGCGCCGCTGGTCGGGATCGCCGTTGCCGCGTTAACGTATATCGCAGTGACCGGCCTGCTCGGCGCCCGCAACGCGGCCGCCCCTCTACAAGATCTATAAAAGGATTCGCCCGATGCACATCATCAACGCTCGACTGCGCAACCAGGAAGGTCTGCACGAATTGCACCTCGAAGATGGCCTGATCCGCAGCATCGCGCGCCAGACCGAAGCGCCGACCCTGGGCCCCGACGACCTCGACGCCGGCGGTAATCTGGTGGTGCCGCCCTTCGTCGAGCCGCACATTCACCTCGACGCCACCCTGACCGCCGGCGAGCCACGCTGGAACATGAGCGGCACGTTGTTCGAAGGCATCGAATGCTGGGGTGAGCGCAAGGTCACCATCACCCAGGAAGACACCAAGGCCCGGGCGAAAAAAACCATTCAGTCCCTGGCCGCCCATGGCATCCAGCACGTGCGCACCCACGTCGACGTCACCGACCCGCAACTCACCGCGCTCAAAGCGATGCTCGAAGTGCGCGAAGAAAGCCGTCACCTGATCGACCTGCAAATCGTCGCGTTCCCTCAGGAAGGCATCGAGTCGTTTCGCAATGGCCGCGAACTGATGGAAGAAGCGATCCGCATGGGCGCAGACGTGGTCGGCGGGATTCCGCATTTCGAATACACCCGCGATCAGGGCGTCAGCTCGGTGAAGTTTCTGATGGACCTGGCCGAGCGCACCGGTTGCCTGGTGGACGTGCACTGCGACGAAACCGACGACCCGCATTCGCGCTTCCTCGAAGTGCTGGCCGAAGAGGCCCGCAGCCGCGACATGGGCGCGCTCGTGACGGCCAGCCACACCACGGCGATGGGTTCCTACGACAACGCCTACTGCGCCAAACTGTTCCGCCTGCTCGGTCATTCGGGGATCAGTTTTGTTTCCTGCCCGACCGAAAGCATTCACCTGCAAGGCCGCTTCGACACCTTCCCGAAACGCCGTGGCGTGACCCGCGTCAACGAGCTGCTTGAAGCAGGCATGAACGTCTGCTTCGGTCAGGATTCGATCGTCGACCCGTGGTATCCGCTGGGCAACGGCAACATCCTGCGGGTACTCGAAGCCGGGCTGCACATCTGCCACATGCTCGGTTACCGCAACCTGCAAAGCGCACTGGATCTGGTCACCGACAACAGCGCCAAGGCCATGCACCTTGGTGAACGCTATGGTCTTGAACAGGGCCGCCCGGCGAACCTGCTGATCCTGTCGGCAGACAGCGATTACGAAGTGATCCGCAGCCAGGGTTTGCCGCTGTATTCGATCCGTGGCGGCAAGGTGTTGATGAAGCGGCAGATGCCGGTGGTGGAGTTCGTCGAGGGTTGAGACGTGGTTATGAACCGGGCCGGCCTTATCGCAAAACGATAGAGCCGGCCTGTCAGATCTGACAGGCGACAACCGCAGCGAACCGGCTCACAGTGAAGTCCAAGGGATCCATCGTTCCCGGGGGGACGATCATGAAAGGGACTTCACCTTTTTGTCTGATGCGCAGTGCCGAACAGACGCACGCCGGTCAGTTCGCCGTCCTGCGACTCCAGTAAAATCGGCGCAGTCCCGCCCGGCATCACCACCTTCACTTCTCCCGCCGACACCCAGCCTGCCCGCCACGCCGCAGACGCCACCGCACTGGCGCTGGTGCCGGAGGACGCCGTTGGCCCTTCACCACGCTCGAACACCCGCGCAACGATGCGTTGATCGCCTGCGCGCATCGCCCATTGCAGATTGACCCCGGCCGGACACGGCTGGCCGGCGCCGACGGGTGTGGCGTAGGCGATTGCGGTCAGATTGTCCGTCAGTGGCGATTCAAGCATCTGCTCGTTGCTCGGTAATGCGGCTTCCTCCGACACCAGCGTCACGCAGTGGGGATTGCCGATGCGCACGAACTGGCTGTGCGCCCAGGCGGGATCGAGTTTTGCCAGTGGCTCGATGCGATTGACCTCAACACCATTGAAAGACACGGGTTCAACGCCGAGCGCACCGACGGCTGCCGGACCGAATCCGGGTTGCCCGAGATCCAGCCAGAAGCCCTGCACGCCCTCCACCTCAGCCGGCTTGACCGATGTCGGCACGGGCGATGGCGCATCCTGTTTGTCGTGGTGCACCTGTAGTGATGCGCCCTCTTTCGGCATCAGCGCTTGTTCAAGCAGCGCCTGGGAGAAAATCGTCAAGCCGTTACCGCTGCGCTCGGCCAGCGTGCCGTCGGTGTTGACGATCAACAGATCGAAGGGCGGCGAGGATTGAAACGGGCCGATCAGCAAACCATCGCTGCGATGATGTTTGGCGCCAGCGGGACGAATCGCATCAGGCCATTGGCAAAAAGTCTCTATGGCCTGCCCGCTCCAGAGGGCTCTGGATAACGCCGCCTCTTGCGCGCTGGCTGGCAGATCGATACCCGCCTCACGCATCTGCCTCGGAGAAACCACGCCGTAGATATTGCCCCGTGCATCGTATAACTGCGTCATGAACAGGCCCTTGAATTTTCGTCGCCCAAAGATGCCACTGTAAAACGTAATCCTTGCCTGGGGCGAGCCGGCTCGCTCCCACTGCCTCACTGTGCAAGGATGTCCACTGCTGAAACGTTTTTTGCCAAGGATTCCCATGACCAGCCTCACGCCCAAAGACACTTTCGTCCCCGGACGCCTGCAACAGATCTCCACGCGCATCGCCTTCTTCATCGCCGGGCTCGGCATCGCCGCGTGGGCGCCGCTGGTGCCGTATGCCAAGGCGCGGGCCGGGCTCGATGAAGGGACGCTGGGACTCTTGCTGCTGTGCCTGGGCGTGGGCTCGATTCTGGCGATGCCGCTGGCGGGGATTCTGGCCACGCGGTTCGGCTGTCGGCGTGTAGCCACCGGCGGCACTTTATTGATCTGCGCGGCATTGCCGTTGCTGGCAACGGTGTCGTCGATTCCGGCGTTGATTGCCACGCTGTTCATGTTCGGCGCCGGGCTCGGCACGGTGGATTCGACGGTGAACCTGCAAGCGGTGATCGTCGAACGGGCCAGCGGCAAGAACATGATGTCGGGTTTTCACGGTCTGTTCAGCCTCGGCGGGATCGTCGGCGCGGCAGGCGTCAGCGCCCTGCTCGGCCTTGGGTTGTCGCCATTGGCGGCGATGCTGGTGGTGGTCGTGGTGCTGATCGCGGCGCTGTTCAAGGCTGTTCCGCACATGCTGCCTTACGGCAGTGAAAGCTCGGGCCCGGCATTCGCAGTGCCCCACGGGATCGTGCTGTTCATCGGCGGCATGTGCTTCATCGTGTTCCTCACCGAAGGCGCAGCGCTGGACTGGAGCGCGGTGTTTCTGGCGCAGGAACGCGGGATCGATACGGCATATGCAGGCCTGGGTTACGCAGCGTTTGCGCTGACGATGACGGCGGGCCGTTTGACCGGTGACCGGATCGTTCGCACACTGGGCGCAACGCGGGTCATTCTGTTCGGCGGTCTGCTGGCAGCGGCGGGGTTGTTTCTGGCGACGTTCGCGCCGAGCTGGGAAGCCGCACTGGTCGGTTATGCACTGGTCGGCGCCGGCTGCTCGAACATAGTGCCGGTGCTGTACACGGCGGTCGGCAAGCAGACGGTGATGCCGGAAAGCATCGCGGTGCCGGCGATCACCACGCTGGGTTATGCAGGCATTCTGGCGGGGCCGGCGGTGATCGGGTTTGTCGCCCATGCCAGCAGCCTGAGTTTTGCCTTCGGGTTGATGGCAGCGCTGCTGGTGGCGGTGGCGATTGGCGGGAAAGCGCTGAAGGTCTGAGCCAGCTCGTTCCCACTCAGCGTGGGAACGAGCCATACAGCGTCAGAATCCGACGCTGGCCTGCACGAAGAACGTACGCGGCGCGCCGACATACATCCCGGAGTTGTTGTCGCTGGAGCGGGTGAAGTACTGCTTGTCGAAGATGTTTTTCACCCCGGCGCCGAGCTTCAGGTTCGACAGCTGCGCACCGAAGTCATAGCCGCCACGCACGTTCCAGGTCACGTAACCCGGAATGTCGCCGTACTGCCCGTCCGCCGTGCCTTCGGTGATGTAGTTGTTGCTGAAACTGCCGTCGGCATTCACGCCGGTGCCCGGCGAGCGCTGTTTGGACTGGGCGAAACCGTCGATGTTGTAGGTCCAGCGGTTGATGTCGTAACGCAGGCCGACGGTTGCCACCTGACGCGAATAGAACGGCAGGTCGCGGCCCTTGAAGCCCGGGATCTCGCCTTCGTAGGTCGCGCGGGTGTAAGTGAAACCGGCGTTGGCGGTCAGGCCATCGAGACGCGGATCCAGCGCAGCCATGTCGTAGTGCACCGAAGCCTCGATACCCTGGTGCTTGGTGGCGCCGAGGTTGGTCCAGCCCACGTCGTTGCTGATGTATTGCAGTTCGTCATCGAAGTCGATGTAGAACAGCGTCACTTCACCGCCCCACACGTCATCGTTGTAGCGGGTGCCGATCTCGTAGGTCTTGGCTTTCTCAGGCTCCAGACCGTTGGCCGTCTGGTCACCCGAGCCGCCCTGACCGAGCTGGAAATACTGCAGGCTGCCGAACGAGGTTTCGTAGTTGGCAAACAGCTTCCACGCATCCGACAGGTGATACATCACGCTCAGTGCCGGCAGCGGTTCGTTGCTCTCGATGCTGCGGTTTTTCTCCGGCACGCGCTTGCCGGCGGTGTCGAGCACGGCGCGGTCGTGCCAGTCGGTGCTGATGTGCTCGAAGCGAATGCCCGGGGTGATGGTCCAGTTGCCGACGTCGATTTTGTTGTCGAGGTAGACCGAGTTGGCCTCGGTGCCACCGGTACGGTCCTGGAACACATGGCCGTCGGACGACGGGGTGACCACAGGCACATTGTTGACCAGCGCCAGACGGCTCGACTGCTCGTGCATCGCCTCTTTCAGGTAGCGATAACCGACGCTGACTTCCTGAGTGGTCGGGCCGACATCGAATACCCGCGAGACGCGTGGCTCGATGCCCAGCGTGTAGTAGGAGCGCGGATACGAACTCAGGGTTTTCTGGTCGCGGGCGGCGATGGTGCTGCCACGGAAGCTGTCGGTGTAATAGGTCAGCACTTCAGCCTGGGTGCGCTCGTCGATCTGGCGGATCCACTTGAACGACACGTCCTTGCGGCGGCCGCTGAAGTTGTCGTAGTCGCGCACCGAGTCATACGGTTTGTCGTCGTACTGCTTCTGCGTCAGGCCGCCGGGCATGTCGGCACTGGCGTCGTAGTAGTGGAAATTGAGGCTGAAATCGTCCTGATCGGTCGGCGCCCAGTGGGTCTTGAGCAGCACGTCGTCGATGTCGTTGCCGTTGTTGCGCTCGCGGTAACCGTTGCCGTTGACCCCGGAGTACAACAGCGCCACGCCCATGCCGTTGTCGGCCGTGCCGCCGAGGAATGCGGTGTCGATGTGTTTCCAGCCGCCGTAGCGGGTGGTTTCCAGCGTGGTGCCGATTTCACCGGTGGCTTTTTCCGGGATGGCACGGGTCACGAAGTTGATCACCCCGCCGACGTTCTGTGGCCCATAACGCACAGAACCGGCGCCGCGCACGACGTCGATGCTGTCGAGGTTGCCGGAGGAAATCGGCGCCATCGACAGTTGTGGTTGACCGTACGGCGCGAACGCCGCCGGTACGCCGTCGATCAGCACGGTGGAGCGCGGCGACAGACGCGAAGTCAGGCCACGCACGCCGACGTTCAGCGAAATATCGCTGCCGCCGGTGCCGTTGGAGTCCTGCACCTGCACGCCCGGCACACGCTTGAGAACGTCGCTGACGTTCATCGCGCCCTGCTCGACCATCGCTTCGCGACGGATCACCGTCCGCGCGCCCGGGTGGTTCTGCACCACGGCGGCATCGGCGTCGCCGAGCCAGTCACCGACCACTTTGATGTCGGTCACGCCCAGTTCCAGCGGGCCATTGGCGGCTGCGGTCGGTGCCGGCGACAGGGTCACCGAGCCTTCATTGATCTGATAGTTCAGGCCGCTGCCTTGCAGCAACTGGCGCAGTGCGTCCTCCGGCGAGAGGTTGCCATCGACGGCCGGGGCCTGCTTGCCGGCCACCAGATCCGGGCTGAAAAACACCTGCAGCGAGGTTTGCTGACCCAGTTCGCTCAGCGCCTGGCCCAATGGCTGCGCGCGGATATGAATGGTGTCGGCCGCAAATGCCATCGGCATCGCAGCGTTGACCGCCAGCGCGAGCGCCAGCGGCAACCAAGGGGATTTTTTGTTGTTGGCAGTGGTGTTTTTCACGTCGTACGTAGTCCTGTGGATCGCAAGAGTGTGCGGCTGTTAATGCAAACCAGTTGCAGTTGAACAGGAAGACGACGAACTCGAAAAAAACCTGAATTTTATTTTGAAATTATTTCCTGGCTGCCGTCGGCGTGGGTGCGCACGGCCACCGGAAGGATATTCGGCAAGGCCTTGAGCAAGGCGTCAGTGTTGTCGGATTTGAACACACTGGTCAGGCGCAGACTGGCCACGGTCGGGTTGGCGACGGTCAGCGGCTTGTCGCGATAACGGGACACTTCCTCGACGACTTCGCTGAGGCTGGCGTTGTTGAACACGAGTTTGCCGCTGCGCCACGCCGTCAGTTCCGCCGGGTTGACCGCATAGGCCTGGGCCACCACACCGTGGGCATCGACATGGGTGCCGAGGCCGGCGGTCAGGTTGATGAACTCGTTGTCCGGCGCATTCCGCCCCTGCACCTTGACGGTGCCCTGCTCCACCGCGACCCGGGTTTGCGTCACGTCGCGGCGCACATCGAAGCGGGTGCCGGTGACCGTGACCTTGCCGCTGCCAGCCTCGACCACGAACGGGCGCGAGGTATCGTGCTCGACGCTGAACATCGCTTCGCCTTCGGTCAACTCGATGAGCCGCCGATCCTTCTCGAAACGCACCTGCAAACGGCTACGGCTGTTGAGATCGATCACCGAGCCGTCCGGCAATGCCACATGGCGACGCTCGCCCAGCGCCGTGGCGAATTCGGCGCGGTAACCCGCCGGGTGATTCAAGCCACTGAACAGACCGAGCCCAAGCGCCACCGCGACCACGCTGGCCGCCACGGCATAACGCAACAAAGGACGGCGTTCGCGACGTGCAGGCGGGGTTTCACACAGGGCCTTGAGCCGTGGCGCCGGCAGCAGATCCGCCGCCGTCCACAGGCCTTGCAGCAACTGGAATTCGTCACGGTGCTGCGGATGTTCGTTCAGCCAGGCGTCGAAGCGCCGGTATTGTTCGGCATCGACGGCTGGTTCCTGCAAACGCACAAACCAGCGTGCCGCGTCATCGCGCACCGTTGTTTGCCCGCACGCGCAATCACGAGTATCCATCATGGAATGTCCTGTTTGGCTGGGGATGAAAAGACGCCGCGGCTCATGATTGCGCCCCGTCCAGGCGATCACGCAGATGCCGCAGGGTGCGGATCATATACTTTTCCACCATGTTCTTGGACAGGCCCAGGCGTTCGGCGATTTCCGCCTGAGTCAGGCCTTCGATCTTCTGCCAGACGAAAATCCGCCGACAGTTGACCGGCAATTCGGTGAGCGCCCGCTCGATGGAATCGGCCAGCTGGATCGCATGCATGTAATGCTCCGGGTCACCGGTCGGCGACTCACTGAGATCGATCGCCTCCGACTCCATGGCGCCCCGCCGGTCCTCGCGCCGATAGCCGTCCACCGCGATGTTGCGCGCCGTCTGGTGCAAATACGCCCGGGGTTGCTGCACCGCCGACGAATCGGACTCGAGCACCCGCACAAAGGTGTCGTGCGCCAGATCCTCGGCCTGCGAGCGATTGCGCAGGCGGCGGGTCCAGGTGCCGATCAACTCTTCGTAATGCTCGAGAAAGCCGGGTCTGCGGGGCAGCATGGGGATCATTGCGGCGTGCTGAGGAAAGGGCGTGAATAGTAATGCTTCGTATTAAGCCGAAGCAATGCATTACTCGGGATACCGACCGCAGGCACTCAAGAAATGTAAACACGCGCCCGATTTGGCACCACGGGTTTTCATAGGCCTGGGTGATCGCGCTCGATCCGGCATCAGCGTTCACAACAGAGCCCGACAGATAATCACTTCCATGAATAATGGTCGACAATAACAGCCGCTTGAAAGCCTTAATGACTGATTGTCTGACAGACTTTTATAAGCATCTAACGCTAAAGCTTTTTTATTAACTTTCCTGACCACTCAGCCAATAACAGAAGAAAAAATTCTCCTCGTTGCAACGCTTCCTCCATTTCATTCCAACCCGCATTTCTTATAAGCTACGCCACCTTAATGGCTCGTAGCCACCAACCCTGACAGCTTGACGAACTCTTGAATCTGAAAAACATGCCACATCCTGCTGCTTCTCGTCTTGACGTCATCCGGCACAACCCCGAAAAACAACTTCCTTCGCCACAACCCTGAACGACCGGCCAGACACTTTCTGCCCGACTGCTCGTTTTTTCCAACCTTTCCCTATCTGTCTGCGACAGAGGAGGATTATTTGCTGCGCAAGTTTGCACCGCCTCATGGCTTGAGAACGATCCTGACCACTGCACTGGTATTCCAATGTGCAACTTTAGTCCTCAGCTTTTGGTTGGTGACCAGCAACCAGTCGAGCATCGGCAATCTTTCCAGTGTTGCCGTCGATCAAGTCGATGCTGTAGCAGAAACCGTTCAACACTTGATGGAAGCGCGACTCTCGCTGTCGCGCGCCAACACCCGCATCGTACTGTTCAACACAATTCCACATGAAATGGTGCAACACGCCCGCACGGAGTTGACACTGGCGAATGAATCTTTCGACCGTTTTCTGACAAGTACAAGGGTTGATGAAGAAAATCACATCCGTGTACAGGCATTAAAAGACGTGTATTCACGTTATGTGGACGTGCTCAATCGATTGGTCCGGTACACCGGGGCTGGCGATGTGCAATGGGCTCTTGCCCAGCCGGTACAGGACATCCAAGAGCAGTTCCTGGTGGAACAGAAAAACTTCATCAAGTACGGAAACAGCATCAGCCAGACTTCACTTCAGTCCATGGGTGATCGTTTCAAGATATATATATCTGCCGCCGCAATGATACTTCTACTGGTATTGGCAACTACATTCTTCCTGCTCTACATCATAAAAAAAGTTGAGAAAAGCCGACTTCTGAAAATTGCCGTAAACCGAACTGACAGTGCAATTATCGTCACCGATCCGAACAGGATGATTACTTATGTAAACGAGGGATTCGTGCGCATGCTGGGTTATGAAACAGACGACCTGGTGGGCAAGAGGCCGGATGAAGTTTTTTATGGCCGGCATACTGATCCGGAAGCGGTCCTGTCTTTCAGGAACAGTATCCAGAGCGGAAAAAGCCATACCACTGAATTACTGGTTTACAACAAATCGAAGAATCCTCTGTGGGTACGCGTGATCGCCAATCCGGTGCTCGATCCACAAGGTGTTCAACAGGACGTAGTGGCAATCGTGACTGACATCACCGAGGCCAAGATGAATGATGAGTTGCAGTTCAAGGTACTCAGTGCCATGGCCCGTGAAGAATCGCTTCCCGACGTCATGAAATTGATTTGCCAGGAGATTGGCCGAATTGCACCTGAAATCGGTATTTCAATAAGGCAGTTCGACGAGCAGGGTTGCCTTCCACTGGTAGCGGAGTTCAACCTGCCGGCGGGATTGATTCAGTCGCTGGAAAGCCTCGCTGAAAGATCCATCCTGAAAAAGATGGACGTGAAAAAAAGCATCATGCTGAACTTCACTGACCCTGCGTCGGACAATGGCGAATGCGTCGATCATCAGCTCTCGCAATCATTCGGTTTCACGGCTGGCTGGGTTAACACCATTCGCTCCAACAACGGACGTACTTTAGGCACATTCACGCTTTATTACCGCGAGAACCACCTCCCGGCTGTCCAGCACCACAGACTGCTTGAAACCAGCCTGAAGCTTTGCGCCCTCGCCCTCGAGAGGGACAGCTTCATCAACGATATCGAACGACTGGCCTACTATGACAGCCTGACGACGTTGCCCAATCGACGACTGTTGATGATGAAAGCAAACACGATGATCGCGAATGCACAGCGGTCACAATCATCCATGGCAGTTCTGTTCATCGACATCAATAAGTTCAAGCAGATCAACGATTCCCTCGGGCATGCCGCCGGGGATTCGCTTCTGTCCGAAATTGCCAACAGGCTTCAGAGCTCTGTGCGGGGAAATGATTTTGTCAGCCGTCTTTCGGGAGATGAATTCGTCGTTATTCTGTCCCCCTCCAATACTGAACAAGCCATTGCCTTTTCAGAAAGAATGATCAACAAACTGTCGGAACCCGTGATGCTGGACGATGTAAAAATCACACCGTCCGCCAGTATTGGGATTGGCATTTATCCAGACCACGGTAACGACATTCATTCCTTGCTTTTGCATGCCGATCAGGCGATGTACAAAGCCAAGTCCGCAGGCCGCCAGGCCATTGAAGTATTCGATCCAGTGATCAGCGATTCAGCCGATGACGAACTGACACTCAGCATGGCACTCAAGAGTGCCCTGGAGTCCAACCAGCTGGCGCTGCATTACCAACCCCAGATAATCCTCGATAACAACCAGCTCTTTGGTGTCGAGGCGCTGGCCCGCTGGTGTCATCCCGAGCTTGGCGATATTCCTCCCGGTCGATTCATCCCGTTGGTGCGCGACGCGGGAATGATGCCCGGACTCAATCAATGGGTACTTACCGAAGCCTGTCGGCAAATGGCGCAATGGCGCGATTCCGGGCTCGAAGTGCCTCATATGTCGGTCAATATCTTCCCCGTCGCCTTTCGCGACAGAGCCATTGTTGAACTCATTGAAACGCTGCTGGAAAAGTATCGGCTCCTGCCCTCCTGCCTGACACTGGAGGTCACTGAAGACTTCATACTGGACGCCACCGACACTGTCATATCGGTCATTACCGAAGTCCGGCAATCCGGTGTCAGCTTGTCCATCGACGACTTTGGCACCGGTTATTCCAGCTTGAGCTACCTGCTGCGCCTGCCCGTCAACACCATCAAGCTGGACAAGAGCTTCATCGACGATATCGAAGACAGCGCCAGTGCCCGGACATTGGCCCAGTCGATTGCCGGGATCTGCAAGAGCCTGCATTTGAACATCGTCGCCGAAGGTGTTGAAAACGATGCGCAGCTGGAAATTCTTCGCGGCCTGGGGTACCAGATCGCACAAGGCTATTGCATCGCTCGTCCTTTGCCCCCTCAGGATTTGGCGAAATGGGTCCGTGAGAGACCTCCAACGCTCTGACTCGCATCGATCCAGGCCTTGCGCGGGCAGAACCACCCATGCATCAAGCCAGCCTGAAAGAACTGGACCGGCGCCTCGAACCCCGCCGACTCGATCAGACCGGCGACTTGCGGCGCTGGCAGAATCGCCACATCGCTGGCATACGCGGCACGTGCTCGTTCGAGCATTTGTGCGGGCACCTGGGCCGATGCCATCAGCGTCATCCAGTGACGCAGCAATGCTTCGTAGGCCGGTGACGCGGTGTCAGAGGCGAGGTCCGCATTCGCCAGGACCCCGCCCGGCACCAGACGACGGGCGATCTCATGGAAAAAGTCGATACGAACCTGTGGTTCGAGCAAAAACTGCGACACCAGAAAACAGGTCGCGCCGTCGTAACCCGATTCATCCGTCAGCGTATCGAGATAGCCCTCGTGAAAACGGCAACGGGCAAGGAAACCGCCCTCCGTCGCTCTTTGGCGGCAGACATCGAGCATGGCGCCAGAAGGGTCGACTGCCGTGAATTGCCAGCCGGGAAACCGCTGGGCCAGGTGCGCCACTTCCACACCGGTACCCACGCCAACACAGAGTATCCGGGCATTTTCCGGCAGGCCCGCGAACACCGAATCCAGCAGCAGGTACAGCGCATCACGAATGGGTGCCATCCCGCTCCACTGTTTGTCATAGACAGCGGACTGCTGGTCGAACAAGGCCTTGAGTGCTTGATTGTCCATGGAAAACCCTCCTCTGCATCATGATCGCGGTGAAGTTTGATTATCGCAGGGCTGTCAAGGCCTCCCCGGTACAGCATGGGATTGATCATTCCACCCATCAACTGGTCGCAATCCATCAACCCCACCCCCGCCCTGCACCCTAGATTAGATCCCACAACAACACGCCGCCCCGAGCGGCCCGCTACCGTGGAGATCGCCTCATGCACAGTTTCCAGACCCGCAAGCAGCACAGCCCGGTCGACGCCTGGGATCAGCAGGATCCGGAGCAGGCCTTCACCCTGCCCTCGCGCTATTTCTACGACGACAGCCTGTTTCGTGCCGAGCGCGACAACATTTTCATGAAGGCCTGGCATGTCGCCGGGCATGTCAGTGAGTTCGCCGAGCCGGGGCAGTTCGTGGTCACCGACCTGTTCGACCAGAGCGTGGTGGTGGCGAAGAATCGGCAGGGGCAGATCCACGGTTTTCACAACGTCTGCCAGCATCGCGGCAATCGCTTGCTGGAAGAACGGCGTGGTACCACCGGCGGCGTGGTGCGCTGCGCCTATCACTCGTGGTGCTACGAGATGGACGGCAGCCTGCGCGGTGCGCCGCGTTGCGAGCGGATGAAGAATTTCGAGCTGGCGCAGTTCAACATTCCCCAGGTGCGCACCGAAGAACTCGGAGGTTTCATCTACTTCAACCTCGACCCGAATGCGCCGTCGCTGCGGGACCTGTTCCCCGGCGCGGACGAAGAAATGCGCCGGGTGTTTCCAGACCTGACCGACATGCGCCTGATCGAGGAACAGGACGTGATCGTGCCGGCCAACTGGAAGGTGATCATGGACAATTCCATCGAGGGCTATCACTTCAAACTGTCCGGTCCGTGCCACATCGACCTCGCCCGACTGATCGACTTCAAGGGTTACCAGTTGATCAAACGCGACAACTGGTGGACCTATGCCGCACCGGCCAATCTGTCGGCGACCGAGGCCTATGGTGTGCCGCTGAAAAGCGAGCTGAATCCGCAGGAATGCTTTTTCAACATCGGCATGTGGCCGAACAACACCTTCTACACCTTCCCGTTCTCCGAGTTTCTCGGCTCGTTCATCATGATTCCGCTGGATGCCGAACGCTCGCTGCTGCGCTTCGGTTACTACTCCAGCAACCCCGAGACCGCTGCGGTCAGCACCGCGTGCATGAAGTGGATGAACGAAGACCTCGGTCCCGAAGACATCGCCCTGAACATCTCGGTGCAAAAAGGCCTGCGCTCGCTCGGCTACGACCAGGGCCGCTACATGATCGACGCCCAGCGCAGCAACGAAAGCGAGCATCTGGTGCATCACTTTCATCGCCTGGTGTTCAACGGCATTCACAGCCACACCGTGGACTGATCCGCCCTTCCCTCGCCATTCGTTAAAAAGGAGCAAACCATGGACGAAACCGGGTTTGATTACCTGATCGTGGGCGCCGGCTCGGCCGGTTGCGTGTTGGCCAATCGCCTGAGCGAAGACCCGAACGTACGCATCCTGCTGCTGGAAGCCGGCCCCGAGGACAAGAGCTGGACGATCGACATGCCGTCCGCCGTGGGCCTTGTGGTGGGCGGGTCGCGCTACAACTGGCGCTATCAGTCGGAGCCGGAGCCGTACCTCGACGGCCGGCGGATCGGCACGCCAAGAGGCCGCACGCTCGGCGGTTCATCGTCGATCAACGGCATGGTCTACATCCGTGGCCATGCCCGGGATTACGACGGCTGGGCCGAACAGGGCTGCACCGGCTGGAGTTATCGCGAAGTGCTGCCGTACTTCAAGCGTGCACAGACTCACGCCGACGGCGGTGATGACTATCGCGGCGCCAGCGGCCATTTGCACGTCACCCCCGGCGATGTCGGCACACCGTTGTGCGCGGCGTTCATCGCGGCCGGTGCCGAGGCCGGTTATGGCGTCAGCGAGGACTTGAACGGCTATCGTCAGGAAGCCTTCGGCCCGGTCGATCGCACCACGCGCCACGGTCGGCGCTGGAGCACTTCGCGCGGTTATCTCAGCGAAGCCTTGGCACGGGGCAATGTGCGGGTGATCACCGATGCGCTGGTGTTGCGCATTCTGTTCGAGGGTCGGCGGGCCGTCGGCATCGATTACGAACAGAGCGGCGAAACCTGCACCGTTCGCGCCCGTCGTGAAGTGCTGCTGACCGCCGGGGCGATCAACTCGCCGCAGTTGCTGTTGCTCTCGGGCGTAGGCCCGGCGGCAGAATTGCGCGACCTCGGAATTAGCGTGATTCACGACCTGCCCGGCGTCGGTAAACGCCTCAACGATCACCCGGATGCCGTGGTGCAATTTCGCTGCAAGCAACCAGTGTCGCTGTATCGCTGGACCACCGCGCCGGGCAAATGGTGGATCGGTGCGCGCTGGTTCGTCCGTCACGATGGCCTGGCGGCAAGCAATCATTTCGAGGCCGGCGCGTTCCTGCGTTCCCGGGCCGGCGTCGAGCACCCGGATCTGCAACTGACCTTCATGCCGCTGGCGGTGCAACCGGGCAGCGTCGAGCTGGTGCCGACCCACGCGTTCCAGATCCACATCGACCTGATGCGCCCCACCAGCCTGGGCAGCGTGACGTTGCACAGCGCCGAACCGCGGCGGCCGCCGAGGATCTTGTTCAACTACCTGAAGACCGCACAGGACCGTGCCGACATGCGCGCCGGCGCACGACTGGTGCGCGAAATCCTCGACCAACCGGCGATGGCCCCGTTCAAGGGCGAAGAACTGGTGCCGGGCCGTTCGGTGCAGACCGACGCCGAGCTCGACGCCTGGGCGCGGCAGGTCACGGAAACCGGCTACCATGCCAGCGGCACCTGCAAGATGGGGCCGGCGGGCGACCCTGAAGCGGTGGTCGATCCACAATTGCGGGTGCATGGCCTCGACGGTTTGCGGGTGGTGGACGCGTCGATCATGCCGGTGATCGTCAGCGGCAACACCAACGCTCCGACAGTGATGATCGCGGAAAAGGCCAGCGACCTGATCCGCAACCTCGCGCCGTTGCCGGCCCTCGATGTACCGGTGTGGATCAACCCGCACTGGCAGACCGAACAACGATGAAGCAGAGATGGCGATGACCCGATCCGCTGAAGCTGTACTGCAAAACGGCGCACCGCTGCGAGTGGCGGTGCTGTTGTTGCCGGCGTTTTCCAACTTCGGGCTGGCGGCGGTGCTGGAACCGCTGGCCATCGCCAACTGGCTGAGCCAGCGCACGCTGTTCGAGTGGACGCTGTTGTCCTTGCAGCCCGGCCCGGTAACCGCCAGCAACGGTCTGGTGAGCATCGCCGAAGCTGGCTTGAACACTGAACAGGCCTTCGACGCCTGCGTAGTGCTGGCCAGTTTCGAGGTGCATCAACACAGCCGCAACCCGGCGCTCAAGAGCTGGTTGCGCAAGCAGGCGCTGTTCGGTTCGGTGTTGATCGGCGTGGAAACCGGCACCGAACTGCTGGCCGCTGCCGGCGTGCTCGACGGCTACGAAGCGGCGGTGCATTGGGACAACCTGCAGGGTTTTCAGGAGAGTTACCCCAAGGTCCGCGCCCGACCGCAGCTCTACACCCTCGAACGCCAGCGCCTGACCTGCGCGGGCGCCACCACCATTCTCGACATGCTGCTGGGCTGGATCGGCCAGCGCTTGGATACGGACCTGGCCCGGGAAATCGGCCTGCACCTGTTGATGGGCCAGATGCGCGCCCCGGCGGACAATCAGCTCGACGGTGGCCTGGGTAACAGCGGGATGTACGGCAGCAAGATCCGCCGCGCCGTGCAGTTGATGGAAAAGGCTCTGGAGGAACCGCTGGACTGCGAAGCAATTGCCAGCGAAGTCGGCCTGTCTCGGCGGCAACTGGAGCGCCAGTTCAAGCATCAGACCGGGCTCTCGCCGCTCAAGTACTACATCACCCTGCGTCTGGCCCGGGCGCACAACCTGCTGCAACAGACGCAGATGAGCGTGGCCCAGGTGGCAGCGTGCTCGGGGTTTGGATCGCTGGAGCATTTTTCCCGCACTTACCGTGCGCGGTTTGGTTGCCCGCCGAGCGAAGATCGGCGCCAAGCGTGGAGCGCGCCGGTGATGCGCCAGCCACTGAGCAAGGCGCACTTGCCGCAGGAGTGAGTCACTGCCGGTAAGCCGGCTCTTCCTCATCGAGGATGTTCATCAACGCCGCAAAATGCTTATCGGCAAACCCCGGATAATCCAGCCACTGCCGACACGTCTTGCGCGCCACTTCATCGCTGGCCACCCGCAACTCACGCCCGGTTGCCAACGCACTGATGTACACCTCGCAGGCACGTTCGAAGTAATACAGATCATCGAACGCCTGAGCCACGCTCGGCGCCGCGACCAGCAATCCATGATTGCCCATCAGCAGGATCGGCTTGTCGCCGAGCAGCCTGCTCACCCGCTCCGACTCTTCCCCGAGGCCCATGCCGTCAAAGCCGTCATCGATCGCCACCCGCTCGAAAAACCGCATGCTGTTCTGCTCGATCGGTGGCAGCCGCGAGTCCTTCAGACAGGCCAGCGTCGTCGCGTATTTGCTGTGGGTGTGGAGGATGCAGCGGGCCTGGGGCTGGTTGCGGTGCAAGGCGCTGTGCAAGGCCCAGGCGGTGATGTCCGGTGCGTCCGGGCGGTCGAGACTGGCCGGATCGTCGGCATCGAGCAGCAGCAGATCACTGGCGCGAATCCGCGAGAAGTGTTTGCCGTAAGGGTTGATCAGAAACTCGCGGCCGTCCGGTGACGTCGCCACGCTGAAATGATTGGCGATGGACTCGTGCAGGTCCAGTCGCGCGGCCCAGCGCAGGGCGCAGGCCAGTTGGATTCTCAGGGTCGGGATACTGTCGTTCATGGCTCGGGCGCTCCCGGCAGGCAGGGGTTTTCGTCCACTGTAGACGCCTGAAAAGCCCGTGCTTGACGGTAAGCGACAATGGCTGCCGTTTTTTGCAGACCTGGCAAAAGTCACAAATCAGTTAATTGACAGGGCTGTTTTATGCGCCTACGTTACCCGGCGAAGTGTTACCAAATGCTTCAACCCCACAACAAGAAACACCGCCAAGGATTGGCGTCATGCAACGGTTCCAGCCCCGCCTGACACACTTGGCGCCCCCCTGAAAAACTGAGAACGGCGCTTGCCGTCGATTCCGGACCTGTCGCTTTCGCGCCAACCGGAATGGGCACGGTATTGCCTGCCGAAAACCCGACGCAACGGAAGAAAGGATGACTCTTATGCGTGACGTACACTCGTGCCCGCTTTCCACGGCACAGCAGGAAGTCTGCCTGGCCATCAGCCAGAACCACAGCAACCTCAACTACCATCTGTGCGATGTCATCGAGCTGCGCGGCGAGCTGAACCTGACCTGGCTCGAAGCCGCCATCGGCGCGCAGTTCCGCCAAACCGACACCCTGCGCGCCACCTTCAGGACCGACCCGCAGACCGGCACCTTCGCCCAGTACATCCAGCCCATCGATACCCTGCCAGCCAAGGCCTTCGAGCATCTGGACGTCAGCGACCAGCCTGACCCCGAAGCCGCCTGGCGCCAGGTGCTCGACCACCTGTTGCAAACCGACATGGACCTGCAACACGGCCCGTTGATCCGTTACGTGCTGATCCGCCTCGCACCCCACCACCACCGCATGATTGAACTGGCCTCGCACCTGGTGGTGGACGGGTTCGGCCACGGGATTCTGTTCGGCAACATCACTGCCCACTACAACGCCCTCAGTCGCGGCGAAGGGGTCGAGCCGTTGACGCTGGCGCCGTTGTCGAGCGTGTTCGAGGCGCAGGAGGAATATCGCCTCAGCGAGATGCACAACAAGGATCGCACCTACTGGCGCCAGTACTGCCTGAAGATGCCCGAACCGACCCAACTGGTGCCGGGCGATGCGCCGCTGATCCGGCTCAATCGCCTGCGCAAAGTGTTCGGCGGCAAACCCCTGCAACGCCTGCGCGCCGCCGCCAGCGAACACCAACTGCGGCTGTCGAGCATCCTGCTGGCACTGTGCGCGACTTACTTGCAGCGTATGACCGGGCAAGACGAACTGGCGCTCGGCATGCCAGTGGCGGCACGTCAGCTCAAGGCCCTGCGCAACGTGCCGTCGATGGTCGCCAACATCCTGCCGCTGCACCTGTCGTTCAACGCCGAGAGCACGGTGCTGACGGTGGCGGCCAACCTTCAGCGGCAACTGCGCCATCACTTGTTGCACCAGAGCTACCGCAGCGAAAGCATGATCCGCGACCTGCACGCCGAGCGCGGCAACAAGCCGCTGTTCAACACGCTGCTGAACATCGTCGCCTACGATCAGGGGCCGGGGTTTGCCGGCTGCGAAACCACCCTGCAGAACGTCGCCAACGGACCGGCGGATCATTTGGGCATCGACATCTTCGACCGTCACGCCGATGGCCGGTTGGAGATCGGCTTCAATGCCAACGCCGACCTGTACTCCCCTGAAGCGCTGGAGCTGCATTACCAACGCCTGACCGCGCTGTTCGAACGTTTCGCCACAGCGCCCGAAACCCTGGCGGCCGACTACGATCTGTTTCTGCCCGACGAACAGCAGCGCTTCTACTCGTACCCGCAAAGCGATGCGCCGTTGCCGGTATTCGCCGAGGCCTTCGCCGAGTCCGTCCGCGAACATGCCCAGCGCCCGGCGCTGAGCCAGGGTGGGCGACACCTGAGCTATGCACGCCTCGATGACGAGGCCACCCGACTGGCCGCGCATTTGCGCGAACGCGGTGTGCAGGCCGGTGACTGCGTGGTGGTGATGTTCTCCCGCAGCCTCGAATGGGCGGTGGCCGCCGTGGCCCTGTTCAAACTCGGTGCCTGCTATGTACCGGTGGACCCGGACCTGCCCGAGGCACGGATCGAACACATCTTCAGCGATGCCGATCCGGCGGTGGTGATCGTCGCCCCCGGCAGTCAGCTCAAAGTCGAGATCGCCGCCGACAAACAGCTGTGGCTGAACACCGAGTTCCTGGCGCAACTGCCGCCGGCCAACGAGCCGTTGGCGCCGTTCGAGGCGGGGCTGCCGGGTTATCTGATCTACACCTCCGGCTCCACCGGCAAGCCCAAAGGCGTGGAAGTCACCCAGCGCAATCTGGTGCCGATCGCTCGCACCGCCATCGACGCCGCGCAGTTGCAGCCCGGCGCGCGGGTGCTGCAATTCATCGCCGCCGGTTTCGACATGTCGGTGCTGGAAATCATGATGACCCTGTTGGCCGGTGCCGAACTGGTGATCACCGACAAAGTCACCAGCGCTCCCGGCCGGGCCCTGGCGCAACTGGTCAAGCGTGAAGCCATCGATTTGCTGGTGATGACTCCGAGCCTGCTGGCCTGTCATCAAACCGAGGACTTCCCTCAGGACACCGTACTCATGCTTGGCGGCGAGCCGTGCACCCCGGCGCTGCTGGCGCGTTTCTCCCATTGCCGCCTGCTCAACGTTTACGGCCCGACGGAAACCTCCTTCGCCACTTCGATCAACGCGCATTACGGTGCCGGTGATCTGTCCATCGGACCGGCCACCGCCAACACCCGTCTGTACGTGGTCGACAACCGCCAGCGCTTGTTGCCGCCGGGGGCCTGGGGCGATCTGTTCATTGGTGGGCCGGGCGTTGCGCGGGGCTATCGCAATCGTCCCGACCTCACGGCCAAGGGCTTTGTCGCCGACCTGCTCGACGCGCAAGACACCATGTACCGCGCGGGCGACCGGGTGTTTTTCGATCATGCCGGGCGCATTCACTACCTTGGCCGGCAGGACAACCAGATCAAGCTGCGCGGTCTGCGCATCGAGCTGGACGAGATCAAGAACGTCCTGCTCGGTTGCGCCGGCGTCGATGACGCCACGGTCATGCTGCGTGAACTGGCCCACGGTCCGGCCATCGTCGGCTACGTGGCGAGCAAGGATGAAAGCCTCGACAGCCAGCAACTGAAACAGACGCTCGGCCGGCACCTGCCGCAACACATGGTGCCGAGCGTGATCATGCGCGTGGCCGAGTTCCCGTTGACCCCCAACGGCAAACTGGCCGTCGATCGCCTGCCCGCGCCGACGCGGCAGGACGCAGCCGAACTGTCGCCTGCGCAGACCCCGGAAGAAGCCACGATGTGCAACCTGTTCGCCGAAGCCCTGGGTTGCAGCGAAGTGTTTGCCAACCAGAGTTTCTTCGACCTCGGCGGGCATTCGTTGCTCGGGTTGCAACTGGTCAGCCGGATCAAGGAACAGTTCGGCATCGCGCTGGGCATCGCCGATTTCCTCGCAGGACCGACCCCGCGACAACTGGCCCGACGCCTGCAACACAACACCGGTGCCAGCGATCCGTTCGACGCCGTGCTGGCGCTGCGCACCGAAGGCAAGCGGCCGCCGCTGTTCTGCATCCACCCCGGCGGCGGGATTGCCTGGCCCTACGCAGGACTGTTGCCGTACCTGCCCGAGGATCAACCGCTGTACGCGCTGCAATCGCCGATCCTGCGCGATCCGACGCGGGTGATCGAGTCGCTGGATGAACTGGCCGAGGAATACCTGCAACGCATCATCGAGCTGTATCCCGAGGGGCCGTATCAACTGGCCGGCTGGTCGGTGGGCGGCAACCTGGCGTTGCGCATGGCAGCGATGTTGCAGGCCCGGGGACGTGAGGTGAGCTTCCTCTGCATGTTCGACAGCTACCCGCTGCAAGGTGGCCCGGCCTCACTGAAACTCGACGATGCGATGATCATCAGCCGCATGACCCGCGCCATCGTCGGCACGCCACGGGCCGGTCTCAAGGGTCTGAAAAGTGCGATGGAAGAAGTGCTCGGCAGCCGGCAGATCGGCGACGAGTTCCTGAGCCGTCTGGTCGACGATTCGAAGCGGATGCTGGAGTTGTTGGGCAGGACGCAGTACGAACAGTACCGGGGCGATATGTTGTTCATCCGTGCCACCGCAGACATCCTGCGTCAGGATGAACAGCAGCCGTCGCTGTGGTCGCCGTACATCAGCGGCGAGCTGATCCGGCATGACGTCGAAGCCCCCCACGAGTGCCTGTTGCAGCGTCAGTACCTGGAGCAATTCGGCAAACGCTTTGTGGAGGAACTGCTCAAGCGGCAGACCGTTCACACGCTGACCGCGGTTTAACCGCTACAAAAAAAGGTGGGAGCCCGTTACCGGGCTCCCACCTTTTTTATTGCCGACGAATCAACCTCTTTCGTCGATCCCCGCTTGCAGGGACTGGCTGTCCAGGTGACCGCTCAAGGTCACCGGGCCGACTTTCAGGTTACCGTTTTCAAGGGAAACCTTCGGTGCGTTTTCTTCGGTTTTGTGCGGCAGATCCAACCCGGCTTTCACGCCGTAGTCGCGGTTGCTCAGGTCGCTGCTGCTGACCTTCGAACCATCCAGATCGACGTTGCCCCCGGTGGCGGAAATCCGCGCGCCAGTCAGTTGCGTAGCGCCGCCGACAGTGAGGTTCACACCCTGGCTGCCGCTGATACCGGAAGCCTGTTTCACGCTGTCCTTGTGCGCGTATTCGCCGTCGACTTTCAGCGTTGGCTTGTAGTCGGTGCCAGCCAGCTTGCCTTTGTCATCTGCGGGCGTCTTCTTGGCGGTCAGGCCCAGATCCACATCGACCTTGGCATGAGTGCTGGTGTCCTGACGGCTTTCGACCGTCAGATCACCGGCCACTTTGCCGCTGACATTGCGCGCATCGATCCGCGCACCGCTCAGGCTCGCATCGCCCGCGCTGTTCAGCACCACAGTGTCAGCCTTGATCTGACTGTTCTGCTGGGTGGTGCCTTGCAGGTAGTCCACGCCGACTTTGGCCCCGGCATTGAAGCCGTGATCGCTGCTGACTTTTTCATCGGCGGCGGTAGGCGTACTTTTGCTCAGATTGCCGCCGGCGTTCAGCGCAACGTTCCAGTTGTTGCGGTTGTCGCTGGACTGTGCGGACTCCTGAACGAAGCCGCCCTTCTGCGCGTCGATGTTGACGTTTGGCGCGCTGACCTGAGTGCCTTGCAGGCGCACCGAGTCGCCGCTCAGCGCAATGCCGTTCTGGCTGTTGAGCTGACCACCGGTGAGGGTCTGCGTGTTCTCGTTGACCCGACCGATGTTGAAGTTGCCGCTGAGGTTGCCGCCCTGATCACGGCTCTTCTCGCTGCTGGTTTTGCTGCCGCCCGCCTTCAGGCCACCACCGAGATTGCTGCCGGTGGCGACGTGCGTGTCGGTGGCCGCTTGCAGGTCGAGCTTGCCGTCGGCCTTCAGGTCGATGTTGCCGACGCTGTCGATCTTCGTGCCTTGTTGAACCTGATTACCGCCGCTGCTCAATTGCACCGGGCCGTTGCCGCTGATGCTGGCGACATGCGCCTGGGTGTCGGTGGTCTGGTTGCCTTTGTGATCGAGCTGGAACCCGGCGCCGAGATCGACATTGGTGCCGTCGGTGCCCGGCAAGGTGCCGACGGTCAGCGAGCCGTTGCCACGCAGGCTGGAGCTGTCGCTGCTCTGACGGTCGTTGGCCTGATTCAGGGCCAGATCACCGCCGGTCTTGACGCTGACACCGCCCTGGCCGCCGTCGAAACGGCTGCCTTCGAACTGTGCGTCGCGGGCGACATTAATGTTCACGCCCTGATTGCCAGCGTAACCACCGACCACCGCCGTGGCGCTGTTCTTGCTCGACTGGCTGCTGCCGCCCGCGCCGCTGCCGGCCACGTTCACGTCTTCACCGGTCTTGGTGTAGACACGCACATCGACCTTGGCATCCACCGAATTTTCGGTGCTGCTGCGGGTGTTGTTCGCGGCATCGGCCACCAGTTTGTCAGCGCTGATGTTCACTTTGCCGGCGCTGGCGTTGTACTGGGTGCCCTGGTCGTGCAGCGTGCCGCCGACCTTCACGTCCACGGTCTTGCCGTCGAACTGGCTGACCACGGCGTTGCTGCTCTGCTCGGTTTTATCCGCGCTGGCATGACCGACCGCCACGTCGATACCGACGTTCGGCTGACCGAGATTGGCCAGTGCGTCCTTGTCCGGCACTTTGCCGTCGAGCACGTCTTTCACCGCGCCGGCAATCGGCCGGGCGATGTCTTTGTACTCGACGTTGGCGCCGATGTCTGCCGACCAGTTGCTCTCCTTGTGAGTGCTGCTCTCGGTGTTGCTGGCAGCACGGTTGTCCACTTCGTTGGCGGCGACGTTCAGACCGTTGCCGGACTTCAGTTGCGCACCCTCGGTGACGAGTTTGTCAGCGTTGATGTTCAGGCTGCCGCTGCTCTGCACACCGGTAGTTTGCGCAGTGGTTTTGCCGGTGGTGTCTTGCGAAGTGCTGTGCGAGAAATCCACGCCGCTGCCCGCGCGGTCGAGGCCGCCGGTGTAGTAGAAACCGCCGCCGGTGCTGCGGGTCTCGGTCGAAGTATTGTGGCTGTCCTGCTCGGCCAGCAACGAAACGTTCTTGCCACTCAGGGTGGTGTCGCCGGCGGTGGATTTCACCTCAGCGCCCTTGAGCGTCACATCGCCGCCCGCCTTCACTTGCACAGTGCCGCCGCTGAGGCTGGAACCCTGCTGCGTGACGTCGTTGGCGGTGACGGTTTGCGCCTTGTCTTCGTAATGCACGCCGGCGCGATATTGCTCCGCCGTCTGCTCCTTGGCGTAAGCGTCGAAGCCACGGGTCTGTGTGCTGTTGCTGCTGTCGTGGGTGTTCTGCGTCGAATGCACATTCACATCACCCGCCGCATCCGCCGTCAGCGAACCGCCGGCCTTGACCGTGGAGCCGGCGACTTCGATGTCCTTGGCGCTTTTCAGCTTGAGGTTGCTGTCCGACACCAGCTCGCTGCGCACCGTGGTGCTGTCCTTGCTGTTCTGCCGGGACTCGTCCTTGGTGATGCCGAAGAACTTGCTGTCCTTGTCGTGGTTGTTGCTGTGCGAGGTGTTCTGCACGCCGTCGATGGTCAGCGAACCGTTGTCGCTGATCACGCTGGCGTCCTGGCCGCCACGCACCTGGCTGCCGCTGATGCGCACGTCGTCTGCCTTGACCACCAGTTTGCCGGCCGCGTTGATCTTGCTGCCCTGATGCTGGGTCTGGCCCTTGTCGGCGTCGCCGGTCTTGCCGAAGAAACCGCCGCCGACCAGATCACCGGAATAGCGGTTGTCGCTGCTGCGGTTGGTGCGGGTCGCGGTGGTGATTTCCACTTGTTTGCCGGCCAGTTGCAGATCGCCGGCGCTGTTCAGCTCGGCGCCTTCGGAGCGCAACAGTGCAGCGGTTTGCAGGGCGATGTTGCCGCCTTTCAACTGGCTGGTGACGCTGCGCTGCTCTTCGCTGCTGCTGTCCCAATCGGCTTTCCACAGGTGCTTGCGGTGCTTGCCCTGATCGGTCTGGGTGTGGCTTTCAGTGGCGGCGGTCAGGCGCAGATCGCCACCGCTTTGCACGCTGAGGTTGTTCTTCGCTTCGACCTTGGCCGCTTTCAGTTCGGTGTCTTTGCCGGACGACAGTTGCGCGTCGCGGCTGGCGACGATCTGGCTGCCGTGCTGGCGCGAATCGCTGTCAGTCTTGGTGCGCTCGTAGGTTTCCCAGGTGATGCCGATGGTGCTGTTGTTCCAGTTCTCGCGCTGTTCCTGGAGCTTGCGGCTCTCGACGGTGGTCAAGGTCAGATTGCGTTTGGCATCGACCTTCACATCACGACCGCTGACGTCGGTGGCGGCCAGCGTCAGATCCTTGCCGCTGTGCAGGCCGACGTCGCCCTGGCTGCTGCGGATGCCGGCGCGGGTCACGTCGAGGCTGTCCGGGATCGCCTGGCCGCTGACGCTCAAGTCGCCAGCCGAACGAATCTGCACGCCGTCACGCCCGGCGACTTGCACAGCCCCGACCTTCACGCCTGCGCCTTCGGCGGTGCTGACGATGTTGATGCGCCCGGCCTGCATCGCGCCGAACAGGCTGGCGTCGATCCGCTGATCGGTGGTGTTGCCCGCCGGGTCCACGGCTTTCACCTGGCCGCTGGCGTAGTCGATCTGATTGCGTCCGACAGTGAGGTTCAGTTGATCACGTGCAGTGATCGCACCCTGGCTGTCGATGCGCGGTGCGATCAGGTTGATCGAGCCTTCGCCATTGCGCAGCCCGCCGCCCTGAATCTGCAGCTGGCCGCTGGCATCGCGGGTGCTCAGGGCTTGCAGCTTGCCGTCGTTCAGCTCGGGACGGCCGACCACCAGATTGGCGTTCGGCGTGTTGATGAAACTGCCGCCGTTCACCGAAATGCCGTTCGGGTTGGCGAGCACGTAGTCGGCGGAGCGACCGAAGATTTCCTGGGCGCCGTTGATGGCCGACGGGTTGCGGCTGATCACTTCGTTGAGGATCACGCTCGCGGCCTGACCCTGCAATTGCGGGTTGGCCGCCAGTTGTCCAGCGAGCTGCGATTGCCCGGCCTGCAAGGCGTTGTTCAGCACCAGGCCCTGACGGTCGACGTTGTAGTCGAGGAACTGGTTGTGCGACAGGCCCGAGCCGTTGGGCGCCACGATATTGATGATGGGCACGCCGCCCTGGTTCTGCAATTGCGCGGTGCCGCCAGGGCCGGGTGTGACCACCACACCACCGGCCATGGCGCCCGGCAGATGAGCGACCAGGAACAGGCTGGCGATGGCCCAGCGCAGTTTGCCCCGTGGGGAAAGATGAAACGCAAAGGTATTCATTGGCATAAAAAACTCTCCATGTAGTGCGGCATCACGTTGCGCGTTGAGTAGAAGGCCACGGCTGTCGCGCTCAGGTCCGATGGCTGTTGTTCACTGACGTTCATATCTGTAATCCGACCCGCATCAGCCAGGTTTCAGGCTCGCTGTGCAGACCGGTCGGGGTGTTGAGGCTGCGTTGGTAATCGACATCCACTTGCAGGTTTTTCCAGCCCAGGTTGAGGCCGATGCTGGCGCCGCTCAGGCGTTGAACCGAGGCGCCGTGGTCGGCCTTGATCCAGCCGTGGTCGAGTCCGATTCGCGGGGTGAGCTGCACGGGAAAATCACTGCGCAGCGGCAGGCGCAAGGTATTGCGCCAGATCGCACCGCTGGCGCCGGACGCGCTGCTGACCCGATAACCGCGCACGGCGGAATCGTCGGTGCCGAGCAGTTGTTCGATCGCTGGCAACGGATCCGGGCTGTACTGTACGTTCAGTTGGCTCTGCCATTGCCAGGCTTGCGCGCCGAGCTGGCCGTTGCGCCACTGGCTGAGGCCGGCGCGGTACTTGCGAAACTGTGCTTTGGGCAGGTTCTTAACCTGATGATCGGCATCGTCGTCGGCACCCAGCCAGCGCAGGCCCTGGGCGTAGTTGAAATCCAGGTTCCACACCGCGCGATCGAGCCAGAACAGATTGAGCCCGGCCTCGGCCACGGTCAGGGTCGGGCTCTGGATGCCGAGGCGGACGTTTTCCAGGTAGCTATCGACGTCCTTGTGCGCCAGTTGCAGGTTGGCGCTGAGCTGATGGCTCTGGTCGCGCCACAACACGCGGTCGGCGCGCAGGCTGAGCTGATCGGTGATACCGGTGCTGTGCAGGGTCGCCGCGCTGAGCTTGAACGGCGCGCGATATTCGGCGTGGCTGGCAAAGGTGCTGAACGTCCAGTAACCGTAGGGAATCGCGTAATAGAGGCTGGCGTTGCGGCTGTAGCGGTCGCCCTGATTGAGCGTGTCGCTGGCACTGAGGCTCAACAGGTCGTTGAGTTCGAGCGGACTGTCGAGCGTCAGGCTGAGCGTGTCGCGATCGCGGCCGGTGCTGACGCTGCCGAGGTTGTCGAAACCGGCGCCGAGTGCCCAGCGCGACTGCCCCGAGGTCCGCGAACGCAAGATGATTTTTGACGCGCCGGGCTGGCTGCCGGGAGCAACGTCGGCGGTCAGATCGAGCGAGCGCAGACGATTCAACTGATCCAGCCCCTGCTCCAGATCCCGCAGGTTCAGCGGCTTGCCGAGCATGCCGGGAAACGCGCCACCGAGGGACACCGGCAGGCTCTGGTCGGCCAGTTCGATGGATTCGATGTAGCCTTCGTCGATCAGGATATCCAGCGACTGGCCCGCTGCCGGCGCACTGCTCAGGTACGGCCGGCTGGCGATGTAGCCCTTCTCCACGTACAGCGCGGTGATGGTCGCCAGCAAATGGTTGATCTGGCCCACGCCCATGCACGGCGCCAGCAGCGGTTTGATCCGGGCGTTGAGTTTGTCCTTATCGATCAGCGTGACGCCGCCGATGCGCGTGCCGCTCAGGGGCCAGCAGCGTTCGTCGGGTTTGATCGATTCAGCAATGGCCGGGGTGGCAGGCGCCGGGCCGAACGCGCCGCGCTCCAGTTGCCGCTTGCGCTGTTCGAGTTGCAGTTGTTGCAGATCGCGCTGTTGCAGTTGTTGCTGGCGCAGCACTTCCTGGCCCGGGGCTGGAGCTTCGGCGGCGAGAACGCTGGGCGCACACACACTCAACAACAAGGCCGACAACAGCGGGCGAGGCAGGAAACTACAACGGGTAACAGCGCGAATCGAATACGGCACTCAACATCCTTGCAATCAAATGGCTTAATGCCATCCCATCAATTGCAGTGATAGTCAGAGCCTTCCTACACAATTGCAAGACGCTTCCTACGTTGCTTACATTTCTTAAACAAATGCCTTTTTAGCGCGGATCGCCAGCAATAACGCGAGCAAGTTGCAGATCATCAGGGTTTCCCCGAGGGCCTGAGACCACGCTGCCAACATCAATCCCGCACCGATCAGCAGGTAATAAAACAGCCCCAGCAATGCACCGGCGGTGCCCAAACGATCGGTGTAATTGCTCAGCGCTGCGCCCAGAATGTTCGGGATCGCCATGCCGAACGCCAGTACCACCAGCAACATCGGCAGCACGAACCAGACATGCGTCTGCAACAGCCACACGCCGATGCCACCGAGTAAACCAGTGAGCGCTGCCAGGCGAATCAACTGCAGCGGCCTGCAACCGATGTGCAGCAAGCGTTTGTTGAGCCATGCTCCAAACCCTGAGGCCAATGCGAGCATCACGCCGCTGTAGCCGAACTCTGAACTGCTCAGCCCAAGCCGCTCGAACAGAAATGGCCCGATGCTGTAGTAACTGAACAATGCGACGTTGAACGATGCAATCCACAGCGCCGAACGCCAGATACGGGGATCGCGCAACATGTCGCCCATGGTTGCGAACAGGCCAACGGAGGTGAGTAGCGACGGACGGGTTTCCGGCAGGTTGCGCCAACTCCAAATCCACAAGGCCGATGCCAGCAACAGCAGCGCACCGAGCACGCCGCGATAACCGAAGCCCTGAACCAGGCTCGCGCCGCTGAACAGACCGATGGCCGGGCTGGCCGCGAGTGCCATGCCCACCAGAGAAAACACCTGGGCCAGTTCGCTCCCGCGATAGCGGTCACGCAATAACGTCTGGGTCACCACCGAGCCGACGGCGGCGCCAAATGCCGCCAGCGCCTGGGCCATCAACAAGCCGTTGAAACTGCGCACGCTCAAGCCGAGTACGCAGGCAACCGCATAAATCGCCAGACCGGCGAGCATCGAGGGCCGCCGGCCAATCCGGTCGCACACCCGGCCCCACGTCACCACACCAAACGCGAAAGCCAGGAAGTACACCGACAGGGTTTGCGCCGCTGCTTGCGGTCCAACATCAAATGCACGGCCGATATCCCCCAGCGCCGGGCTGAACAGGGTCTGGGCGATTTGCGGAAACATCAGCAGCGCAATCGCCAACATCAAAAACTTTCTATGGCTCATCACCATGACTCCTCAACAAAAACGCCGAGGAGTTTAAAAAGAGGCAACTGACGTATTATCCAAACCCTGACAATTTATCGTTGAAATCGGACAACCCATGGCCTGGCTCGAAGCCCACGACCGTTTTGACCCGGATCGCTTCCCTGCGCCGGTAATCGGCATCGCCTCTACCCTCGGCGATCACGACTCCGGCCTGCATCGGCATCAGCGCGGGCAACTGCTCTACACCCGACAGGGCTGCACGCGCATCACGCTGGCGCAGCAGCTGTGTCTGCTGCCGCCGTCGCGGGCGGCGTGGATTCCCGGTGGCGTCACGCATCGGGCGGTGATGCAGCAAAGCGTCGATTACCGCTCCATCTACCTGACACCCGAGTTGTGTCGCGAGCTGCCGCAACAGGTCTGCGTGATCGAGGTCAGCCCGCTGCTGCGCGCCGTGCTGGAACCGATGGCGCTTGCCGATTTCGCCACCGATTGGCAGCAGGGCAAATTCGTCCATCTGCTGGGGCTGTGCCTGAGTGAAATCCGTGACGCGGCGCAGCAACCGATGCTGCTGCCGCTGCCGCAAGACAAACGCCTGGCGCCTCTGCTTGCACGCCCCGAACAACTGCCACCGGAGCTGCAAGTGCTGGAGCAACAGATCGGCGCCAGCAGCCGCACCATCGGCCGGATCTTCCAGAAGGAAACCGGCATGAGCTATCAACAATGGCGCCAGCAATGGCGATTGATGCGCGCCATGGAATTGCTCGCTACCGGCCGTAACCTCGGCTATTGCGCGTTTGAACTGGGTTTCGCCAGCGACAGCGCATTCATTGCGTTCTTCAAGACCATGACCGGCACGACGCCCGGCACCTGGCTGCGATAAGCAAACGACGACCGGCAGCAAAAATCATTTGCCACAAAATATTACCTGCGTCATATTACAGCCGTAATAACAACCCGTTTTTGCCGGTATCAGCCGCAGGTATTACGCCATGACCAGCATGCCCACCGTTGAACCCGATCTCGCCGTTCCGGTCAGCGCTTCCAAACCTCCCCTGCTCAAACGCCTGCTGTTGCCCACTGCGGGTCTGGCCGCGCTGGTGTTCGCCGGGGTGTACGCCGCGCATTGGTGGGGTGCCGGTCGATTTCTCGAAGAGACCGACGATGCCTACATTGGCGGTGACGTCACGGTGATCGGGCCGAAAGTCGCCGGTTACATCGAAGAAGTGTTGGTCAGCGACAACCAGCCGGTGAAGGCCGGCGACGTGCTGATCCGCCTCGACGCCCGCGACTATCGCGCCAATCTGGCCAAGGCCGAAGGCGCCGTCGCCGCCGAAGAAGCGCTGCTGGCCAACCTCGACGCCACCGAACAACTGCAACAAGCGGTGATCGGTCAGGCCCGCGCCGGCATCGATGCTGCCGGTGCCGAAACCGCCCGTTCCCGGGACGACAACGCACGCTACAAACGCCTGGTGACCACCAATGCAGTCTCGGTGGAAAGTGCGCAACGGGCCGACGCCACCTTCAAGACCGCGCAAGCCTTGAGCGCCAAGGCCCAGGCCGAACTGCTGGCTGCGCAACGCCAACTCACCGTGATCGAAACCCAGAAACAACAAGCCCGCGCCGCCCTCCAGCAAGCCCGGGCCGAACGTGATCTGGCGCAACTCAACCTCGGCTACACCGAATTGCGCGCCCCGGTCGACGGCGTGATCGGCAACCGCCGCGCACGGGTCGGCGCCTACGCTCAGGCCGGTTCGCAACAATTGTCGGTGGTGCCGGCCAGCGGTCTGTGGGTCGATGCCAACTTCAAGGAAGACCAACTGGCGCGGATGAAACCGGGCCAGCGCGTGAGCATCCGCGCCGACGTGTTGTCCGGTCAGGAATTCCACGGCCGCCTCGACAGCCTCGCCCCCGCCACCGGTTCGCAGTTCAGCGTGCTGCCGCCGGAAAACGCCACGGGCAACTTCACCAAGATCGTCCAGCGTGTGCCGGTGCGGATCCTGCTCGACCCCGCCGACGGCGTGCTCGGTCATCTGCGTCCGGGCCTGTCGGTGACGGCTGAAGTCGACACCCGTGCCCAGCCTGAAACCACCGCCGTGGCCAGCGCGCCATGAGCCGCGCCCTCGCTGTCCCTGCGCAGCCGTTCAATGCCGCCGAGATGGCGACGGCAACTAAAGTGTTCGCCTTCGCCACCATGTGCATCGGCATGTTCATCGCGCTGTTGGACATTCAGATCGTCTCGGCCTCGCTGCGGGATATCGGCGGCGGGTTGTCCGCCGGCACCGATGAAACGGCGTGGGTGCAGACCAGTTACCTGATCGCCGAGATCATCGTGATCCCGCTGTCGGGTTGGCTGTCGCGGGTGTTCTCGACCCGCTGGCTGTTCTGCGCCTCGGCAGTCGGTTTTACCCTCGCCAGCCTGTTGTGCGGCGCGGCCTGGAACATCCAGAGCATGATCGCCTTTCGGGCGCTGCAAGGGTTTCTCGGCGGCTCGATGATTCCGCTGGTGTTCACCACCGCATTCTTTTTCTTCACTGGCAAACAACGGGTGATCGCCGCTGCGACCATCGGTGCAGTGGCCTCGCTGGCGCCGACGCTGGGGCCGGTGATCGGTGGCTGGATCACCGACATCTCGTCCTGGCACTGGCTGTTCTACATCAACCTGGTGCCGGGGATTTTCGTCGCCGTGGCGGTGCCGATGCTGGTCAAGATCGATCAGCCGGAACTGTCGCTGCTCAAGGGCGCGGACTATCTGAGCATGGTGTTTCTGGCGCTGTTTCTCGGCTGCCTGGAATACACCCTCGAAGAAGGCCCGCGCTGGAACTGGTTCAGCGACCAGACCATCCTGACCACCGCGTGGATCAGCGCCCTGGCCGGCGTGGCGTTCGTTGGCCGCACGCTGCACGTGGCCAATCCGATCGTCGACCTGCGCGCGCTCAAGGATCGCAACTTCGCCCTCGGCTGCTTCTTTTCCTTCGTCACCGGGATCGGCCTGTTCGCGACGATTTACCTGACGCCGCTGTTTCTCGGCCGGGTGCGTGGCTACGGTGCGCTGGACATTGGTCTGGCGGTTTTTTCCACCGGGGTGTTCCAGATCATGGCGATTCCGCTGTACGCCTTTCTGGCCAATCGCATCGATCTGCGCTGGATCATGATGGCGGGCCTGGCGTTGTTTGCGTTGTCGATGTGGGAATTCAGTCCGATCACCCACGATTGGGGTGCCGGGCAATTGATGCTGCCGCAAGCCCTGCGCGGGATTGCCCAGCAACTGGCGGTGCCGCCGGCCGTAACGCTGACGCTTGGCGGGCTGGCGCCGGCGCGGTTGAAACACGCTTCGGGCCTGTTCAACCTGATGCGCAACCTGGGCGGTGCGATCGGGATTGCGGCGTGCGCGACCATTCTCAACGACCGCACCAACCTGCACTTCACGCGGTTGGCGGAGCATCTGAACAGCAGCAACGAAGCGTTGAATCAGTGGCTGGCCCAGGTCGGCGGCAACTTCGCCGCACTGGGTCAGAGCGGTGACGTCGGCATCACCGCCGGCCTGCATCAGTTATGGCTGCTGACCTACCGCGAGGCGCAGACCCAAACCTATGGCGACACGTTCCTGATGATCATGGTGTGCTTCGTGATCGCCACGGCGATGGTGCCCTTGATGCGCAAGGTACAACCACCGGCCGCGCCGAGTGCCGATGCACATTGACCGATCAGGCTTGTGGGGTTTTGCGAAAGCCCACGGCCAGACGGTTCCAGCTGTTGATGGTGCTGATCGCCACGGTCAGGTCGACCATTTCTTTCGGCGAAAACTGGGCAGCGACCGCTTCGTAATCTTCGTCCGGGGCGTGGGTCAGGCTCAGTTGGGTCAGGGATTCGGTCCACAGCAGCGCGGCGCGTTCACGGTCGGTGAAGAACGGGGCCTCGCGCCAGGCCGTCACGGCGAACAATCGACGTGGGGTTTCGCCGCCCTTGATCGCGTCAGTGGTGTGCATGTCGATGCAGAACGCACAGCCATTGATTTGCGAGGCGCGCAGCTTGACCAGTTCGATCAGGGTCTTTTCCAGCGGCAGTTTCGAAACGGCGGTTTCCAGGGCGATCATCGCTTTCAGGGCGTCTGGGGAAGCGGTGTAGAAATCGGCACGAGGTTTCATGGTGGTTCTCCGGGGCGAGTGAATGTGTGGCTACGTTAGTCCCGGGGGCGGGTCAGGCAAATAGCCAATCTCCCGGAAGACGAGTAGGCCACTTGGTTGGCGTCAGAAAAGAAAGTGTCGGGGGGCAATTGCCAGCGCTCGTTCCGTGCCACTAGAATGCGATCAATTCTTAATTGCACACTTTTCGCACTCTCGATTGCACCTCTACATTGCAACCAGGCAACGGACGCCCGAAACGAGTATCTGCCCTTCATGTCGTCCCTCGATCAGCCCTTGAATCAGCAAGTCCAGACGCTCTACAGCGAACACCACGGGTGGCTGCAGGGCTGGTTGCAGCGCAAGCTGGGCAATCGCTGCGATGCGGCCGACCTGGCGCACGATACGTTCCTGCGCCTGCTCACCCGCCAGGTGATCAAACCGCTGGGCAGCGAACCCCGGGCGCTGTTGACGCACATTGCCAAAGGTCTGGTGATCGACCGCTGGCGCCGTCAGGACATCGAGCGCGCCTACCTGGAAACCATCGCCAGCCTCCCCGCCGACGAGGTGCCGTCGCCGGAGACCCGCTATCTGATTCTCGAAACCCTGTGGCGCATCGAAGCGTTGCTGCGCGAGTTGCCGGCGCAGACCCGCGACACTTTCCTGCTGTCGCAGATCGAAGGCCTGACCTACGCGCAGATCGCCACGCGCCTGAGTGTTTCGCTGATCACCGTCAAACGCCACATGCGCGCCGCGTTCATTGCCTGCCTGAGTGTCGCCTGATGAGTTCGTCGATGATCAATCCGCAGATTCTCGGTGAAGCCGCCGACTGGCTGGTGCAGTTGCATTCGGGCAGCGCCTCGCCGTCCGATCATCAGGCCATCGCCCAGTGGCGCAACCGCAGCGCCGAGCACGCCATCGCCTGGCAACGGGCCGAAGCGTTGCTGGGGGATTTACGCAGTGTGCCGGCCAATGTGGCGATCCAGACCTTGCAACGGGCTTCGCGCAAAGAAGGCCTCAGCCGTCGTCAGACGCTCACCCGCCTCGGCCTGCTGTTGATGGCGGGACCACTGGGGATCGCCTCGCAACATGTGCCCTGGCAGCAATGGACCGCCGATCAGCGCACCGCAGTCGGCGAGCAAAAAACGCTGCAACTGCCGGACGGCACTCAGTTGCTGCTCAACACTGACAGCGCCGTGAACATCGCTTTCAGCCCGGTCGAACGCCGGGTCTTGCTGCTCAACGGCGAGGTGCTGATCAACACCGCCAGCGATGCCGCCGCCCGCCCGTTCATGGTCGAAACCCCACAAGGCGTGGCCCGTGCGTTCGGCACGCGGTTCTGCGTGCGCACCGAGGGTTCGCGCAGCCTGGTGTCGGTGCTGGAGGGGCAAGTACAAATCACCCCGGAACTGCTCAAGCAAAATGCAATGCTCAAGGCCGGCGAGCGCCAGCGCTTCAAACTGAACGGCTTCGACAGCGCCGAAACCTTCGACACCGCGAGCCTGGCCTGGGACAAAGGCATGCTGCTGGCCAGCAACATGCGCCTGGACGAATTGCTCGGCGAACTGAGCCGCTATCGTCGGGGCGTCTTGCGCTGTCATCCGGACGTCGCGGCGATGCGCGTGTCCGGGGCGTTTTCCCTGCGCGACACCGACGCCAGTCTGCGTCTGCTCAGCGACACCCTGCCGCTGAACATCAACAGCCTGACCCGCTATTGGCTGTCGGTCGAACCCCGTGTCTGAACCCGGTGAAATTATTTTCGATGTTCACTGATACCTTTTCGCGTCTCGTTCGGTGAGTGGATAGACCTTTCAATTCCACGCGCTCGACAGGATCGCCGAATGACCGCATTGCCCACGTCCCGCCCCGCCACTTTCCCGCTCAAGGCCCTGAACCTGAGCCTTGCCCTGGCCTTCGGCGCGCTGCTGCCGACCCTCGGCCACGCCGCCGACAGCACCCGCGAAAGCGCCAGCCAAAGTGTCAACATCGGCCCCGGCCTGCTCAGCCATGTGCTGGCGCAATTTGCGGTCAGCGTCGGCGTGCCGTTGTCGTTCGATCCGGCGCAACTGGGCAATCGCCAGAGCCCCGGCCTGCAAGGCAGTTACACCGCGCAGAGCGGTTTTGCCCGCTTGCTGGAAGGCAGCGGTTTCGAGCTGATCAGCACAGGCCACAACGGTTACACCGTAGCCCCGAAAGTCGCGGCGGACGGTGCACTGGAACTGGGCGCCACCAACGTCAGCGCCTTGCGCGACGACAGCGGCGACACCTACGGCGGCGAACAGGTCGCCCGCCGCGCGCAGGTCGGCATGCTCGGCAACCAGGAGGTCAACGACCTGCCGTTCAGCGTCACCAGTTACACCGCCAAGACCATGGCCGATCAACAGGCACAAACCGTCGGCGACGTGCTGCTCAACGATGCCTCGGTGCGCCAGTCCAACGGCTTCGGCAACTTCTCGCAGATGTTCATTATCCGCGGTCTGCCGCTGGCCTCCGATGACATTTCCTATAACGGCCTGTACGGCGTGCTGCCCCGGCAGATCATCGCCGTCGAAGCGCTGGATCGGGTGGAACTGTTCAAGGGCCCGAACGCGTTCGTCAACGGCGTGACCCCGAGCGGCAGCGGCATCGGTGGCGGGATCAACCTGCAACCCAAACGCGCCATGGACACGCCGACCCGCAGCGTCACACTCGACTACAGCGCCGACGGTCGGGTCGGCGGGCATCTGGATCTGGGCCAGCGCTTCGGCGAAGACAACCGCTTCGGTGCGCGGGTCAACCTGATGCAGCGCGAAGGTGACACCGCCGTCGATGACGAAGACCAGCGCTCGTCGCTGTTCAGCGTCGGCCTGGACTATCGCGGTGAACGCCTGCGGGTCTCGACCGACTTCGGTTATCAGAAGCAGGTGATCAATCAGGGGCGCTCGGTGATCTATGTCGATTCGAGCCTGACAAAAGCCCCCAAGGTGCCGGACGCCAACGCCAGCTACGCCCAGCGCTGGAGCTATTCGCAACTCGAAGACACCTTCGGCATGGCCCGCGCCGAATATGACCTGAACGACAACTGGACCGCCTACGTGTCCGGTGGTGCCAAGCACACCCGCGAGAACGGTGTTTACTCGTCGCTGACCGTCACCGATCTCAACGGCAGTGCCCGCGGCGGTATGCTCTACTCGCCCCACGACGAGGACAACCAGAGTGCAATGGCCGGGCTCAACGGTCGCTTCGACACCGGTCCCGTTAGCCATCAGTTGAACCTCGGTTGGGCCGGCATCTGGGGTGAACAGCGCTCGGCCTACGAAACCATCGGCAGCGCCGGGCGTTACAGCACCAACCTGTACAACGTCACCGACAAGCCGCGCCCGCCCGCCACCTCGTTTGCCAGCGATATCAACGACCCGCGCATCAGCGGCAAGAACACCCTGCGCAGCGAGGCGATTTCCGACACGCTCGGCTTCGTCGATGACCGCATCCTGCTGACCCTCGGCGTGCGCCGTCAGACACTGAAAGTCGACGGCTGGAGCACCGTCACCGGGGCACGCACGTCGAGTTATGACGAATCGATCACCACCCCGGTCTACGGCCTGGTGATCAAGCCGTGGGAACACGTGTCGTTCTACGCCAACCGCATCGAAGGCCTGGCCAAGGGCCCGACGCCGCCGACCACCGCGATCAACCGCGACGAAACCTTCGCCCCGGTGCGCAGCAAACAGGTCGAGGCCGGCGTGCGCCTGGACATGGGCAGCTACGGCGCCAGCCTCGGCGTCTACCGCATCGAACAGCCGTCGAGCTACACCCAGGACGGGATCTTCCGGGTCGACGGCCAGCAGACCAACAAAGGCGTGGAACTCAACGTCTACGGCGAACCGCTCGACGGCCTGCGCCTGCTCAGTGGCGCGACATTGATGAAGACGGAACTCGAAGGCAGCGCCAACGGCGTGAATGACGGCAACCGCGCCGTCGGGGTGCCGCGCTTCCAGTTCAACCTCGGCGCCGACTGGGACATTCCGGGCCTCGAAGGCGCCGCCCTCAGCGCCCGCATGTTGCGCACCGGCGGTCAGTACCTGAATGCGGCCAACACCCAGAGCATTCCGGCGTGGACCCGCTTCGACCTCGGCTCGCGCTACGCCTTCAAACTGGACGAAAAACAGATCACCCTGCGAGCCAATCTGGAAAACGTCGCCAACGAAGCCTACTGGGCCTCGGCCAACGGCGGCTACCTGACCCAGGGCACGCCGCGTACGCTGAAAGTCTCGGCGACTGTGGACTTCTGAGTCGCGGCACTTCATCTGCCGCCCCAACGAAAAAGAGCAGGCCGTGGCCTGCTCTTTTTTATGTTGGCGATCAGCGGTCCGAACGCATCAACTCACCAATGCCGCCGTCCATCGACAACACCGCAGCGCGATTGCGACCAGCGTTCTTGGCTTGATACAGCGCCGCATCGGCACGCTGGATGAACAATTCCGGGCTGTCGTTGCCCAGCGGAATGAACGAATAGCAGCCCAGGCTCACGGTGAGATAACCGGTGGGCGAGCCGCTGTGGGTGATGTGTTTGTCCATGACGCTGCGGCGGATCTGCCCGGCAATCGCCAGCGCGCCGTTGATGTCGGTGTCCGGCAACAGCACCGCAAACTCTTCGCCGCCGTAGCGCACCGCCAGATCGGATTTGCGCTGGCAGCAGTTTTTCACCACCAGAGCGACCTGGGTCAGGCAATGATCGCCGGCCACATGGCCGTAGGCATCGTTGTAGCGCTTGAAGAAATCGATATCGAGCATGATCAGGCTGACCGGACTCGACTGCCGGGCGCCCCGGGCGAACTCAATCTCCAGCGATTGCTCAAACAGGCGCCGGTTGGCCAGCCCGGTCAGACTGTCGTGAGTGGCAATCAGCTCCAGCGCCCGCTGGGCCTTGAGCAGGTTTTTCTCGATCCGCTCGCCGTCACGCACCTGATGGATGAACACCCAGCCAAACAGCCCAACCCCAAGCATCACCAGCGCCACGATGACGCTGGACTGGAAAGCGCGGTCATGCCAGCCCTTGAGAATCGTGTCCCGCGAGGAAGAGGCAGACACCACCAGCGGATAACTTTCGAGCTGCCGATAACCGTAAAGTCGTGTGACCCCATCGACCACAGAATCGATCATCGCCGTACCGGCGGAGGCATTGGGGAGCAGCGTCTGATAGATCTCGCCCTTGGCCAGCGAGGTACCGATCAACGCATCGTCGAACGGCCGGCGCGCAAGCAAAGTGCCGTCGGTCAGTCCGAGGAACATGGTGCCGTTGTCATCCAGGCTGAAGCTTTTGAAGAACCGGTCGAAGTACGACATCTTGATGCCGGCCAGCAACACGCCCTGGAAATTGCCGGCGCGGTCGTTGACCCGTTTGGAGATCGGGATAATCCAATCACCGTTTTCACGGCTGCGGATCGCCGGGCCGATGTGCGCCACGGCCGACACGTTCTGTTGGTGAAACTTGAAGTACTCGCGATCCGCCACGCCGTTGCCTCGCGGCAGATCAGGGAATGAGGTGATCACCCACTGCCCTTCGCGATCGAACAGGAACATGCCGTGCAACTGCTCCAGTTGCTGCACCCGGCGCGCGAAGGTTCTCTGCAAACGCGGCTTCTGCGCCGCGCCATAGCCGTCTTCCTGAATCCAGTCGACCAGGCTGGTCATCACCAGATCAGCGGCCAGAAAGGTGTCTTCGGCCTGCTGCGCCATCGCCCGGGTCAGGTTGGCCGAGGACATCTGCGCATTCGCCAGGTCCTGCCGGCGCGACTGCTCGATCTGCAAATACAGCAGACCGGACAGGCACAGACACACCGCAACGATGAACAGCACCGCCGCCTTGCGCAGCGGCAAACGCTTGAGTGTGCCGCCGGGGGCCTGATGCGGATCGTGAATGGGGATAGGCAAAAGCGTGTCCTGGGCAGGTACGACAGGGGCAAAGGCCCGAAACCCTTGTTTTTTGTGAGCGTAGCCCACCGGATAGTGCGGGGCAACCAAGTGCCACCGAGACAATCCCGACCCCGTTGATATCGGCGCGCAGCGGAAATGGATGACCTGCGCGGCGATTTATTTTTCAGAACTCGCCATGCTCTTAATCCACCAATGACGGTTGGGTAGCAACCGAGACGGTAAAGGCCACGACAAACAGCACGACGAGCACCCAGAACATCACCACAAGTATCTGCATGACGACCTTCAGGTTTTTATAAAGCCAGCGCAACCAATGGCCTTCGGGTTTAGCTTCCGAGCGAGTTCTGAGTACACCGTTCAAATAAAAGCCGAGAAGGGCCAACAGTGCGCCATCAATGAACAGCGCAGGCAGGCCGGCTGAGGGGAAAATGCTTCCCCACCGATAAAATGACGACCGGCTCAGGAACACCACATAACACGTGAGGCTGCCGTAGGGGATGGCTCTCCACCATTTACCGGTCAGTGCTCCGGCCATCAGGCACATCATCACCATGAACGGGTTGAGGAGAATATGGATCATCCAATCCAGTACGTCGGGGAAGTAGCCTGGGGAATTGATGCTGCGCCAGATATATTCAAACATTGTTCAGTTTCTTGCCTTCTATGGAGTCGGTGGTGCTTCCGTGCCGCTGTACGGTATCGGCGTATCCTCGGATGACATAAGCCCTGTCGTGTAAACATAAAAAAACAGGCGCCTGAAAAGGCGCCTGTTTTTGTAGTCGGTTACCGCTCAGGTCAGCGCGACGGCGGAACCCGGATATCCCCCGCCCGGCACTGGGTTTTCACGCCCTTGCCGCAGGCGCCGAATTGCAGGTCCTTGCCCATGCACACCCGTACTTCCGAGAGTTCCGGGCCGCTGCAGATCACGGCAATGCCGTCTGCCGGGATGCCCGGATTGCTCTTGCGGAACAGGTCGGCGATTTCTTGCGCTTCGAAGTAATAAGAGTTGCTGAACGGTTGCAGCTCTTGCGGGATTGTCACCGCCGCCACGGCTTTATCCGCTTCGTCGAAATAGCCCATTGCCCCGAGACCGCTGCAGGTACCGTGCTTGCTCCATTCGTGATCGAGGAGTTTCTTCGTCGGGAACAGCGTCAGGCCCTTGGCGGTTTCGGCGGCCGACAGGTTGGTCAGCGGCGGGCAGGATTCCGGCCAGCCGCCCTTGGCGTATTGCGGCCACAGGCCATGCAGGACAAAACCGTAGCCCTTGCCGGTGCACTGAGGATCGTCCTTGTGAGTCAGGCAGAACGTCGGCGACCAGGACAGCGTCAGCAGGTAGTAATCGAACACCCCCGCCACTGATTCCGTGGGTGCCTTGTTGGCATGCGACTGACGCGCCGAACTCAGGCCGATGCTACCGACCGTCAGCGCAATCAGCGCCATAATTGTAAAAAGCTTTTTCATCTTCCCGTTCCTTGGGACGCTGGCGTCCATGGTTTTTGTGATCTGACCGTCAAGTGGTCAGGGGCTGATTGAGTCATGCCAGTGTTGCAAGCGCATGACGCAAGGCAAAGCTGTACTACGTTGAAAGGTCTACGATTAATAAGCAGACACCAAAAACAGGGATCCCGAAATGAGTAAAGCAGACGAACTCGCCGCGAAGCTCAAGCAAACCCGGCACACCCACGCGGACGACATCACCTGCGCCGAACTGGAAATCGATTGCTGGCCGGCGGTGGTCTACGACCTGTATCACCGCATCGAGGGCTGGTTGCAACCGGTCACCGAGGTGGGACTGAAGATTCGGCGAAATCCTACCCATGTTTGCGAAAGTTCGCCGGAAGGCGAGACGCACGACTACGCCATCGACCAATTGATCATCGAGGCCAACCATCACAGCCTGACCTTTGATCCCATCGCGCGGTTCACCGAGGACGGGGCCGGTCGCGTGCAGATCGTCCTGCCGGGCCGGGACACTTCCCTGCTGCGGACCGTCGACGAACACGGCGAGAGTCATTGGTGGTTGCAGACGATCGAGACCGGGCAACAACTGGATGCGATTGCCCTGACGGAAAACAACCTGCTGCTGGTGGTTCAGGAAGGTCTCGGGTTGTAGGACGCTTCACTCCCGTCGCGCCGAGCAATAGTCGACGATCACCCGGGAAACCGCTTCGATCATCTGTGGATCGGCATGACTCGCCGTGAACAGACGAAACTCCGCGTCCGGCAGCGTCGGCAAACCCAGCTCCACACCGAGCGCCGCCAGACCCTGCCCCAACTGGCTGGCGGCCATCGGTGCCACCGCGAACCCGGCCAACGCCGCAGCACGCAAGCCAGCGGTGCTGGTGCAGAGCATCGCGGTGCGCTGGGCAATGCCGGCCTGGGCCAAGCGGGTCAACGCGGCTTCGCGATACGGACAGGGTTCGGGGAACAGCGCCAGCGGCAACGGCGTCGGCAATTGGGCGACCGGTTGCGCCGACCACGCCCACACCAGCGGTTCCTGCCACAGCAACAACCCCGGCTCTCGGGTCTCGCACAGCGACCCGATGACCAACTCCAGATTGCCCTGCTTCATCTGGTTCAACAACGTACCGGGAATGTTGACCTGCACATCGATCTCCATGCCCGGATGCTGCGCCGCGCAGTCCTGCAGTGCCCGCAACAACCTTGGTTCGACAAAATCCTCCGACACGCCAATCCGCACCCGTCCCTGAAACGGCGTGCGCGTGAGCTGTGCCCAGGCGTCGCGATTCAGCGCCAGAATCGTGCGCGCATAGGCGATCAAGCGCTCGCCATCCGCCGTCAAATGCTGGGAGCGGGTCGTGCGTTTGAGCAACGGTTTGCCGATCTGCTCTTCCAGCCGTCGCAGATGACCGCTGACCGCCGATTGGGTCAGGTGCAGTTTTTCGGCGGCACGGCTGAAGCCGTCCTCGTCGACAACGGTGACAAAGGTCTTCAACAACAGGGCGTCGAACATAGTTGAATACGTGATCAATGGCCGATTTATTTACGATTTATAGTGAGAAGCCAGCTATGTTGCAATGCCTCGCCTTCCCTAACCGAATGTCGAGGCTCACCGTGACCACCCTCCTGCACATCGAATGCTCACCCCGCAAACAGCGCTCCGCGTCCATTGAAGTGGCGCACCGTTTCATTGAGCGCTATCAGCAAAATGATTCGCAGACCCAGGTTCGCACGCTCGATTTATGGAGCCTGCACCTGCCGGAGTTCGACGAGGACGCGATGAACGCCAAATACGCAGGCCTGAGTGGAACGCCGCTGACGCCGTCGCAACAATCGGCCTGGCAGACCCTCGAAGACCTCGCCGCCCACCTGCGCGGGGCCGATGTGCTGGTGTTCTCGGTGCCGCTGTGGAATTTCAGCATTCCCTACAAGCTCAAGCATTTCATCGACCTGGTGTCGCAGAAAGACATCCTCTTCAGCTTCGATCCGGAGCGCGGGTTGCGAGGTTTGCTGCAAGGCAAGAAAGCCGTCGTGGCCTATGCGCGGGGGATGGATTTTTCCGCGCAGTCGATCACGCCGGCCGAGCGTTTCGATTTTCAGAAACCGTACATGGAAGCGTGGCTGGAATTCATCGGCGTCAGCGATGTGCACGCGTTGATTGTCGAGAAAACGATCTTCGGTGAAGAGGTCGATCGCGATTCGCGGTTCGCCGCATCGCAACAAGCTCGGGATCTTGCGGACAACCTCAGCCGCCGAACCTGACACAACTGTAATCCGCGCCTCAGCCAACTGAAAGCCGGCGCTGGTTAGCCTCCCCGTCATTGGTCAAACGGGGACTTCCAGCGCATGCCTTCCACCACCTCAAGACGCACCTTTGTCAAAGGCCTGGCCGCCGGCGGTCTGCTCGGCGGCCTCGGTCTGTGGCGCACGCCAGTCTGGGCTTTGAACAGCCCCGATCAGGTAAATGAGCTCAGCGGCACCGACTTCGAGCTGTTCATCGGCGAAACCCCGGTCAACTTCACCGGCCAGCCGCGCACCGCGATGACCATCAACGGCGGCGTGCCCGGCCCGCTGCTGCGCTGGCGCGAAGGCGACACCGTGACCCTGCGGGTGCGCAACCGGCTCAAGGCCGACACCTCGATCCATTGGCACGGCATTCTGCTGCCGGCCAACATGGACGGCGTGCCGGGCCTGAGTTTTCACGGTATCGAACCGGGTGGCGTATACGTCTATCAATTCACGGTGCGCCAGCACGGCACCTACTGGTATCACAGCCATTCCGGGTTGCAGGAGCAGGCCGGCGTCTACGGGCCGCTGGTGATCGACGCCCGGGAGCCAGAGCCGTTCCACTACGACCGCGAACACGTGGTGATGCTCAGCGACTGGACCGACGAAGACCCGGCCGGCCTGATGAAAACCCTGAAAAAGCAGTCCGACTACTACAACTTCCACAAGCGCACCGTCGGCGATTTCATCCATGACGTCGGCGAAAAAGGCTGGGGCGCCACCGTCGCTGATCGCACGATGTGGGCGCAGATGAAGATGAATCCCACCGACATCGCCGATGTCAGCGGCGCCACGTACACCTTCCTGATGAACGGCCACGCACCGGATTCCAACTGGACGGGGCTGTTCCGGCCCGGTGAAAAGCTGCGTCTGCGGCTGATCAACGGTTCGGCCATGACTTACTTCGACGTGCGTATTCCCGGCTTGAAAATGACCGTGGTCGCCGCCGATGGCCTGCACGTCAAACCGGTGGCCGTCGATGAGTTGCGCATCGCCGTGGCGGAAACCTATGACGTGATCGTCGAGCCCGCTGCCGACGCCTACACCCTGTTCGCCCAGGCCATGGACCGCACCGGCTACGCCCGTGGCACCCTCGCCGCCCGCGCCGGGTTGTCGGCCCCGGTGCCGGCGCTGGACCCGCGCCCGCTGGTGACCATGGACGACATGGGCATGGGCGGCATGGATCATGGTTCGATGGACATGAGCGGCATGGACCACGCCAGCATGAACATGGGCCCGATGCAGTCGCACCCCGACAGCGAAAAGGACAATCCATTGGTGGACATGCAAGCCATGACCACCGCCCCGAAACTCGACGACCCCGGCCTCGGCCTGCGCAACAACGGGCGCCGCGTGCTGACCTACGCCGACCTGCGCAGCACCTTCGAAGACCCCGACGGCCGCGACCCGAGCCGCACCATCGAACTGCACCTCACCGGCCACATGGAGAAATTCGCCTGGTCGTTCAACGGCATCAAGTTCTCCGACGCCGAGCCCCTGCGTTTGAAGTACGGCGAGCGCATCCGCCTGGTGCTGGTCAACGACACGATGATGACCCACCCCATTCACCTGCACGGCATGTGGAGCGATCTGGAAGACGAAAACGGCGACTTCCAGGTGCGCAAACACACCATCGACATGCCCCCCGGCACCCGCCGCAGCTATCGCGTGACTGCCGATACACTGGGCCGCTGGGCCTTTCACTGTCATCTGCTTTATCACATGGAAATGGGCATGTTCCGTGAAGTGCGGGTGGAAGAATGAGGACGCCGACCATGACTCGATTTGCCGTGTTTTCGTTGTCACTCCTGACGCTGTCTTCGGCGTTCGCCGCCAGCGACATGCAGGGCATGGACCACAGCCAGATGGGCGATATGCAAAGCATGGACGACGGCATGATGCAGCCCGCCGCGCCAACTGAAAGCCGCACGCCGATCCCGAAGCTGACCGACGCCGACCGCGCCGCCGTGTTCACCAGTCACGGTGGCCACCAGGTGCACGACAGCACCCTCAACACTTACTTCCTCGCCGACAAACTCGAATGGCAGGACGCCGACGACGCCAGCACCCAGGCCTGGGACCTGTCCGGCTGGATCGGCGGCGACATCGATCGCCTCTGGCTGCGTTCCGAGGGTGAACGCAGCAACGGCAAGACCGAAAACGCGGAGATCCAGGCGCTGTGGGGCCACGCGATTTCGCCATGGTGGAACGTGGTCAGCGGCGTGCGCCAGGACTTCAAACCCGGCGCCCCGCAAACCTGGGCCGCGTTCGGTCTGCAAGGCATGGCGCTGTACAACTTCGAAGCCGAAGCCACGGCATTCATCGGCGAAAACGGCCAGAGCGCCGTACGGCTGGAGGGCGACTACGACATCCTGCTGACCAATCGCCTGATCCTGCAGCCGACCGCCGAACTCAACGTCTATGGCAAAAACGACCCGCAACGCGGCCTCGGCTCCGGTCTCTCGAACACCGAAGCCGGCTTGCGCTTGCGCTATGAAATCCGCCGCGAGTTTGCGCCGTACATCGGCGTGACCTGGAACCGCACCTACGGCAACACCGCCGATTACGCACGGGAAGAAGGCGAGGATCGCAGCGAAGCGCGACTCGTCCTCGGCGTGCGGCTGTGGTTCTGAATCCGTTTCATCCACCCCTGAAAACCACCGCCGAAGAGCGGTAAGAGGCCTCGCATGCGCATGATCAAGACAACCTTCATCCTCGCCACGGGATTGCTCTTGAGCACCCTGGCCCAGGCCCACCCGAAACTGCTGTCGTCGACCCCGGCCGAAGGCGCGGACGGCGCGCCACCGGAGAAAATCGAACTGCGTTTTTCCGAGAACCTGATGACCCAGTTCTCCGGCGCCAAACTGGTGATGACCGAAATGCCCGGCATGGCCCACTCGCCGATGCCGATGAAGGCCAAAGTCAGCGCCGGCAGCGACCCGAAAACCATGTTCATCACCCCGCTCTCGCCCTTGCCCGCCGGCACCTACAAGGTCGAATGGCGCGCGGTGTCGTCGGACACTCACCCGATCACCGGCAACGTCACGTTCAAAGTGAAGTGACCGATGGCCGACCTGATCAACATCCTCCTGCGGATGGCGTTGTACGTGGATTTGCTGCTGTTGTTCGGGGTGGCGTTGTTTGGGTTGTACAACGTTGACGCGACGCTGCGGTGTCGGCCGATGCTGCGCGGGATGGCGTTGATCGGGGCACTGCTGTCAGTGGCGGGCCTGGTGCTGATGACCCGCGCCATGAGCGGCGAAACGGAATTCGCGGCACTGTGGCCGCATCTGCAAATGATGCTGTTCGAAACCGATGTCGGGCTGGCGTGGGCGGTGCGGATGATTGCGCTGATCGTCGTGATGATCTGGCCGGGTGTGTGGCTGGCGTCGATAGCCGGTGCACTCGCCCTCGCCTCTCTGGCCTGGAGCGGGCACGGCGCGATGGATAACGCCTGGCATCTGCTCAGCGACATCCTGCACCTGCTCGCGGCGGGTGCGTGGATGGGCGCCATGCTGGCGTTGATCTTGATGTCGCGGCTCGACGCTCTGTTCAGCGAAGCGCGAATTCGTTCGCTGGCCGATGCCGTCAAACGTTTCGAAGGCGTGGGCGCGGCGATTGTGCTCATCCTTTCCGTGAGCGGCGTACTGAATTACCTGTTCATCGTCGGCCCGACACTGGACGATGTCTTGCTCCGCACCTACGGGATGCTGCTGGCGATCAAGGTTGTGCTGTTTGCCGGCATGCTGGTTTTAGCGGCGCTGAACCGCTTTCACCTCGGGCCGTTGCTGGAGCAATCGTTGCGCGCGGGGCAACATCAGGTGGCGGCCAATGCTCTACGCCGCAGCGTGTTATTTGAGCTGGTTATTGCGCTGTTGATTGTAGGGTTGGTGGCGTGGCTGGGAACGCTCGGGCCGGACGCGGGATGACACCCGGCAAACCCTTTCACTACACTGGCCCGCACTCCCACTGCACAAGCCCGATCTCCATGACAATTCGAAAAAACACGATGATCCTCTGCGGTTTGCTGGCGCTGGCCAGCACCGCCCATGCGCAAGAGCCAGTCTCACACCTGGACACCATCCAGCAACAAGGCCAGTTGCGCGTCTGCACCACCGGCGACTACAAACCCTACACCTTCAAACGCGCGGACGGCGGTTTCGAAGGCATCGACATCGCCATGGCGCAGTCCCTGGCCGACAGCCTCGGCGTGAAGATCGAGTGGGTGCAGACCACCTGGAAAACCCTGATGCCGGACATGCAGGCCGGCAAGTGCGACATCGGCATGGGCGGCATTTCGGTAACGCTGGAGCGGCAGAAAAAGGCCTACTTCAGCAACACCCTCGACGTCGACGGCAAGATCCCGCTGGTACGTTGCGCCGACCAGTCCAAGTACCAGACCATCGACCAGATCAACCAGCCAAATGTGCGCCTGGTCGAACCCGCCGGCGGCACCAACGAAGCCTTCGTCCACGCCTTCCTGCCCAAGGCGCAACTGGCCTTGCACGACAACGTGACGATCTTCGAACAACTGCTCGACAACAAGGCTGATGTGATGATCACCGACGCATCCGAAGCGCGGTATCAACAGAAACAGAAACCCGGTCTCTGCGCGGTCAACCCGGAGCAATTCATGCAGTACGGGGAAAAGGCCTATTTGCTGCCACGTGATGACATGAGCTGGAAGCTGTATGTCGATCAGTGGCTGCACCTGAGCAAGGTGACCGGGAAGTATCAGAAGGTCATTGGCGAGTGGCTGGCAGGGCCGCAGTGAGTCTTTCAGGACGAAATACGTAAAACGAAAAAGGGCGCCTCCATAGGCGCCCTTTTTTATGAGCAAAACACTGACGCCGTTCAATAACGCCTTGAAACATTTGGTGTTTATTTCGCGATTGCTCTCGAAAAAACAAAACGCCCAAATCCCACCCTCCCAGGCGCCTGCCTGGAAACACAACATGAAACATCAACGATCGACCCCGCGGGTTCAGCTTCAAGCACCCGCGCGACAAGGAAAGCACCATGCAGTTTGTCCCCCTCACCGAGGCCAACCCCGCCATCCAGGCCCACGTCCGCACCCTTCGAAACCAGGAAGACGTGCGCAAATACATGTACACCTCCCATGAAATCAGCGACCAGGAACATGCGAACTGGCTGACCTCCCTCAAAGGCAATTCGCGCCAGCAAGTGTTTGTCGTGCTCAAGGAAGAGCGCGCGGTTGGCGTTGTTTCACTCAATGCAATCAACACCGTACAGAAGACGGCTGATTGGGCGTTTTACCTCGACGTTCAACTACAAGGCAAAGGCCTGGGCAGCGTGGTCGAGTTCTGGATGCTGGATTACGCATTTGCCGAAGCGGGGCTGGAAAAGCTCAATTGCGAAGTGCTGGCGAGCAATCCGGCGGTGGTGAAAATGCATCAGAAGTTCGGATTTGAGCTGGAGGGCGTCAGACGGCAGAACATCCTCAAGGACGGCGAGCGTATTGATGTGGTGCTGCTGGGGATTACCAAGGCTGAGTGGCTGGCCAAGCGGCCTGCATTGCAGAAAGTTATCGAGCGCATCGGCGCGATCTAGGCCATACAAAAAAGGGCGCCCTCGATGGGCGCCCTTTTCTATTCAGTCGTCATGCAACATGCCGGAGCTGTACTGGTTGAGACTGGCACCAATACCGGTGCCGCCGAACTTCAGCGTATTGGCGCTGGCGCGCCCTTCCGGCGACTGGCAATCCGAAGAAAAACAACTGGTGGTGGTCAACCCACCGGAGCCCGAACAGGCACTCAATACCGAGACAGCTGCAGCGATCAACAGCACTTTGACGACATTGGCACGCATGGTGGGGCTCCCTTGGGATCAAACGCGAAATAGCACGACCTTATGCCTGCATCGTAGGCGCTTGCTTGGGGTGGGAAGATGAAACTTTCGTGTTTGACAGCTTGGGTTCAGGCGGGCCGTCCATGGGATGCCCAGACCGGCCCCTTACCCGGGAACTCTGACTGCCCTTCCGTGGCAACAACCAACGTTTTCGCCACGGAAGGGCTGTCGATTACGTCTTGATTTCGACGTTATCCAACGCCTGATTCACAGCGAGCCCCGCGACCATCACCACTTGCGCGATACCCAGCGCGGTTTTGCGGTGGCCGGGTTCCAGGATGGCGGCAAAGTTGTTGAGCATTTCGGCGATGGAGCTGAGGGACTCGCTGGCGTTGGCCAATAGCGATTCACTGTCGTAAGCCGAGTTGGCCAGGAACATGGGGTCGTGCTTGTGGTGACTGCCCATGATGCGTTGCTGCGGAGTGAGGTAATGGTCGAGGGCGCGTTCGGCGGCTTCGTTGAGGGTTCTGGAATCTGGGAATTTGTAGGGGGAGACTGGATCGGTTTCTGGTGGGTTGGGTGTTGGTTTGAACATAGTGAAACTCCCGACAGTTAAAAGTTAGGAGCCATCACCTTCGCTACCAAACGAAAGGCGGAGGCCATACGCAGGTTGGTAGACCGGCCGTCAGGAACACCGGCGCATCCGAAGACGCCCTGCGCATGACCACCATAGAACGGAGACGATGAAAGCCCCCGCAAGACAGTAGTCCTGTGCATCTGACGGAATCCGGGCTACCAAACCCGATCACTGGATTTCAGTGACCCAGAAACGATAAGACCCGCGTCCTAGACGCACAAGCCGGCGGATTCTGTCTTAGGTGTAGGGGGTGGCGCAAGGATGTGTAGGGTTTGGATGACGAAAGAATGAATAATTTAAACTAGTGAGAATTTAGGTTTAAACAGTCCTAGTTTTTTGGCTTGCAAGGCACCGTCTCTACGTCGGCGTTTCATACTGACCAATGATGGATCGAATCGATTATCGTAAACTATCGTTATTTTCATATCGATAGGAAATAAATATTCCTTGCTATAGCAATTTTTTAGCAAAGACAATAGAGCAGGTTTTCCCCGTTTCTCGTTTAGCGACAGAGTCCGTCCAATACGGGACATACCAGAATGGCACTCTGGTAGGGAACCGAGCATTGCTCCATTGCATGCTCAGTCCGAGAGTGCGATTGAAGTGGCAACATCGACTGCCCAGCACGGCACACTCAACTCGCCAGGCACTTGACTAAAAATCCTTTACAAAGAAATTTGCCGGATGTGACCGCTGTAGCCCACTGGCGGTAGCTGAGCTAAATTGCTCTCACCGAAGACGCTCAAGCGCGATCTGTGACGCGAACAGCCGTCCGCCCTTTGCACCAGCACCGAAATGGACCGCCTGTTAGAATGTCGCATGGACCGCATTTCCATAGAAGAGCGGAGCAGACAAATGTCGCTCGTTCGCTCCAAGGACACCAAACCAGAGCTATTCGTACGGAAACTATTGTTTTCCTTGAAGTTTCGCTATCGGCTTCATGCTAAGGACCTTCCCGGCAGACCTGATTTGGTGTTCCGTTCGCAGAAAAAAGCGATTTTCGTCCATGGCTGCTTTTGGCATCGACACGCCGGCTGCAGCAAAGCGACGACGCCATCGAGCAGAACCGAATACTGGTTGCCGAAGTTTGCTAGGACCCTGGAGCGCGACCAGGAGAACGTGGAAAGGCTTTATACGATGGGTTGGCAAGCCCTCGTCGTGTGGGAGTGCGAGCTGAAAAATATGGACGTTCTTACCGCTAGGCTAAGAGCGTTTCTGAATGATTGAAAAGGCCCGAAGCCTTCTTGGGATGAGACTGCATTAAATGAAATACACGCTTGCCGAGTTCTTTTGTGGTTGCGGGGGCACGTCTCGCGGCTTTACCCGCTCGGGTCGATTCAATGTTGTGCTTGGCAACGACGTGAAGGCTGAGGCGCTTAGAACCTTCGCCTACAATCACCGAAACGATGACGTTCCCCCCGTCACCATTCGCGAAGACATTCGCACGCTAGAGATTTCGCAAATCCATAAGGCCATGAAGGAGCGAGGTGTTCAACCGGGTGATTTAGACTGCATGATTGGCGGCCCGCCTTGCCAAGGTTTCTCCCAAATGCGGCGAGTCGAGCACCGAGAAAAGGGAAAAATCGTTAAATTCAGCGGTTACAGTAAACTGGCCCATGACCCGCGCAACGACCTCGTCTTGCGTTACCTGGAAGTTGCCGAAGCGCTGCGCCCAAAGTTTCTGGTCATTGAAAACGTTCCGCAGATGCTAAACCACGGCTTTGAAGGCAGACTGGGCAAGCTCTCCGAAATTGTCATTGAAATGCTGGAAAAAGACCTTGGCTACAAGGTGGAAGTCGCAGTACTGAATGCTGCCGATTATGGCGTTCCCCAATTGCGCGAGCGCGCCATTTTCATCGCCAGCTCCATTGGCGCCGCATCTCTGCCCCCCGCGACACACGCCGACCCTTCCAAACCGCATTTGCTGGCACAGGGCCGCTTGCCGTGGGTAACTGTCGGCGATGCTATCCGCGACCTACCATCACCGTCTGACAAAGCGGATGAGATCGGTGGCATGGGGCTGGATCTTTATGCTGGCCCTCCGAGCGCATATGCCGCGGCCATGCGTACGTCGTCCACCTTTCCCTATAACCACGTCACCCGCTCCTACAAGCAGGCGATACTGGATATCATCAGGGAAATGCGCCCTGGGCAGACATGGGACGCCGAGAGCAAACGCATGCGCGCTGACTATGAAATCGCCATTGCGAAACTCGCGAGTGAACAAGGGGTTGCCAGCGAGGTTGCTCGCGATCTGCTAGAAAAGTCCGGCCAGCTTAATCCTGTCTTCTACAAGGATTATTACTGGAGCGCATACACTCGATTGGCGTGGGATGCGCCGGCGCTAACCATTACGGCCAACGCAAACTTCCTTGGCTCCGGCCGCTTTTCTCATCCGGAAGCGCTCCGTGGCATCACCATGCGCGAAGCTGCTCGGCTTCAATCCTTCGATGACGATTTCCGCTTCATCACTTCCGACAATGAGCACTTGGACAGCGCTCGCATGGGAGTCGGCATGGACATGATCGGCGAGGCTGTCCCGCCGGGCTTGGCACAAGCCATTGCAAAACACTTGGCAACTCAGCTCGACGCACACCGTGCGGGACTTCGAAAGCAAGCACAAGAAAAAATCGTCAACGCCTAAAAACAAAAGGGTCCTAAATGTCTCTTACCAATGACCAAGTTACAGAGCTGGCGCGCGAAGCCGTAAGAAAAATGTTCGCCGACCATGGTCCCGACTTTAAATTTCCCGCTGATGTGATTTGGCAAAATACGCCTGCAGGCGTTCAAATCCCAAGCACTGCTCGCCCACATCAGCCGAAGCGACTGATGAAGGAAGGGCTATTGGAAAAAACTGGCGCTATGGCTAAAGCCCTGTCTGAAGCGCGTAACGGTAGCTCGACAGCGGAGTATCGATTTGGTCCCAGCCTTGTAAGCCGTATGCCGCCAGAGACACCGCTTCCGCTCGCCAATTTGACTCGGGCCAGTGATTTACTGATTCGTCTCCAATCAAAGATCGAGTCGGAAGGCTATGCATTTTCGGTTGCGGAACTCGCCAACTTTTACCTGGCGATGATGGTGAGCCCGTTGGTGATCCTGTCCGGCATCTCCGGCACAGGCAAGAGTTTGCTGCCACGACAATTCGCAAAACACGCAGGATCCGAGTTCAAACTAGTCCCAGTTCAGCCGCAATGGTCCGATAACAGCGATTTATTCGGATATGTGCCAACCCTTTCTCCCACCGAGTTCATTGAGGGAGCCCTCATTCCCAGCTTGGTAAAAGCCAAAGAAAACCCATCAACCCTTACCATCGCCTTGCTTGACGAGATGAACCTCGCGCCGGTTGAGCACTACTTCAGCGATTTCCTCAGCATTGCGGAAACCCGGCGGCGGGAAGGCGCATCAATCGTTACAGACTTATTGCCGATAGAACTGCCAAAGGTCCCGACAGAACCGCCAAACAAATTCAGTCACCTAGCAAATCTCGGCTTACCCCATAACCTACGCGTCATCGGGACTGCCAACATGGACGAAACGACCCACTCGTTCAGCCCCAAGGTGCTTGACCGCGCGTTCACAATTGAATTCGACGATCCCGACTTAACTTCCTTCGCAAATTACACTGCAACTGGCGAGGAGGATTTTTCGAAGCTTGCTGATCTGATCGTTGACGCCAGAAACCCTCTCTCGATTCAGGAAGCCTATCAAAACAGTCAAGCGCTGTTTGATGAAGTGGCCGGTTTGCTTCAGGAAATTCAGAACATTCTCTCTCCGGCCGGCATTAAGTTCGGCTATCGCACTCGCGACGCCGTGCTGCTGTACTTGCATTTTTGGAAGCAGCTCGGCTTAGAGGATATTGTGAGCGCCGATGCCGCGCTGGACTTCTGCCTACTTCAGAAAGTCCTGCCAAAAATTTCTGGCAGTGGCGAGCAATTGGCAGATGCGCTGTCGGCCCTTACAGATTGGCTCAAGAATCAGCGGACGAGTGATGGCGACGGGCAACCGCTCACCTTCGTTGGGCCATTCACTCGGAGCCAAGAAAAATCGGAGCGCATGGCTAGCCTGCTCGACGTTGACGGTGCGACTCATTACTGGGGTACTTGATGCCACTACTCCTAGAAGCAGAGGGCTTGGGATGGAAGCTGGAAATTGTTGGCAAGCTTCCTGAGCTGCCGCCTTTCATTGCTGTGGTGCCACAATTTTCTATCGCAATAACTGGCCCGTTCTCCTGTTTGCGAACACTGGAGCGCACGTCGCAGCAGTTGGTGCCCACAACTTCAAGTCAATTAATCGAGCCGCTGTTCTTCGAGCAAGTCGCCTACGACATCCATCTAGAAAAGTCGTCGGATGTAAGTGTTGTGCTACCTTCTGGCGCAGAGGCTCGACGTATCCGCCCGAGCTCTGAGCATCACGTTATCAATTTCCGAAATAATGTCGGTTTTGCAGACATCCGCGTAGACACTCCAGACGGTGCTGTAACCCTGCGCCTGGAAGTTTTTTCTCGGAAGATTGACTACCGAACAGACTACCTCTTGATGCGTGACGACGTATCCAAGACCCTTCGCAACCTAGCTATGACGGCCAACGCCAAGAGTTACAGCCTAGCGGCCCCAGATCGAAGCCACAGACCCACGCTGGTGGAATGGTTTGCCTTGCTTAAAGGGCATTTTGAAGAGTTCATTAAGTTGACTAATGCGGTGGCTAGAAAGCCACATAGCGGCTTGACCCGAAAATCGGTTAAGAAAAAAACGGAGCAAGCGCGCAAGCTTTCTCGTCAAACGATCTCCCGGGCATTACGACGAGATAATGGGGGAGCCGCAATTCCTGGGCTGAATGTCGCGCTGCCGCGGAAAATTGATGAAGAGGTGAGTGCGACTACCTTCGATACCCCTGAAAATCGCTATTACAAAGGGTTGTTGAAAGCGACTTATCGAAATGTCCGAGCCCTTTCTCGCATACGTCAAACTGACGACGAGGATGGCGAAAAAGATTCTGAGATGCGCTTTTTTGATTCAATTCGCGCCGAACTGAAGGCCATGGAGCGCCGTTTAGAGGCAGCATTGAAGGCACCATTCCTTGCGGCCGTCGGCGAGGCGACATTGTTACAGCCAAGCTCAATGGTCCTCCACAAGCATCCGGTGTATTCGCGCATCGATAAGATAGCCAGACTATTAAATAGCGGGCTCTCATTTACCGGAAACATAGTTCCAATCGGAGTAAAAGACACCGCATTGCTTTATGAATACTGGTGCTTTTTGAAAATTGTCGAACTGCTGTGCGAGCGATTTGATTTAGAGGAACAAACCGTCGTCAAAGTGAATCGTTTCAGAACCACAATCACGTTGGCGAAGGGTGTCACCACTGCAATGCGATTTTTACATCGCCCGACAAATCAGAAAATCTATATCGTCTACAACAGACTGTTTGGTAGATTGCCTACAATCGCGCAAAAACCTGACAATGTAATTCAAATCACCAGTGATAAACGTTTTTATATATTTGATGCAAAATACCGAATGCAATTCGATAAAGAGTACGTCAACCAATACGGTGGCCCCGGCCCTACTGTCGATGACATTAACACCATGCACCGATATCGGGATGCCATTGCTATCCCGCATCCGATGCGCCCCAACGACTACATAACTGGTGTCGTACAAGGCGCTATTGTGCTGTTTCCACTGCCAGATGAAGAAAGCTACCAATCGCATAAATTCTACAAAAGCATTCCTCAAGTAGAAATTGGCGGACTTCCATTTTTGCCACAATCGACCTCCCTGATGAAAGCCAAGCTTTCGGCAATTATTGATTCTGAGCTTCTATTAGGAGATCGATAACATTGGCCCACACTGCAGTAAAAAATAAAAATTCGCACGATGTTGACGGAAGTATTAAGGGGCACTCTCAGAACAAGCCGCCTAAAGCAAACGGCTCCCAGTTCATGAATTGGGCTTGCCAAGCCACTGCGGCAAAACCACAGGCGACGATGACCAACCCCGCTCCCACGGCGAAAAGCCTTAGCGGCGCAGGTATCAGGTCGACGAAACGCATAACACCGCCCTCGCCCGCTCCCACAGCTGCAATCGATCTGCCAGACCATTCAGGCCGCCATTGATCTTGCGGGTGATCGCTTCAAATTCGTCCCGATCCGCGAGCGCATTTAGGTCGCGCACCCACCAGAACCATGCGGCCGACTCGGCTGCCCATTGCGGTAGTTCCAGCAGTTCCGGCGTGTTCAGCAAACGTTCGTCGCCGAACAACGCCAAGCTGCACCGTAGGTAATTGCTGTGACCGGCGATCTGGATCAGGCCGCGACCGCGATAGCGCTGGCCATCACCATCGGCTTCCGGGGTGTTGCCCAGTTTTACCGCCAGATTACCGGTGTCGTATTTGGCCAGGTACTGCGCGCCGCCCAGCTCACGCACGTACTGCAGCTGGCCGGATTCGTGGCCTACCTGCGCGAGGAACGCCGTCTGGCGTTTCGGTGTGATGATCTGCCGGTGGGCCATGGCGGCGTTTAAAGCAGAAACAAAAACGCCCGCTTGGCAGCGGGCGTTCGGCATGATGCGTTGAAGTTGCTGCTCGGTTATCGGCATTCGCATTGCTCCTGTTTTTTCAGTGTTGTCGTTGGCCACCTATTGATTGAGCTGCACCACCTTCAAACTCTTTGTTTGCTTGATCTGCTTGCCTTTGACCTTGGCTTTACCCTACTTGCCGCCGTTGCACTCGACCGTGGTCGACCAGCCCGACTGGGTGTACACCTGTTCGACCGAATCGGTCAGGTACTCACCGTCAAGCCCGTCCTTGAAGCCTTGGGCGTTGATCGGTCGCTCGGCGAAGATGTCCGTGCGCCCGGACATTTCCAGACGCACACCGGCACCCGAGCGGTTGAACGCCGCCAAGCGAGCTTTAGCCGCGGCTTGGGCGGCGGTTTTGTTGGGATAGATGTGCCGGTCGGTGTGCACCGCCGGCAGACCGTCGGGCACGTCGTCGTTATCCAACGAGACCACCACCAGCTTGCCGTTCTTCTTGTCCTGATGCTTGGTCGCCACGGCCTTGTGCGCGTTGCGATCCCCCAAGTGAAACTGCCAACGACTGACATCATTGCGCGAGACGGTAATCGCACCGAAAGACTTGCCGCTTGCGCTCTGCCCGCCTTGGCGAGGCATTAGCAGCAGCTTGCCTTCGGCCACCTTCGCGGTGCAGTCGTATTGCTTGGCCAGACGGGTGTCGAAGGGACCGCCGCCCATGGCGGCCGCGTTCACCACGTACACTTTCCTGACGCTCCCGTCTTCCAGACCGGCTTGCAGATCACCATCGACGGCGGCCTCTTTGGCGAGCGATGCCACCTTGAGGCCCGTCGCCAGCAGGTCCAAAACGCCGACTTTTTTATCTGCCTGCCCATCCGTTGTGTCGCCACCTTCCGACACGCCCTTGACCGCTGCCACGGCCTTCAGTCCGGTTTCAACCAGGGACAGGGCCTTCCCGACCTTGCCCTTGAGCTCTGCCTCTGGAGCGACACGATCACCTGCTGTCGAGTTGGTGATGAAGACTTTCTGCACCTCATCGGCCTTGCCCTTGCCCTTGCCCTTGCCCTTGCCCTTGCCCTTGCCCTTGCCCTTGCCCTTGCCCAGCGTCCCGCGTGCCAGGTTGAACAGCCCTTTGCCAATCTTGTACGTGCTGACCAACGTCTTCAGCGCCAGAAGCCCACCGGCGACCACACCGGGTGAACTGTCCGACAACGCGGTGATGCCCTTAGTGACTTTGGTCAGTCCCTCGGCCACCGTCTCCGTCACCGGCCGCAGGACATCGCCGGCACTGCGCAGGGCATCGTTCATCGCCTGCGTCGTTTCCGCCCATTTCTGCGACGACTCCCGCCGCTCGGCAAGGTTTTTGTCGAGGATGCCCGACGCTTCACGCGAGTCGTTTTTCAACTGGCTGTACAGCGCCTTGTTCTGCAGGTAGGCCGAGAGTGCTGCGTTGACCTGCATGTCGGCAAACAGATCGCCGGTGCGCATCCGCCACCTGGCGTCATGGATCGACATCAGGGCCTACTCGGCGGACGAGGAGCAGGCAAGGAAATAGACCGATTCAACCCAGCAGAACCAGCAACCCTAAACGGCCGCCACCACCGGCTAACAATAACAACCTGGAGCACACCACATGATTTCAACTCAGATCTGCGCACTGACCGGCTTCATCATTTGCTGCTACCTTCCCTATCGGACGGGCTACCGAGCTGGGTTGGTCGATGGTCCAGCCGAAGGCATCAAGGAAAACGAAGCATGAACACTGTTTATTTATTGATGGCTCAGTATGAAGGGCAGGCGGTCATTCCTTTGCAGCGTGTCTGCGCAGACTACATGCACCTAACCGTAGAGAAGTTCAAACATAAGTGCCTATCAGGCGAAATTGACATTCCCATCATCCGAATGGGAGCTGAAAGCCAAAAAACGTCACTAGGGATCCATCTGAAAGACCTTGCCGACTACATTGATCGGCAGCGTGCCAAAGCAACAAAGGAAAACGATCAGTTGAGGAACAGGAGGCAGAATTTCGCGTCGACCGTGTGACACACGCAAGGCGTACCCGCTCGCATGGGCAATATGCCATCCCTGGGTTGTATTGGGGTGATTGGATCCCTTAGGATCGATTCACCCCTCGACTAATCAAGGACACGAAGCAATCGAGCTTCCTGATTCCAATATAGGGATGGAGTATCAATGCAAAGTTTTTACGGTCGCCTAAGCGCAGAACGCAAGGATAGCAAGCCTCTCACTGATTGCATTCATAATGTAGTCACAAAACTCGCCGCGAGCGGAACGTCTATGGATCAGCCAGGGATGCTCCTAGGTAAGATCCAATCCGGTAAGACTGGTGGATTTCTTGGAATCATTGCCAGAGCATTCGATCATGACTATCAAATTGCACTGGTGCTTACAAAGGGCACAAAAACGCTTGCGCAACAGACAGTAAGCCGAATCAGCAGCGACTTCAAAGCCTTCATTGATGATGAACAAATCATCATATTTGACATCATGAATTTCTCCAAATTAACCAGGCCAGACCTTAAGAAAAAAATAATTATTGTTGCAAAAAAAGAAATAAAAAACCTTGAACGCGTAATAACATTTTTCAACAAACACTCAACACTACTGGATGAGAAAGTATTACTTGTTGATGATGAAGCGGACATGGCAAGTGTGCGCTTTGCAAAAAAGAAAGGACAACCGGACCTAGAGCAGGGCGCAATTGCGTTGCAGTTAGATAATCTGAGGCGACTGGTCCCAAAAATTTCGTTCCTTCAAGTTACCGCCACACCTTACGCCCTGTATCTTCAACCAGAGTCATATGACCCGTTTGTGTATCTCGCCAAAAAGCCGCAATTCACCGAATTACTCCCAATTCACTCAGCTTACGTGGGAGGCGACCATTATTTTGGCGATCACGGCATCAATGACTACAGGAGCAAATTATTTATTGAAGTTCCTGAATCCGAACAAAATGCCCTACGACCGAAACACGCGAAATCTGTAGAAGTTAAGGACATCTGGACCACCGAAAGCATCAGTACATTAAGACGCGCCGTTCTTTCCTTCTTGCTGGGAACAACCATTCGACGCCAGCAGCAAAAGAAAAAAAATGAAAAACAGTCCAAGTACTCGATGATCATTCACAACGACACCCAGCGTACCGCTCACGACTTACAAGAGAAAAACGTAAACAATATAATCACAGCCTTCGAATCCGCTGCCGTGTCTGACACTGTGGAATTCAAAGAATTATATAAGCTGTGCTTAGAGGATCTAGCTGAGTCCGTTCAGTGGCAAAGCGGCGAGACGATCGACAGCGCAACAACGTATAACGAACTAAAGAAATTGCTCGCGGACGGCCATCATTTAGTGCAAGTTGTTAACTCAGACTCACAGGTAGCCTCATTACTGGATCCAGCTACCGCGGAATTACACCTTCGAGTTCATGCGAACATTTTTATCGGCGGAAGCTTGCTGGATCGAGGAATTACCATCCCTTCTCTTATTTCTTTTTTTTACGGAAGAAATCCAAAGAGAATGCAGGCAGACACTGTACTTCAGCATTCACGAATGTACGGAGCCCGACCTGAAAAAGATCTAGCAGTCACTAGATTCTACACATCGCTATCGGTCTTTACGCGATTGAAAATGATTCATCACTCCGACACCGCGCTACGCGATGCGTTTGATGAAAAAGGTGAGCATTCGTCTGTCATTTTTATCGAAAACAATTCTAAATCTGGAATCACCCCTTGCTCTCCAAGCAAGGTTGCGATGAGCGAAGTGATTTCGGTTCGGCCCGCCGGTTATTTGCTCCCTCAAGGTTTTGATACAAAAAACGGTACTACTGCAACTGCAGCTTTAGCCAAACTAGATCACGCACTTGATCAATATAAAGATATAGCCGCTTTTTCTGAGATATCCGTTGAAGACGCGTTAGCCCTTATCTCGACGGCTCAAAAAGCGATTACCCTTGATCCAGCAAGCAAATTTCAGTGGGATGCAATGAGCGGCCTGGCAAGGTATTACAGTAAAAATTCGGGTGGCAAAGTAAAAATCCTGGTTGCTACAAAACGGAAGATTAGCTTTAAATCGAAAGACAAAACCGGCGAATCTATAGTTGGTGCTGGTCCGTTCAGGGACTTGCTGGCAAAAACCAGAACAGAACCAGCATTAGTATTTTTGAGACAGGAAGGTCCTGACTGGAAGGGAAACATGCCATTTTGGTGGCCAGTTCTGGTGGCACCGACCGATACTAGTACTTGTCTCTACGCCTCATGACGACCAGGGGTAGCGGGTTTACCCGCTACCCCTTCAATACAAACCGAAAGCGATTGGATTAAATATCCAATTATCAATTATCGCTCGAAGCTAAGAGGCCGCCCTTCACACGATTGAGCCACCTCCAATCGCTGTAAATCTCTCCCCTCCCTCGGAGATGTGTGTATCTGCGCAGAGAATTCCAATCCCTGTGCCCTGAAACGCTAGACACTCGGGGAATGTCCCAGTCCATCTCGAACAACCGACTCACCCCTTCATGCCGCAAGTCATGGAAATGCAGATCCTCAATGACCAGTAGCGGGCAGGCCCGCGTAAAGGACGCTGACCTGCCGTTATAGGGGAAGATTTCCTTTTCCTTTTCCTTTTCCTTTTCCTTTTCCTTTTCCTTTTCCTTTTCCTTTTCCTTTTCCTTTTTCGGCATGGTCTGGATGATTGCCCAGGCCTCATCCGGTAGATGGCACCACACGTTGTTGCCGATCTTTTGCCCGGGGTTTTTCATGACCCGCACCAGGACCACCTGCCGGGACTCATCCAGGTCCTCCCAACGAATCCGCGTGATCTCCTCTTGCCGGCGCGTCGAGAAGATCGCGAAGGCGATGATCTTCGGCATGTCGATCTGGGCTTTGCGGCGAGTCTGAATCTCGAAGAAATGCACCATCAGCTTGTCCAGCTCTTCCAGCGTAGGCCGACGGTTGCGCTCCTTGCTCTTGCTCACCATACCGAGCTTACGCAACACTTTGCGTGCGTCCGGCATCGCCAGCGGATCGACCTCATAGCCCCAGGCCGGCCGCGCTACCGACAGCACCGCGCCCAGGTGCGACAGATCGTTGCCCACCGTCTGCGCCTGGACTCCACCGCCCGCCTTGCTCATTCGCCATTGCGCGAACTCCACCAGCTTCTGGCTGGTCAGTGCCGAGTCGTCGAGCTCGCCCAACCAGGTGTCCTTGATCGCCTTCAGGGTCGCACTTTTGGTTTTGCCCAGCGGGCGGATCTTTTCGTACTCGTCCAGGTACTGCTCGATCATCTTCTTGATCGTCACGCCCTTGCGGTTCGCACGCTCGATACCACCCGGCTCGGCCAGCTCCGTCTCGCGGCGCTTAATCCAAGCCTGGGCGACCTGCTTGCGGTCGAAGGTCTGGCTTTCCTGATAAACTGTCTTCCCGTCCCGATTGATCCGTATCTGCGCCGTGTAGGCCGTCGAGTTGTCCTTGCGCTTGCGTGATGTAATCGTGCCCATTTCCAGTTGCTACATTGCTGATCTCGCTTGCTACATTTTAGCAACCGACTTCGAAAAACAAGGGAAAATGGGTAAAAACCGCTGTATAAAAGATCAGTATCAATGAATTTTGAAAAACCCAAAACGCCCGTAAACGCTAGCCCAGCCCGCCAAGAGCCTTCGCGCCGCTTCAGCGTCGCGCCGATGATGGATTGGACTGACCGCCATTGCCGGTACTTCCTACGCCTGCTGTCGAAAAACGCCCTGCTCTACACCGAGATGGTCACCACCGGCGCTCTGCTCAACGGCGATCACGAACGCTTCCTTCGTCACAACGAAGCCGAGCATCCGTTGGCTCTGCAACTGGGCGGTAGTGTTCCGCTGGACCTGGCCGCCTGCGCACGTATGGCGCAGGAGCACGGTTATGACGAGGTGAATCTGAACGTTGGCTGCCCGAGTGATCGGGTGCAGAACAATATGATCGGTGCGTGCCTGATGGGGCATCCGCAGTTGGTGGCGGATTGTGTGAAGGCGATGCGTGATGCGGTGTCGATTCCGGTGACGGTGAAGCATCGGATCGGGATCAACGGGCGGGACAGTTATGAGGAGCTGTGTGATTTCGTCGGTACGGTGCGGGATGCCGGGTGCACGAGTTTTACGGTGCATGCGCGGATCGCGATTCTGGAGGGGTTGTCGCCGAAGGAGAACCGTGACATTCCGCCGCTGCGTTATGACGTGGCGGCGCGGTTGAAGGCGGATTTTCCGGAGCTTGAGTTCATTCTGAACGGCGGGATCAAGACGATGGAGGCCTGCCATGAGCATTTGCAGACCTTTGACGGTGTGATGCTGGGCCGTGAGGCTTATCACAATCCGTATCTGCTGGCCGAGGTGGATCAGCAGTTGTTCGGCAGTTCAGCGCCGGTGATCACTCGCGCCGAGGCGTTGGCGCAGCTGCGGCCTTATATTGCCGAGCATCTGGCGACCGGCGGGGCGATGCATCACATCACGCGCCATGTGCTGGGCCTGGGCACCGGTTTCCCGGGGGCGCGCAAGTTTCGGCAGTTGTTGTCGGTGGATATCCACAAGGCCAAGGATCCGTTGGCGTTGCTGGATCAGGCGGCGGAGTTGCTGGCGGGTCGTTGATCGAGGCGTTGAATGTGCGGGCAACGAATGACCGTTGCCCGCGGCTGTAATTCTTTTGATGTACTGACAGGATGTCTTTTGTTTATGCCCACATTGAATTTCCCTGGCTTCAAGCGCTGCACCCTCCTTGCCTTGTTTTGCATCACTTCCAATGTTCAGGCCCACTGCGACGGGCTGTGTCTGGGTAACACCGATACGCCATGGGAGGTGACCAAGCTGTCTGGTTTCACGCTTGTCTCTTTGCTGCTCACGCCCTTTACGGCCTCGCAAGAAACCACCGAAAGCCATAAACGCGTTTACTCCGCCGAGGAGCTGGAAGACGCGCGACTCTACCTCGCCAGCGACGGCATGCTGAAGGCTGCGTATTTCACGTCAGCCTTGCAGCGTTTTCGTCAGGAATCGCCTGATACGGAGTTGAGCGACCTCGCCGTCGCGGCGCTGATCAGCAGTCAGTGATCAGGCAGTCGCTTCCGTCCAGTTCACCCAGCCAAACACCCACGTCGCCAGGATCAGCAAGCCAAACGCGATCCGGTACCAGGCAAACGCGGCGTAGCTGTGGTTCGCAATGAACTTGAGCAAGCCGCGTACAGCGATCATCGCGAACACGAACGCGGTGACGAAGCCCAGGGCGAACACAGGCAAGTCGCCCGCCTGGAACAGTTCCCGGTACTTGTAGCCTGAGTACACCGCCGCGCCGACCATGGTTGGCATCGCCAGGAAGAACGAGAACTCCGTGGCGGCCTTACGCGACAGGCCGAACAGCAAGCCGCCGATGATGGTGGAGCCGGAGCGCGAAGTACCCGGAATCATCGCCAGGCACTGTACGAAACCGATCTTCAACGCGTCGGACCAGGCCATGTCGTCGACGTGCTCGACGCTCACCACATGATCCCGACGTTCGGCCCACAACATCACGATACCGCCCACCACCAGTGCGACAGCGACGGTGATCGGGTTAAACAAGTAATGATGAATGGCATCGGCGAATAACACGCCCAGGACGACCGCCGGGAAGAATGCGATCATCAAATTAAGCGTGAATCGTTGCGCATTGCGCTGGGTCGGCAGGCCTTTGACGATTTCGAAGATCTTCGGGCGAAACTCCCAGACGACGGCAAGAATGGCACCCAGTTGAATAATGATGTTGAACGCCATGGCGCGTTCGCCACCAAAATCGAGCAAGTCGGCAACGATAATCTGGTGGCCCGTACTGGAGATGGGCAAGAACTCGGTGAGACCTTCTACCGCACCTAAAATCAACACCTTGAACAAGGTCAGTAAATCCATTAATCCTCCGTCAGAACGCTCGTAAAGAGCGCCCGGTCAACTGCATTCAGGCATTGGGTATCTGAAGTTAAACAATTGGTAGATCCAGACCCATTGCCCGACTCGGTGACGGAGAATATGTCTTATCAAAAGACACACTCAAGCCATGTTAATAATCGTCCGTCTGTGAACTTGTTCTCTTAGTAGCAAAAAAAGCCCTCACGCCCTAAAATGTGACCCACCTCACATTCTCCAGTTTCAAGTCACGATCAATAGTGGCCATAGGACATAAAACAGGTCGCCATAGTTACAAAATAGTGGCACCATTGCACATCGCCACCATCTAACGGCCTTCGCTTCGTTAGTTCACAGCCCCGAGAAAATCAACTAAAAGCTTGAAATGCTTAACTATTGTTAGAAAACTCGGGAGCCACGTCTAAAAACCGCGTAAATGTTACCAATTGTCAGTCACAGATGAGAACCGGTGCTTTAACATCCCGATGTCAGCACTTTTTCGAGTCAACGCATCATGCTTACAGGGAACTTGGCGACTAGCAGCCCACACCGGACAAACAACGAGCCAGGCGTTCTCACTCTGGCCCGTACCCGTGCTGTGGCTGAACATTTTAGAGCGTTGATCGCGCAGCATGTGCAGACCGATCTGGTTCTAGAGGCCAACTCCTTCACTAGTTCATATCAGCAAAATGAATATCACGGCTCATATCGAGCCATCTTCATCATCATCGACACTCCCCAGGCACTCGAAGACAATCTGGCGCGGGTGGAAAACCTGCGTGCCGACAACTTGAAGCCGATCATTTGCGCGGTCATTACAGGGCGAGGCGCCTACAGCAAGATCAAATACCATCTTGCGGGGGCGGACTTCTGTATCAAGCTCAATACGCTTGCCGACGAAGGCGCCGAGTTGTTCGGTGAGTTCTTCAGCAGTGAAGAATGGCTCAGGGATATAGACCTGGTGCTGGACCCGACCCGTATTTGCCTGTCGGACACCAGCAAGAAACTGGACATTTCCTTTGCCGAAATGAAGATTCTGGAAGCGTTTGCGCAGACCAGTAATCACATACTCAGCCATGATGAAATCGCCAGCATCATGGGGCTCAACAGCAATTTCTACGATCCCCGGGCACTGGAAAAATCCATCAGCCGCTTGCGTGGGAAAATCAAGGACGTGTACGGTACGAACGCCATACAGAGCATTCGCGGGTATGGCTACCGCCTGATGAGGGGGTTGATCTCGACCGCCTGAGTCAGGAAATCATCATTTGCAGCATACGAGGGAACGTCTGATGCAACGCTATGAAAATCCAACGTCTCACCGCTTTATCCGCAATATCTATCCAATAAAAAGCTGTCAATTGAATGAGCGCTGCAACACTTAAACATAACAATAAATCATTACTCTAAAAGCAGACCAAGTGGAACTTATCGCGGCCATAATTGGGCCCAGACCCTGCCTGTCGATTATTTCCGAGCGCGTTATTACTCGTCTGCCGAATACCTTTTAGCCATATTTGGTGCGTTATTTCAGGAGAGAGACATGGAAACCAGTACAACCCTCCCAAGAAAATATTTTGTTGTCGTGACGAACAATTCCGCGTCGCAGCGCGAACTCGAGAGCATTCTCTCCAGTGAGCGTTTCAATTCGTTTGGTACGTCTCAGGCACAGATGTTTGTTGAAGGTGTTGCTTCGCCCTCTTCCACTCCCACGCTGATGGAGTTCACTTACCCACGCGGCACAAGGAAAAGCGTCGCTCGCAGTATTGAACATGATACCCAGCGAATATTGGCCACCCTCGAGTCCGAATGGCTGGCTGCACAATCTACTCATTCATTCCAGAACACCCAGGCCATAACGTCGGACGTCAATGACACTTCCCGGCCGGTCACAGAAGCCTGGCATCTTGATAACGATCAAGGCGTACTCGTCCGGGAGGATATAGAGATCAGTCTCACCGGCCTCGAAACCGCACTGGTCAGGAAAATGCTGCACCATGAAGAACGCGTTGTCAGTCGCGACGATCTGATTCTCAGCATCGGTCGGGAACCGGAACAATATCGCGGTCTGGAGATGTGCCTGAGCCGTCTTCAAGACAAATTCAAAAGTGCCAGTAACGGTGAGCGACTGTTTCGCGCTGTCCGTAATCGCGGTTATTGCCTGATCCAGGAAGTTATTGCCTAAGCACAGCCTTCCCATCAATGAACAGAAGCAAGTGCAATTACAAAAATAAAAAAGCACTTTGCTTGGTTTAACCCTCCTTTGTCAGTAATGCCTCCCTCCTCACCCTTCCTACGATAGCAAACACAACAGGGATTATTAACCCTCCGCCCTTCGACCTTTTCTAACGTTTGATATTCTTCAATTCAAATGATTGGCACATTGCCATCTTGTTAGAACTCGTCAGACAGCTTCTTCCCCAATAACTTAGTCTATTGATTGACGACAGTTCGGCATACCGATGTTGTTACCTCAGAACATGGGCACCTAAAACAAAAACAAATCTGCTTAACAACTCGGATTTCAACTGTCGAAACCTGAATGGAAGTCTTTTGGGGATATCGCATATGGATCTCACTCTACGTATCAACCGAAACACGGGCCTCAAGGGACTTACCTTCTGGGGCCAATGGGCACTGGCACAGTGCTTTATTGTTTCACTGTTATTTATATTGGCTGAGCAGCACACGGGAACGGTCGAGTTCTATTACCGGATGTGCACCATGCTGGCGGTGTTGGCCTCGGTTCCGGCTTATACCTTCAGCGGCGCTTACCGAAAGCGAGACAACTACCTGACCGGTCTGGGACGGCTGTTCATGGGCTGGTCGATGACGATGGCCGGGCTGACGTTCATCGCGTTCATCTGCAAGGCCGATGAGCTGTTTTCGCGCCAGGTGATCCTTGACTGGGCGGTGTACGGCTTCCTCGGACAAGCGTTGCTGTATGCACCGCTGCATGCGTTCTCCAAGTACTACCAGCGCTCGCGCAAAAGCGAGCACAAGACCCTGATTGTAGGGACGGGCGAACTGGCCCTGGGCCTGGCGAAAAAGCTCAGCGAACACGAAAACCTGCCGTTGGTAGGCCTGGTCAGCAACGGCACCCTGCCCGCTCTGGACGCAGACGCTCCGCGCATCGTCGGCGATCAGGAAAACCTGCTGGAACTGATCAAACGTCACGACATCCGTCGCCTGTACATCACGCTGTCGCTGTCCGAAGCGGCGAAGATCGAAGCGATGTATGTCGATCTGCTGGATGCCAACGTGGACGTGGTCTGGGTGCCGGATCTGAACAGCCTGACGCTGCTCAATCACTCGGTAAAAGTCGTGGACGGCCTGCCGGCGATTTACCTCAATGAAAGCCCGCTGACCAGCCGCCCTACCGCTGCCCTGAGCAAGAGCCTGATGGAGAAAAGCGTCGCGCTGCTGGCGATCATCCTGTTGAGCCCGGTGCTGCTGCTTATCTCGCTGGCGGTGAAGCTCAGCTCGCCGGGCCCGGTGTTCTTCAAGCAGGATCGCCATGGCTGGAACGGCAAGGTGATTCAGGTCTGGAAGTTCCGCTCGATGCGCGTCCACGATGACCGCGACGTCAAACAGGCCAGCCGCAACGATTCGCGCATCACCGCCGTCGGGCGCTTCATCCGCCGCACTTCGCTGGACGAACTGCCGCAACTGTTCAACGTGCTGCAAGGCCACATGGCACTGGTTGGCCCTCGCCCGCACGCCGTGGCGCACAACAACTACTACTCGGGGAAAATCCTCGCCTACATGGCGCGCCATCGAATCAAACCGGGCATCACTGGCCTGGCGCAGATCAGCGGCTGCCGGGGTGAGACCGACACCCTCGACAAAATGGAAAAGCGTGTCGAGATCGACCTCAAGTACATCAACAACTGGTCGCTGTGGCTGGACGTGAAGATCCTGGTGAAGACGCCGTTTACCCTGTTGTCGAAGGATATTTACTGAGACGCAGAGCTGCAGAAAGCAACACCGCAAGGGGACGAAAGTCCCCTTTTTTGTGGGCGGGACTTGGGGGTTGGCGGGCAGCTTGCGAGCACGCTGGGGCAGTTGAATTGATGCCGACCGGACTGACGCCAATCGCGAGCAGGCTCGCTCCCACAAGGTTCCGGGCAATGCTGAAGATCAGGCATTACCCAATAACCTGTGGCAACGGTGGAAGGATCAACAAAGGCATCCACCACAAACAAAAACGGGAGCCGAAGGGCTCCCATTTTGGCTTTCCGGTCTCCCGGACTTACTCAGTAATCTTCCCAAAGTTGCGATAGAACATGTCGTCCTCACGGCTATCGGTCATCGAGTGCAGCTGGAAGCTGCGATTGAGCCTCGCACCACCGTCACGGGTCAGCGGCGCCCAGACCAGGTTGGCCCGGCGCATGGTCGACATGCTCATCATCTCGTCGAACGGAATGGACAGGTAAATGCCCTTGTCGAAACTACCTTCGCCGTATTCCGTACTGCCGGCGGTGGTGATGGTCGCCCAGGCACCGAAGCGCACACCGTTGGAAAACTCTCGCGAGATATCCAGCGTGCCGCCAAAGTCGCCCGCCAGATAGCGCCCGACGCTGACCGCCGCGAGCGTTTCGTAAGGCAAGTCGGTGTAACCGGTGATATGGCCGGTCAGCACCGAATAATCACGCAGGTCGAAACCCTGGTCGAATTCGCGCTGACGCACGTAGTTCAGGTCCGCACCGATCGCCCAGCGCTCCCCGGTCGGACGGAACAGCACCTCGCCGCCGACACCCGCGAACATCGATTCCAGATAACCGCCGTAGACCATGCCATACAGATCTTTGTCCAGTTGCTCGGCGTGGCTGACCTGAAATAACGGCATGGTGGTTTCGGAGGTCGTCAGGTACTGGCGCAAATCCGTACGCACACGCGGCAGACCGCTGGGTGCGTCGTATTTGAACTTGTCGAAGTTGTTCGCCAGGTTCTGGCTGAGCATGCCGCTCCACCAGGTGTTGCGGTTGAAGCGGAACTCGGCGTCGAGGTCGGCACTGAATTGATAGAGCAAACCATCCGGGCCGCCGACGTTCTGCTTGAAGCCCAGACCGGCGCCATAACTGAAGTGCTGCGGCGCCTGGGTGTAGAGCGTCTTCTCGTTGTGCGGCATCGCCGGGTTGACCTCGGTGGTGCGGTGCAACGTTTGCAGCGGCTCCTCGTTGTTGATCACTTCGCGGAAGGTCTGGCGCGGCACGCTGGTTTCTTCCAGCGGCAGGTCATAGCGCTTGTTGACCACGGTGAACCAGTTGATGTCGTCGTTGACGCTGTTGTCCAGAATCCGGCTCGCACGGCCGACAGCCTTGGCCGAATGAAAATAACGCTGCTGCTCGCCGTACACGATCAGCTCGGAGTCTCGCTGAGTGATGCGCTCGACCTGATAGCCCGCGTTCTGCTGCAAGCGTTGCGATACGTTGGCCCAGTCGACCTGATCCGGCGCCGTGGTCGGTGCTTTCACTGGCAACGGTTCCGGCGGCGGATCGAAGGTCTTCGCCGGGGCTTTGCGGCTGACGAAATTGGTGTGGAACGTGACGCCGAACATGGCCGTATTACCGCGTTCCCACGCCGCGCTCACGTCGAGGGAGTCGGTCACTTTGAACACCGCGCCAAGGTTGATCGGCGAGTCCTGCTTGATCACGTTGTCCTTCGGTTCGTGCTTGTAGTCGTTGCCTTCGTATTCGAGTTTCAGGCTCAGGCGATCCCATGGCGTCTGGTAACTCACACCGCCGAAGAACGATGGCTGGCCGCGAAAATACGAGCCGGCATTGACGTCACCGGTGCCTTCCATCGCCGGCCGGGTCTTGAAGCGATCGTCGAGATAGCCCAACGGGTTGTCGACATCTCCGCGATTGCCGATGTAACCCCAGGCAATGCCGGCGCTGAAATCCAGGTTGTCGAAGCGCTTGTTGGCCACCAGGAATTCACTGGCGAACAAACCCGTACCGCCGACGTCTCGGAAGCCCAATGCGATATCGGGCGCCCAATGGGTTTCTTCCCAGAGCCGGACTTTGACGTCGACCGCCTTGTCCTTATAGCTCTGGTTGCCGCTCATCGACTCCGGGCCGTAAGGGCGGTTGGTGATGGCGGTGTAGCGAAACGAGCCTTCGAGCCAGTCCAGCGGCTGCAACGAAACGCTGTAGCGGCTGTAAGGCTCGGTGCGGTTGGCGTTGACGCTCAACTCGCCGGCCGGGGCCATGCGCGCGGTGGGCGTCTGCAACAGACCGGTGCCACCAAAATCGCCCTGGGTAATGCGCGGCTCGGCATGGGCCAGGCCGCACGGCAATAACAACACAGCTGCAAAACGCAAATTCAACGAACCACCTCAGCCAACTGCGTGGCAATAAATTCGGCCAACTGCTGATTCAGTTCAGGGATAGGCGGATCAAGATCATCGTTTTTCAAGGGCACCAGAATCTTGCTGCCGGCAACGGGAAACTGCCCGCTCTCACGATTCCAATGGGCAATGCCGACGCGCCGCGAAACGCCGTTGGGCTGGATCAGCCACAGGTAATCGGCGTCGGCATCGTCCTCCAGCAGCACGCAGCTGCTGAGGTATTCACGGGCCTCGAGCAACGGCTGATAAGGCAGCCGGCAGGTTCCGGCGACGGCGCCGAGTACTTGCACTTCATCGACCCGCTGCGGGTAGATCAGCCGATCGCCGTCGTCCAGACGGATGTTGCGGGCGAACCCGACTTCCAGCGCCACCGGGTCCAGATCCGCGATCTGGCGCCCGGTGACCGGCATCTGCCGCACGTCCTCGGCCATGCGCACCGCCAGGGCTTTGCGGCTCGGTCGATCGAACAAATCGGCCATGCGTTGCAACACGTCCAGGTCGAACAGCACGCCGACCTTGAGCCGGGTCTGCTGCTCCAGCAGGGACTGACGCAGCAACTCCCCCGCCAGCCAATAACCTTCGGCATTCGGTACGGCGACGCTGATCACATCGGTCAATCGTCCACCTGCCGGCAACTCGACCGGCCCCGGGTTGGCGACGTCGCCGCTGACGGTCACCGCTGCCTGGCTTGCGCCGGCGAGCAACATCAAACTCGCCGACAGAACCCTCAAGCACTTCATGGCACGTGCCTGCGATCAGGGGTCAGCTGCACGATCTTCACTCGCAGTTGCGAGGTCAGTTGCTGCTCACTCTGCACAATGAAACCGTCAACCGGATCGACCCAGTAACGGTTGGTCGCCCGCAGGCCGATGGCCGGGACGTCGATACGCTCATCGACACGCAGCACGGCGTATTCCTTGTTGAGAATCTTCAGGGTTTCCATGGATTTTCGGGTGAAGCGGCTGTTGACGATCAGCCCGACTTCCTGGCCCTTGTAAAGATCGATCCAGCGCTGACTGGTGTCGCCATCGGCAACGTTGTGCAGACCGCGCTTGAACGGCGACGCATCGGACAGCCGCGTGCCGTCCAGATCGCCTTCCGCACCGAGGCCGATGGTGCGCACGGCGAGACCGTCGCGCAGCAGCAGAACCTGTTTGCCGGAGGCGACCCAGAACTGCAGGTCTTCACGCTCGCGCACCAGTGCCAATACCCCGGAGCCGGAAGGCGTGGTCAGTTTGAGTTGCGGGTAGTTGACCTCGGCCACCTGGGCCGGCGTCACGTCGATATCATCCGGGCCGACTACCGCCGACTTGAGGTTGGTCACCGACGCGACCATCAACGGGTTGCAGCCACACAGCAACAAGGCCGCCATCAGGCAGACGCCAACTTTCAACGTATTCACAGTCGGCCGGCCTTATTTGCTGTTGTTGGTGAATTCGCTCCAGTTCTTCGCAGCGGAAGCACCCGTTCCGACAATCGATGCCGACGGCACCAACTGGCTGATCAGACGGTTCCAGCGAGTCACGTTGGCAGGCCCTACATAAACGACGTCCTGCGGGCGCACTTCGAAGTGTGTGGCGAGGACCATGGCGGTGGGAGATTCGGCTTCCAGTTGATAGATTTTCGCCGGCTCGACATCGAGGTTTTCCACCCCGCGAATGACGTACACGGCGTTGCCGTTGGCGGTGGTCTGGCTCAGGCCACCGACCGAGCCGAGCACGTCGGACAGGTTCATGGTCGCGGTCTTGAAGCTCAGGGCGCGCGGCTGGTTGACCTCACCCATCACGTAGATGCGCTTGTTGTCGTTGTACGGCAGATACAGTTTGTCGCCACCCTGAAGGTAGACGTTCTGCAACTCGGAATCCTGCTGGTTGAGGTTATCCAGATTCAGCGGATAGACCCGTCCGTTGCGCGTCAGCAACAGCCCGGACAAGTCGGCATTGTTGGTGTCGATGCCCGCCGAACCGAGGGCTTCGACCACACTCAGCGGGTTGGTGGAAATCGCTTGCGGGCCGGCCTTGGCGACGGCGCCGGTGACCACGACCTTCTGACTGGCGAAGCGCAGCACGGCAACATCCACTTGCGGCTCGGCGATGAATGCCGACAGCCGTTGTTCGATGTCGTCGCGCAGTTGCTGGATGGTCCGGCCGGCGGCCTGGACTTCCTTGATATACGGGTAATACAGCGTACCGTCGGAGCGCACCAGGCGACCGTTGGCGTCGATCTGCTGCTGCGCGCCCGACGGCGCGGTCAGCTCGGGATGATCCCAGACCGTGATGTACAGCACGTCGTTGTTGCCGATGCGGTATTCGGCAGGCGTCGCCAGCAACTCCGTGGGCACTGACTCACGCTTCTGCGTGGCCCGGTTCATGGAGATCAGCTTGGGCGTGATCGGAATCAACTCGACCCGGCTGCTTTCACTGGCGCCCTGGCGGGTGATGCCAAAGGTGCTCAAGTGTTGACCGGGGGAAAACATGCAACCTTGCAGAGCGAGACTTGCCAGCATTAAAAGAGAAAAACTACGAGTCATAATGGCACTACGCTATTCAAGGGCGAATCCAAAACAAAGTCACCCGACTTTCGTCGGGCGACCTTGTACTGCACCAACAGTTACTTCAGTTAGTTGTGCGTGCCGGTTGTACCGGTGGTACCGGTGGTACCCGTTGTACCGCCGTTGGCACTTCCACCACTGTTGGACGCCGCTACGGCACTGGCGACCATTGCAGTACTGGCAGCAGGCGCTGTAGAAGCCGCGACACTGCCCGATACATTGGTCACCGCAGTAAGCGGCGCTTCAGCTGCGGATGCCCAGTTGCTCAACATCGTCAACAAGGCAATCGCCATCACTTTTTTCATATCAACTCCTTTCTAACATTGCACCGTTACACCGGGTGTTTCGTTAGAGGTGGTAGAGTTCAAGTCGCAAAAAGCGCGAACAAGATCCGCTGTTCTTTCACAGTCAGACTCAACTGATAAAGTCGAACGGCAGGTTATATCTACGGACTTGCAAAAGGCATTGCCAGTGTAATTTCCCGACGATATCTAACAACCTGACCGAAAATAACATTGGACTAAATGGCCATCATTCCAGGTAACCCTTGGGATGATTCGACTGCCAGCGCCAAGTGTCGGTAACCATGTCCTGCAAGTTGCGTGTGGCTTTCCAGCCCAGTTCCTTTTCCGCTTTGGAAGCGTCAGCCCAACTCTCGGCAATATCGCCCGAACGCCGTGGCATCACCCGAAATGGCACCGGCTTGCCGCACGCCTGTTCGAAGGCTCGCAGCACTTGCATCACGCTGTAACCATCGCCGGTGCCGAGGTTCCAGGTATGAATGCCGGTGCGCCCGTCGATGGCCTGCAAGGCCTTCAGGTGACCGTCCGCCAGGTCGACGACGTGGATGTAATCGCGCACGCCGGTGCCGTCTGCCGTGGGGTAATCGTCACCGAAGACCGACAACTCCTGCAGGCTTCCGACCGCGACCTGGCTGATGTAAGGCAGCAGGTTATTGGGGATGCCGCTCGGGTCTTCGCCCATGTGGCCACTGTCGTGGGCGCCGATCGGGTTGAAGTAACGCAGCAGCGCGATACTCCAGCGCGGCTCGGCCAGGCTCAGGTCGCGCAGCACATTTTCGACAATCAGCTTGGATTGGCCGTAGGGATTGGTCGGGATGCCCGTAGGGAAATCCTCGCGGATCGGCATCTGCTCAGGCTCGCCGTACACCGTGGCCGAGGAGCTGAACACCAGCCGGAACACCCCTGCCGCTGCCATCGCCTGGCACAGCGTAATGCTGCCGCTGACGTTGGTTTCGTAATACTCGAGCGGCTTGCGCACGCTCTCGCCGACCGCCTTGAGGCCGGCGAAATGCAGGACGGCGTCGATCGAATGCTGCTGGAATATCCGGTCCAGCAACGCCCGGTCGCACACATCGCCGCGGACCATCACTGCACTTTTGCCGCAAATGCCTTCCACTGCATGCAGTGCCGCATCGCTGCTGTTGCAAAGATTATCCAGAACAACAACTTCATAACCTGCTTCAAGCAATGCAAGTGTGGTGTGCGAGCCGATATACCCGGCGCCACCCGTTACCAGAATCTTCATAGCGCGGTCCATAGTGGGGAAAGTGTCAACTAGCGTGTCAAGCCCCATTTGTTTAATGTGTGTCTTGCTTCACACAAACAAGGCGACAACAATCCAAAACAAAAACAGTTCCATCGCTGACCAAAAATATTCTTAAAGGCCAAACTGTATTGCCCGGTACTTATTAGCACTCTCGCACTTTCACCACTATCGACAGATACCGACTAAAAATAACTGTTATTTATCAAGCCGACATCTAATAACATTACCCCGCTTTACACTAAGCTAACATTGCCACTTACAACCTGACTCAGGTATTAAAGTACAGCTTCATCAACTTGCAACTTTTCTTTATTGCAATGTAACCGATGGCTGTATGCCATGAATGTCCAGGAAACTTCTATGATTCGTAAATGTTTGTTCCCCGCTGCCGGCTATGGCACGCGTTTCTTGCCGGCCACCAAAGCCATGCCCAAAGAGATGCTGCCGATCGTCAACAAGCCGTTGATCGAATACGCCGTTGAAGAAGCACGGGACGCCGGCCTGCAGCACATGGCAATCGTCACCGGACGGGGCAAGCGCGCGCTGGAAGACCACTTCGACATCAGCTACGAACTCGAACACCAGATTCGCGGCACCGAGAAAGAGAAGTTTCTGGCCGGCACTCGCGAGTTGATCGACACCTGCACCTTCTCCTACACCCGCCAGGTGGAAATGAAAGGCCTGGGTCACGCGATTCTCAGCGGTCGTCCGTTGATCGGTGACGAACCCTTCGCCGTGGTCCTGGCCGACGACCTGTGCCTGAACCTCGAAGGTGACGGCGTGCTCACGCAGATGATCCAGCTCTACAAGAAATTCCGCTGCTCGATCGTGGCCATCCAGGAAGTCCCGCGCGATCAGACTCACAAGTACGGCGTGATCGCCGGCGAGGCGATTTCCGACGGTATCTACCGGGTCAATCACATGGTGGAAAAACCCGCGCCACAGGACGCCCCATCGAACCTGGCGATCATCGGCCGCTACATCCTGACGCCCGACATCTTCGACCTGATCGCCGACACCGAGCCGGGCAAGGGCGGGGAAATCCAGATCACCGATGCCCTGATGAAACAGGCGCAGAACGGTTGCGTGCTGGCCTACAAATTCAAGGGCCTGCGCTTTGACTGCGGCGACGCCGAGGGTTACCTGCAGGCGACCAACTTCTGCTACGAGAACGTCTACCTCAAGGGCCGTTAAACCGCCCCCGCGCACATCCGACGAGGCAATCATGAACATCGCACAACATTCGACAGACATTGAACGGGAGGTGGACAACCTCGGGGTGATGAGCTGGTTGTCTCGTCATCAGCCGTTGCCCAGCGCCAACGAATCCTGGCTCGGGACCATCCTGCTGGTGGAGCGGATCGGCATGTTTCCTTCATCCGGGGACATTCGCCGGCCGCTGCGCGATCCCTATCCCCTGCTCGCCCATCTGAAACGGATCTACGGTGAACAGGCGCTGGAGGTCGATGACCGCGACGGCCTGAAAGTGATTTTCAGCGACTGGCGATTCCGGGTGCGCATCTGCTGCAACGACCCGGCGATCATCATCACTGTGGAAACCCGCTGCGTGACGCAGTTGATGCCGCAAAAGACCGCAGAGCTTCTGGGTCACGTGGACAACTTCGACAAGGGCTGAGCCCTTATTCCGAGGCGGCGCCGCAGGAAGCCCCGTGGTTGCCGCCGACGATCATCCGATAGAAGTAATCGGCAATCACCTTCCCGCCCGTGGCCGGCACCGGATGTATCTTGTCCGGGCCGATCATCGCCGCCGCGTAACGTTTGACGTCCGTACCGAACGCGCATTGCAGATTGGCGTAGCCCAGATGCTGCTCACGAGCCCAGGGCTCCAACACCTGCGCATACGCCGACATCGGATAGGCACTGGAGCGCGTGGTGTCCTGGCGCATGATCAGGTTGACGCTCGCTGTTGGCTGAATCTCGCGGACCATCCCGACCAGGCCCTGAACGTTTTTCAGGTACTGCTCCGGTTTCACCCCGAAACCCTGATCGTTACCACCGAGCATGATCAGGTAGATGTCCGCGGGGATCTTCGAGACCACCGCCTTCCACTGCGCCTGCCATTGACCGTCGCCATGATAAAAGTCGGCAGAGGCCGCACCCGACGCCGCCAGTTTCGACACCCGCAAACCGGCCTGATCGTTGCTCATCCACAGACCGAACAGCGTTGGCGCGCCCTTCACCACTTCCAGCCTGAACGCCCAATCCGTCGCGGCGGAGATGCCTGACAACGGGACTTCCTGAACACCGGCACCGGTCAGTTTCAACGGCTGCCAGGATTGCGAGGGCGCCCAACGATAGCGGATTTCATTGGGTTCGCCGTTGCCGAGATAGAGCAGTTTTGCCTGGGTGACGGCGGTGTTTATCGTTTCACTCGGGTGAGCATCGACTTGCAGCCATGCACCGGGCCTTCCGGTTACGGTGCGGCTGTCGGGGCTGGCCTGGCCGAGGCTCGACACCTGCCAGTCACCGCCGAAGTACTTTTCGCTGCTGCGGGTGTATTTGAAGTGGCTGCCGCCCAGCGCCGCGCCATGGTTGAAACCGACATAACCGGGGCCGGCAAAACCGACTTCCCCGACCAGCCGCTGCACCAGTTTGTTCAGATAGAAATCCTGCCCGGCGCTGTAGCTGTCACCGATCACCGAGACCGACAGAACCTTCCCGGCCTTGCCTTCGCGCCACTGGGCAAACCGCTGGCGAGCGTCGCCGACTTCGACCACCGATGCCGCGACCGGCGCGGCATCATCCACTGCAACCATCAAACACTTCCTTTAGCCGAGACTTGCGCCGGGGAGACGTTCCCCGCCGGTATTTTCGCCGCCGCACGCTCGCCCAGAAACAGCACCGAAGTGAAGTTGAACCGACTGAAGATCGTCGACAGCAACACCGGCCCGAGCAACCCGCAAACCACACCGCAGAACACTAGAACGCTTTCGTCCTTGATGCCCAGGCGTCCGAGCACCGAACGCGATGTCGCGGCGAACAGCACATGAAACAGGAAAATCGCGTAAGAGTAACCACCGAGCCAGGTCAGCGCCTTCGAGCGCATGTCACTCGACAGCAACGCAAAGCAAGACACGCAACCCACCGTCAGGCCGATCAGGCTGCGACGGTCGATGATCAGCTCGCGATCCAGCGCCGCGATGTACAACAGCGTCAGGGAAATCAGCACGAACACCAACGGGCCGAGCACTTTGAATCGCTGCTTCAGCGCGCTGACGTTCTCCTGCCCGATCATCCCCGCCACGAAGAACGGCAACAGATAAGTCGCCCCATTGATGCCGAACGCATCGAACTTGAACGGCGGCAGCAGAAACACGGCGGCGGAGAATGCGAACAGCAGGTACAAACGCGTCGCCGAACGCAGCAAGCCACGCCATTCCAGCAGGCCGACAAACATGAAGATGATGAACACCGCCTGCAAGAACCAGAAGTGGTTGATCGGCACAAAGAACGACAACAACGCATCGATCACGCCGACGTCCTTGTTCACGCCCGGTCCCACCGCCTGCAACACGGAAAACGGCACACCCACGCAAAACAGCGGCACGATCAGCCGCCGCACCTTGCCGGTGAAGAACGCCGAAAAGTCATTGCCGCGAATCTTGTAGATGGAATAGATGTAACCCGAGATAAAGGTGAACAGCGGCATGCGCACGTACACCATCGAATCGGCGATCACCCGGAACGGCGAGCCGATATCGATCTTCAAACCGCCGCCCAACGGGCCGATCACGTGATAGAGCACCAGCAACAGGCACGCGAGGCCGCGCAGGGTTTCGATCTCCAGCGACTTTTTCTTGCTCGACATAAAACACCCGCCTCAATTCAGAATTCTTGACTCGACCTGCACCGGTTTGTTCGCCCGCAACATCAACCCCAGGCCCACGAACAGCACCGGCACCACCATCGAAAAGTGTCGGGCGAACGAGCCGAAGTCCGGTTCGAACAAGCCTTGAACCAGCAGAAACGCCAGAGGAATCGCGATCAGTTCCTTGGGCTTGGTCTGGATCGGCGCGCCTTTGTAATCGGTCGAGGTGATGACTTTGAACAGCAGCAAAGCGGTCATGATCATCAACGCCACGAAGATCACCTGACCCGGCCCGGACAGCAGGATCAGCTCCACGGGGAACGACAACCGGAAGAAGATGATCATCGAATCCAGGGCCTGCGAGACGAAGTCGCTACCACTGAGCCACGAGACGATCAGCGACTTGGAACCCTCCTCGCCCGCCGTGCGCAGTTCGTTGTTGCTGGCGCGAATCGACGACACCGGAAAGCCCAGCGCCAACTGAATCGCCATGGCCACCGCCAGATAGAACAGGAACAGCATCAGGAAGAAGGTCATGCGCGACACGTACTTCTTCATCATGCAGACGCCGACCCAGGACAGCGAAAACAGAATCCAGTAGGGCCGGATCAGCACGCCGTAGATCACCGCCGACAGGAAAAATCCGCCGCGGTATTTGCGCGTCAGCGAGCTGAACAGAATGCTCAGCACCGCCACCGACACGATGATTTCCTTGGTCAGGTTTTCCAGGAAAAACGAGCGGACGATGCCCCACAGGCATAGCGTGCCGAAGATCGCCAGCGGCATGCGCCGGAACACCACCACGGGAATCGCCGTAAGGAAGAAATTGCAGAACATCCCGTAGGCCCAGGCGTTGGTCAGGTTGATCCCGGTGGGCCGCAACAGGAACGCCGAACACTCGTAGGACGAGCGATCCGGCGAGAACGGGTTCCAGAAATTGCAGTTGTCGGCCCGGGCATAAGACGACCACAAAGTCATCGCATCCGGGCCGGGATCGCGGGGGATCAGCAACGGCATGGCCACCGACAGAAACAGGCCGGTGAACAGGATCAGGAACGACAGCGACGAGTCGAGTTTCTTGCCGCGAAACTCGATGCACGGCAGTTTCAGGCCCATGACACGACAGCCTTTTTCGCGCGCGTGGCACGGGTCAGCAGCGCAATCACGCCGAGTTGCACGATGATCCCGAAGACGTTGCCCCAGGCCGCGCCGTAGATCGAATAATGCTTGATCAGCAGGTAGCTGACCGGCACCGAAATCAGCAGGCAAATGGCCGAACTGGCGAGGGATACCCGGCTGTTTTTCGACGCGATCAAGCCACCCCAGACGATGTCGCCAATGGCGCGCAGGGCGAAGGAAAAGATCAGTACGCCGAGGATCCCGTTGTCCGGACGCGGCACCGCCGTTGCGACGTAATCGAGCACGATGTTGAAGAACAGGTAAATCAACACCGCCACCCCGGCCGACACCACCAGCGAGCGCATGACCCACTTGTTCACGAACAGCTGGGTGACCGTGAACGGTTGTTGATCCGCCTGATAACGCTTGGCGAGCACCGGAATGCCAACCACCGCCACCACCGCGTAGGACAACGCCTGCAAGGTGTTGGCCGCCGACCAGGCGTACACGTATTTACCGAGGCTGGCGTAGGGTTCCAGGTCGATGATCAGAAAGCGCTCGGCATACTGACTCAACGCGATCAGACCGGTGCCCAGGTAAAACGGCAACCCGGCTTTCCAAACGGTCGCCGTCGCCAGCGTCCCTTCTTCGCGCCCACGATGGACGTTCACCACGATCAGATAACCGGTGAAGATCACCAACACGTTGGCGATGACCCACAGCCACAACACGCTGGCGATCCCGGACACCCAGCCGAGCATCATTCCGCCCACGGCCAGCAGTGCCCAAAGACCCGTTTTGATGAAAAACAGCAGCGCACCCGCCGTAGCCTTCTGCGCAGAAAACACAAACGAGTTGATCTCGAACGACAGGTGCTCGGTCAGCAGCACCAGCGTCACACAGGCGATCAATGCCGTCGTCGCCTCAACCTGCTGGAACAGCGAATAGATCAGCACGGTCACCACCGACAACAGCAACCCCACGGCCAGGTACAGCAGCAGAACCTTGTCGACGACCCGCTTCGAGCTGCCGCCGACACTGATCAACCGATTGATCTCGGAGCTGAAACCGACGCTGTAGAACTTCGACGCGATCAACGACGCCGCGACCACCACGCCGTAGAAACCCAGCGCCTCGTAACCGAGGTAATGGGTGATGGCGAGCACCAGCAAGAACTTCGCGCCCAGTGCTCCGCCGCGCAGCAACAAGCGGAATATCATCGAATGACGCCCTTGATGATGTCGTCCATGGCCACGGTTTTCGCCTCGATTTCACGGCAGGTGTCGGTCAGGCGTTTGCCGAAGTTCGACAGCGCGTTCGGCGCAAAAACCGTGTCGATGATGGTGTCGACATTGATGTCGCCGCCGTTGATCACCCAGTCCTCGACGCCCATGTCCTGATAGGCGCCGAAGCCTTTGCGCTCGTAGCTGATGTGATACGCCGGCACGCCCGAGAGCAGCGATTCGATGGCGCCGTGCAGGCGTACGGAAATCACCAGGTCCGGTTGGTATTTGGCCAGCGTGGCCTTCAATGGCAGCAGGTCTTCGGTGATGCCCAGTTCGCGATAGAACGCGCCGTCATCATTACCGCGCACAGCGCTCTGCACCGCGCAGACCACTTTGCTTTTGTTCTTCAAACGCTGCAGAAGCACCTTCAGATTGGCTACGTAGGCGAGCTTCTTTTCCTTGCTCCATGCCGGTGGTTTGCGCAGCACTACGCACACTGTGGCCGGCGTGGAGGCGCAGCGGGTGAACTTGGGTTGCTGAAGGATTTTGCCGGCCAGGGCCTGCACCGCGAGATCCGGTGCGCGGTACACATTTTCGCAGGCATCGAACAGCGCCGAGGAACGGTTATCGCGCACGAACACCGCATCGGCGCTGGCGTAGTGGCCGACGATCTTGTCGCTCTCACCGTGGAACGGCCCGATGCTTTGCGGCAGGTACACCGACGGCACTTTGCTGAGGATCGCGGTTTCCAGTTGCTTGGCGTGGCCCAGTTTCAGCTTGATGTGTTCGAAGGCGCTTTTGGAACGCATGTAGCCGCCACCGACGCCGACGATCAGATCGGTTTTCTTCAACAGATCCGCGAGCCCGGCATAGGACTGATTGAGGAAAACCGCTTGCTTGACCCGGCCCAGGCCCTTGGCCGCCATGACCGGCGCATCGAAGCGCGGGTGCGGCAGGTATTTGAAAGAGTCCGGATCGGAGGCCACGACACTGATCGCGGTGTCCTCGCCAAAATTGCGCTGCACCAGCGCGATGGCCAGATCGACCAGCAGACCATCGCCGGAATTGGAGGCACTGTAGCCATGCAAAATCGTTACGTTCATGAGCGTAGTTCTACTTAATAAGAGGGAGCGGAATACACGTCGTAGGTCTGGCGGATCATCAACGCGGCGCTGAAGCGCTCGCGGACGATGCGTCGACCTTCGAGGCCAAGGACCGACAACGCGGGTTTCTGGATCTGCTTCAGGCGATCGGCCAACGCGTGGTGATCACCGGTGGGGAACACGTAGCCGGACACCCCGTGAGTGACCAGTTCCGGCAGCGAGGTGCAGTCGCTGGCGATCACCGGCAGGCCCAGCGCCATGCCTTCCAGCGGCACCATGGCAAAGCCTTCCCAGCGACTCGGGACGATCAGCGCATCGGCCTGCTGATACAGCGCGTTGACTTCGGCCGGCGTGACCCACGGCAGGTATTGAACGCCGTCCATTGGCGGGCACTCGACCGTTGCCTCGTTGACCGCACTGCCGACCACCGTCAGTTTCAGATCGTTGCGCCCGGCCTTGGCATAGGCCTTGAGCAGCACGTCGAAGCCTTTCTGATAGTCGAGCCGACCGACGAAGAGCAGATGAATCGGCTGCGGATCCTCGGTTTTGCGCGCGTCATCCTTGGGATGAATGCCGTTGTAGATCAGCCGCATGCGCTTGCGCTCGATGCCGAACGCTGCGGCTTTGTCCATCTCGTACTGGCTGACGCAGATGATCGTGTCGGTGACCTTCTGCAACACCCGCTCGATCCACGCATAGACTTTCTGCTTGATCGGCGAGCTTTCCATCAGGAACGAAAAGGCATGCGGGCAATAGACGATTTTCGGTTTGCGCCACGGCCGCAAAAGCACGCACACGCAACGGCCGATCACCCCGGAAAACGTACTGTGCAGATGCACGACATCGGGTTTTTCCTTGAGCATCACTTGCGTCAGGCGCCAGGCAAAACGCAGCAGCGAAGGCACATTGCGCCCGGTTCGATCGAAAGTACGGATCTGCTGCGGCGCGATGCCGTGCAGTTCCTTTTCCTGATCCTGCGGCACCAGATACACCAGCTCGTAGTTGGCGCTCTCCTCTTCCGGAGACGCGGAAATCGTGCGGATCACCGTCGCGACGCCACCTTTTATCGTTTCAGCCACGTGCAGTATTTTTTTCACAACCCACCCACTTTCTTGCCGGTAAGGACAATCACTGATTTTCAGGACTTGTCGGACGCGTATTCGTAGTTGTAATAGCCGTAGCTGCCGTTGCCGTAGTAACTGGCCGCACGCTTCTCGACGCCGTTGAACACCGCGCCTTTCAACTCGATGCCGTTCTGGGCGAAGCGGCGAATCGTCAGTTCGATCTCTTTGGCCGGGTTCACCCCGAAGCGCGCGACGATCAGGCTGATGCCTGCCTCACGACCGACAATCGCCGCATCCGTCACCGCCAGCAGCGGCGGTGTGTCGATGATCACCACGTCATAACGCTCGCTGAGTTGCGCCAACAGTTCGCGGAAATTGGCGTGCATCAACAGCTCGGATGGATTGGGCGGCACCTGACCACGGCTGATGAAGTGCAGGTTGTCGACTTCGACCTTGTTGATTGCCTGCTCGAGGGTGCAGCGTTTGACCAGCAGGTCCGACAAGCCGTTGGTGATCGGCGTGTTCAGCGACTTGTGCAGATGCCCCTTGCGCATGTCGGCATCGATCAGCACCACCCGCTGTCCGCTCTGCGCCATGACTGCCGCAAGGTTGGAAGACACAAAGGTCTTGCCGACCTGCGGGCTCGGGCCGGAAATCATGATGCGGTTGTTGGTCGAATCCAGCGCCGCGAAATGCAGGCAGGTGCGCAGGCTGCGGATCGACTCGATGGACAGGTCCGTCGGATTGCGCAGGGCCAACAGATACGCCGGTGTATCCACCGTGACCTTGGCGCGGACTTTCTTGGTGTCCTCTTCCTGTTGCAGGGCGCTGTAGGGAATCGACGCGTAGACCGGCAGACCGAGCTGCTCGATGGCTTCCGGCCCTTCCAGGCCCTTGCTCAGCGACTTGCGCAACAGCACCAGGGCCACGCCGACGAAAGCGCCGAGGAAGGTCGCGATCAACACGATCAGGGCTTTCTTCGGTTTGACCGGGCTGGTCAGGTCGACGTCTGCCGTATCCACCAGACGCACGTTACCCACGGCGCCGGCGCGGATGATGTCCAGCTCCTGGGATTTGTTCAGCAACTGGGTGTAGATCTGCGAAGCGACTTCGACATCGCGGGTCAGGTTGAGCAGTTCCTGTTGTGTGGCTGGCAGGTCCTGGACCTTGCCTTCCAGCGACCGCTGTTGCTGGGTCAACTCACCAATCTGGGTCATCAACGCACGATAGGCCGGATGCTGTTTGGTGAACTTGCGATCCATCTCCGCCTGTTGCAGTTTCAGCTCGGAAATCCGCGTTTCGAGGGCGACGGACTGGCCGAGCACCGATTGGGTTTCCAGGGAGATATTCACGGTCTTGCCGCGAGTCTGGTAGGCGTTGAGCGCATCGCTGGCCTTGGCCAGATCGCGTTTGACCTGCGGCAACTGACTTTGCAGGAAGGCCAGGCTCTGCGCCGCTTCGGCCGAGGTGCGGCGTACGTTCTGATCGACGTACAGCGACGCGATCTTGTTGAGGATCTTCACCGCTTCAGCGGCGTCGCTGCTGGCCAGGGCCAGACGGATGATCCCCGACTCCTTGCCCTGCTCGGAAATATCCAGCGCGTCCTGATAACCCTGGATGGTCACGATTCGTGGGTAGCGCACCACTTCGAAACGGGTACCGGGGTTGGCCAACAGTTGTGTGATCTGCCCTTCTACGCCGTCCTGCGCGAAGGCTTCGCCGGCAACGCCTTCTGCCAACAGGTTGTCGTTGTCATCGAATAGCTGGAAGCGATGCTGCTCGCCGGCGATCAGGCTGAGTTTCTTGCCCAGCAGCTCCTTGGGCAGATCGAGCCGGGAAAACTCCAGGCGCTCACCGCCCCAGGCGTAGCTGTTCAGGCCGAAACGCGGCGGTGCGACGCTGAATTCGGTCTCACCGCGATAACGACGGGAGAGAAAGCCGCCGATCACCGGAAAAGTATTCGGGGTGACATCGATGTCCAGGCGCAGATCGTCGACCGTCTTGCCGATCACTGCACGGGATTTGATGATCCCGATCTCGGTCACGGACGGCGATTGCCCGCCCAGCATGCTGTTGAGATCGGAAAAACCGAGCATGTCGTTCTTCTTCGGTTCGACCTGTACCAGCGCGTTGGCCAGATACACCGGCGTGGCCAGAATCGCGTAGGCAACGCCAGTCATCATGAACGCGCCGGTGAAGGCGCCGATCAACCATTTCTGATCGATCAAACTGCCAAATATGCCGAGAAGATCAATACTGTCTTGATCGTTGTCACGGGTGCCGACTACTGACGGTAACTGCATAAGTCTTTCTTACCATTCACTGTTCTGAAGAATATTCATCAATGCCCGAGGCGTTGTGCCCATGAGCCAACAGCATCTTCAATCAATGCATGGGCATGAATAAAAGCGGCCTGCCCTTGACGATACGGATCCTGTATTTCTCGCTCGTTCTGCCACTTGCCGAGAAGAAACACTTTGCCTCTGGCGTGAGAGGCAATCTTCAGTACTTGTTTTACATGTTCTTTTTCCATGACCAGAATCAGGTCTGATTCATTGACGATGTCTGCTGTCAGTTGCCGCGCCTTGAACCCTTCGGCGCTCTGTCCACGGTCTTCCAGCACCTGACGGGCCGTTCTCTCCATGGACTCGCCAACCCGTGCAGACAGGCCTGCGGAGGTGACCGTGATCGTCGAGGGCGCCAGCGCGTTACGCAGCAACAGTTCAGCTGTCGGACTTCGGCAAATATTGCCCACGCAGACGACAAGGATCTTTCTGAACAAGGTTTACATTCCCGTGTAATGTCAATCGGCCAACATGCCGTGTGGATTGAAATAAACCCACCGGACTTTCCTGCATTCGGAAATAGATTCGCCTGTTAGTACCGGTGCATTAAGTACCACGGGGTCTAAAAGTCACCCAACCAGAATTACCGGACTAAAAATAACTGTGATTTTCAGGGTATTTTCCCGACCGAAGTTTTCCGACAAAAAATAACATCGGTGCACTTTGTACCGTTGCGACGCTCTAAAAACGTGCGATGTGATAACCAATGGCCAGTGTCATTTCTAACAAGGAACACAGAAATGAAATCAACACACCTCAAACGGCTTGCCGCCCTGACCCTGTCGGTGCTCGGTGTCACCAGCCAGGTTCACGCCACTGAACTGTTCCCTGAACTGCCCGCCAACAAGACCATTGGCGTGCAGGTGAAGATCCAGACCTTTTCCCCCACCGACGCTGCAAAGATCAAAGCGGCCGGCCTGGGTTTCGTGCGTTTTGGTGTCTGGACGGACAGCCTGGGTGACCCCGGCTATCAAAAACAGGTCAACGATGCCTTTGCGACCGCCCGGGCAGCCGGCCTGCCGGTGCTGCTGACCGTACGTTCGACCCAGGCGCTGACCTCTGCACCCGGCAACAACCGCGATTTCACCTCGGCCGGTGAGACGTTCGCCCGCGCGGTGACGACCCTGGAGAAAGAATATGGCCCGCAACTGGTCGCCATCGAGATATGGAATGAGCCGGATCTGGACACCTACTGGCCAACCGGCAATTTCAGCACCACGTTCGCGCCCTTCATGACCGCTGTGTGTAAAACGCTGCAGGGAAATCCACCGTCGACACCCCTGATCGGCTTCGGCTTCGCCCGCCCACCGAGTGACAGCTCTGCATCAACGGCGGCACTGAACAGCATCGTCAGTGCCTACCCCAAATGCCTGAGTGCGATTTCCTATCACCCGTACGGCATGACCACGACGCAGATCAGCAACGCACAGACGTTCATCCAGCAGAAATTCCATCTACCGGGCGTCATCAGTGAATGGGGCGTGTCGTCACTCGCCTCCAATGGCGGGAATGCAGGGCAGGCCAGCAAAATCGGCGCGTTCGTCACCGATATGAAAAGGCTCAACATCCCGCTGACGTCGATTTACGAATGGAAAGACACCGCGTCGGGCAGCAATGACCGGGAAAGGAACTTCGGCATGCTGAACGCCGACGGCCAGCCAAAACCTGCGGAAGTCACGGTTAAAGCCGAGCTCAATCCTATGTAATCAGCTGGCCCACAGAGTACTGACGGTCAGATGCCTTGAACCTGTGGCCGGTTTTGGCATCGTATTTATCGACATCGCGCCCCGATCATTCAAACAGCCGTTTTCAGGTTGTTGCCCACGGGGCAATCGATACATCCACATGCCCTTGAGTGGCCGTCAGCGCTCGGGTAATGTCGTCAGACCCATAGGACAGAGCACGCTCATGACTTCCAAGCTGGAACAACTCAAACAATTCACCACCGTGGTTGCCGACACCGGCGACTTCGAAGCGATTGCCCGGGTCAAACCGGTCGACGCCACCACCAACCCTTCCCTGCTCCTCAAGGCCGCGGCCATTCCGGCCTATGCCGAGCTGCTGAACGCCGCTGTTCGCGACTGCAAGGGCGATGTCGGCCTGGCCAGCGACCGCTTTGGCGTCGCGGTGGGTCAGGAAATCCTCAAAGTGATTCCGGGCCGCATTTCCACTGAAGTGGATGCACGTCTGTCGTTCGACAAGGACGCGATGCTCAAGCGTGCGCACCGTCTGATCGAGCTGTACGACAAGGCCGGCATCGGCCGTGACCGCGTGCTGATCAAGATCGCCTCGACCTGGGAAGGCATCCGCGCCGCCGAAGTGCTGGAGAAGGAAGGCATCCAGACCAACCTGACCCTGCTGTTCTCCTTCGCTCAGGCCGCTGCATGCGCCGATGCCGGCGTGTTCCTGATTTCGCCGTTCGTGGGCCGCATCTACGACTGGTACAAGAAGGCCAACGGCAACGACTACACCGGCGCCGATGATCCGGGCGTGCAGTCCGTCACGCGCATCTACAACTACTACAAGGCCAATGACTACAAGACCGTGGTCATGGGCGCGAGCTTCCGCAACCTCAATCAGATCGAGCAACTGGCTGGCTGCGACCGCCTGACCATCAGCCCGGACCTGATCGACAAACTGGCGGCAGACACCGGCAAACTGGAGCGCAAACTGGCTCCAGGTCACGCTGGCGAAGCACGCCTGAGCCTCAATGAATCGCAATTCCGCTGGTTGTCCAACGAAGACGCGATGGCCACCGAGAAGCTGGCCGAAGGCATTCGTCAGTTTGCCCGCGACCAGGAAAAACTCGAGGCGCTGCTGCAAGCCAAGCTGTAATGGGCTGACGGCAAACGCAAAAAGGGCGAACCCTCACAGGTTCGCCCTTTTTTGTGCCTGATGGCGGGTGAATCAATGCCTTTCGAGGGCATTCACCAGATCATGGAAGGCTTCGCGATTGGAGTCGTTCAGGCCCATGAGGATCTTGTGCGCTTCAAGCACCTTGATCCGCACGACTTCCTCCGACTGATCCTGATCCGGCAGGTCATCGAGACATTCCGGGCAAGGCACGGGATGGTTGACGATATTGAACACCTGCTCGAAACCCATCGATTGCAGCAGACGGGTGATGTCGTCGTGGGTGGTGACCACGGTCGGCAGCAGGCCGACCTTCTGCCGCGACAGGATCGACAGCTTGGCCAGCAGGCCCAGCGTGGTGCTGTCGATGCTGCGGGTTTCGGTCAGATCGATCACGATCGCGTTGAAATTCAGCGCGGTGAAGATCTTCTCAATAGTCGCATCCAACGCCGAACACAGGGTCAGGCGAACTTCACCGACGAACTTCAGGACGAAGGTGCCGTCCTGTTCGGCGAACTGGATTCTACCGGTACTCATTAAAGATTCCTGCTCAACACCAACAAGGCGATATCATCCGGCATCTCCCCTAGCGTGGCCAATCCAAAAACCTGCCGCAGGCCATCCAGGCTGCCGCCCGCCGACTTGACCCGTTGGGGCAAGGCAGCTTCTTTCTCTTTGAGTGTGGGTTCTGGCAAAAGATCCAGAATGCCATCAGACATCAGCGTCAGGCTGAACGTCGGTGGCAGCTCGAGCACGTGATCTTCGTAGGTGGCTTCATTGAAAAGCCCCACGGGCAGACCGCGCCCCTCGAGGTAGCGAACACTGTCAGGCGTGTACAACACAGGCAACGGCAGATGGCCGCCGATGCTATAGGTCAACAAACCGGTCTCCTCGTCGATGACTCCACCGACCATTGTGACGTGTTTACCCAGCTTACAACTGATCAGCCCCCGGTTGATATGACCAAGGACTTCCGAAGGCTTGAATTCCGGCAAGGTGCCGTTGCGCTTGGACTCGAACAGCAGGCGCGTGGTCATGAACTTCAGCAGGACGGTGACGAAGGCCGAAGAGGCGCCATGGCCCGAGACGTCCGCCAGGTAGAACGCGACCCGACGCTCGTCCACCCGGAAATAGTCGACAAAATCACCCGACAGGTACAGCGACGGAATGATCTGGTGGGCGAACTTGAATTCGTCGATGGTCCACGGGCTGACCGGCAGCATGTTCATCTGCACCTGGCGACCGGCGTTCTGGTCTTCCTGGAGCAGGTTCAGGCTGGCTTCGAGCTCACGGTTGGCCTTTTCCAGCTTCTCGCGGTAGCGCTGGTTTTCCAGCAGCAGGCGCGCACGATCCAGGGCCCGGCGCACGGAGTGCTCGAGCACGGCCAGATCTTCGAGAGGCTTGATCAGGTAATCCGCCGCACCCAGGCGCAGGGCCTCGACCGCGTCGTTCATCACGCCGGCACCCGAAACCACGATCACAGGAGTCTGTGGTGACCGCTCGGTGACCTGACGGATGAGTTCGAGACCGCCCATCTGCGGCATGCGCAGATCGCAGATGACCAAGTCGGGCTTGTCTTGCTCGAATACCTGAAGACCCTGCTGACCGTTACTGGCCTGCAAGACGCTGAAACCACTGTCTTCCAAATAGGCCGCGAGGCTCGCGCGCACTACTTCGTCATCATCGATTATCAGCAGCGTGGCACTGGTTTTTGGCATGTGGGCAAACGGCGCCAGAATTAGGTTGGCGTAGCAGGCGGGGCAACGGCCCGGCGCAGACTACTGGATTCGCTTTCTAGCCTCTCTGCTGCACCGTTTCAGAGCGTTCGCCCTGTACACGGTTGCACCAGAGGTGCCCTTCTAAGGCGCAGACGGTACTCCCATCCGAGAGGCGTTTCAAGCATGCGCCGATGGTCGCTTGGAGACTTTGTTTGTCAAATCACTCGCAGTTATAAGAACGGCTTCAACCGTAACCCAATCATTGGACGCGCCCACAAAAAAGGCGACCTTGCGGTCGCCCCTTCATGTCGATCAATCGAGATCAAAAATCGTCTTCGACGTGACCGTCCTTGACCTTGAACTCGCGGTTCTGCAGGTAGGCATTGCGGATGAAGGTGTACTTGTCGCCGCTGATCAGCTTCTCGCTGGACAGCAGGCTGGCGCGGGTGTCGACGATGTTCAGGCCGTAGATGGTGTTACGCGCCGGGATGTCGTTCATATAGCGGTACGGTGCGGTGTAGGTGTCGACGTACTTGGACGGCGCGTCACGCAGAGTGCTCGGGCCCAGCAACGGCAGCATCACGTACGGACCGCTGCTGACGCCCCAGTAGCCGAGAGTCTGGCCGAAGTCTTCGTCGCTGCGATGCAGGCCCATCTTGGTGCCGACGTCGAAGAAGCCGAGCAGGCCGAAGGTGGTGTTGAAGATCAGGCGCGCGGTGTCGACACCGGCAGCGGCCGGTTTGGCCTGCAGAATGTTGTTCGCCAGGTTGGTGATGTCACCGACGTTGCGGAACATGTTGTGGATGCCGTCTTCCAGGAATTGCGGCGTTACATATTCATAGCCCTGCGCCAGAGGTTTCAGCGCGTAGGTGTCGACGAAATCGTTGAACTGGAAGATCGGACGGTTGACGCTTTCCCAAGGGTCTTCTTCCGTTGCAGCGTTAGCGGCGAACGGCACCAGCATCACGCTGGCACATACACAAAGCTGAGCGAGAGGGTTGCTCCAGCGCATAGAAAACTCCTTGGATTGTACATACGCGGCAAGCGGGCCACGGTTATAAGAGGTGCAGTATAAGACGGAAACAAGGTTTTAGGCATTCCAGCATGAACACCTCTGTAGGACGGTGCGTCATGCGCTTGTCATCCAACTGTCACCGGCGATGCTTAGCCTGACTTCTATTTCAGGGACGTTTTCCATGCCTCAAGCCGAAGCCTTGCCCCTGTCCGCCCCCAACCTGACGGCCGTGCTGTTCGGGCTCAGCGGTTGCCTGGTGGACTTCGGCGCCCGCGCCCGTCATCACGCCAGCCCCGGCACAGAGCATGCCGACGCCACGCCAGGCGCGCTCGACAGCCTGCGCAGCCTGCAGCGCCAACTGATCCCCTGCGCCTGGCTCGATGACTTGCCCCCTGCCCTCACCCAGGTGCTGGCATCCGGATTGCCGGGCTGGATCAAACCCTCGCAACATCCCGCAACAAACAATCCATGGCCGGCGCCGAATGCCTGCTGGCAAGCCTTGATGGCGTTGAATGTCGATCGCCTGGACGGCTGCGTGCTGGTCAGCGGTGAACCGCGCTTGCTGCAATCGGGCTTGAATGCCGGGCTGTGGACCATTGGCCTGGCCTCCTGTGGCTCACTCTGCGGCCTGGCCCCGAGCGAATGGCAAGCCCTCAGTCAGAAAGAACGCGAACAACTGCGCGGCAAGGCCACTGTGCAATTGTTCGGCCTGGGCGTGCACTCGGTGATCGATCACCTGGGCGATCTCGATACCTGCCTGGCAGACATCAGCCTGCGCCGCCTCAAAGGCGAAAAGCCCTGACCGGGATCATGCAGGTTCATCGAGAGTGGATTAGTCTTAAGGAGAGCCATAGACCTTTGGCGCACGGCTGCGGTCTATGCCAGTGCCTCTCGATAAAAGGAAAACACCATGCCCGCCCGCGAACTGCAAGAACAGCTCAACACCCTGCGCGAGCAACTGGATCAGAATCCGCCGCTTACAGAAGAAGAGCGCGAACATCTTCGTGAGCTTATGGCGCAGATCGAATCCCAAATCAAACTGGAGAGCGCGACGCAGGACGCCAGCATCGCCGATGGCGTGAATCTGGCAGTTGATCGCTTCGAGCTCGAACACCCTGCTATTGCGGGCACCCTGCGCAATATCGTCAATGCGCTGGGCAGCATGGGCATCTGATCGCCCTCCCCTGAAATGCAAAAAGCCCTGCCAGCAATGGCAGGGCTTTTTCATGTCCGCTTTGCAGGTTACTGACGAACCAGACGATGGTTCGGCAACTGCACGCTTTCAGTGCTGCGGTACGGATTGATATCCAGCCCGCCCCGGCGCACGTAACGTGCGAACACCGTCAGTTTTTCCGGCTTCAGCAAACGCTGCAGGTCGAGGAAAATCCGCTCAACGCATTGCTCGTGGAAGTCCGAATGCTGGCGGAAGCTGACGATGTATTCCAGCAGGCTGGCGTGATCCAGCGCCGCCCCCCGGTACTCCACGACTACACTGCCCCAGTCCGGCTGGCTGGTCACCGGGCAATTGGACTTGAGCAGATGGCTGTGCACGCTCTCCTCCACCACCCGCGAATCATCGCAACGCAGCAGTTCAGGACGCGGATGTTCGTAGTTGCTGACACTGATATCCAGATCGTCGATGCACACGCCCGGCAGCGCGACGACGCCTTCGGCTTCAACGTCTTTCAGGCTGCGAACCCGCACGCCCACGGGCTTGCCGGCAGCGGCGGACAAGTCCTTGACCAGCGTCGCTTCCAGGCTCGCGACGTCGGCGAACGGCGTCTGGTTCAACGAGTTCAGGTACAGCTTGAACGACTTGGATTCGATGATGTTCGGCGAGTCCGCCGGAATGCTGAATTCGCCGATCGCCACCACCGGTTTGCCCGACGGCAGCAACCACGACAGTTCGAAGCAGTTCCAGAAATCCACGCCTTTATACGGCAGGGTCTCGGCGGTCAGGCCCAGCTCGGCCCACTTCGCGGTGCGCGGGATCGGAAACAGCAGGGACGGTGTGTAAGTGGCGATGTATTCGCTGGACTTGCCCAGCGGCGAATGTTCGGCTGCGGGATGCATGGCGGAAACCTGACTGAAGAATCAGCGGATTCTATCAGCCTTTGCTCCCGCCTTTGAGTGCTTACTGACTGACAGTCAGTTTGCCGACCATTCCGGCCTGGTAATGCCCGGGAATGTTGCAGGCAAACTCCAGGTTCACGGCTTTGCTGAAGGTCCAGGTCAGCTCGGCGGTCTTACCCGGTTCGACCAGTACGCTGTTAGGGTCGTCATGCTTCATGACGTGCCCCATCGAGGCATGATCCATGCCCGCCATGTCGTGGGACATTTCTTTCATGCCGGTCGGCGTCAGCATGCCGCTTTGCTGCATCTGCAGCATTTCCTGCTGATGCTTGGCATGCATCGCCGCGTCGCCGAGGTTGAATTCATGCAGTAACTGGCCTTTATTCACCAAGACAAAGCGAATGGTCTCACCGGCCTTGATCTCGATGGCCTTCGGATCGAACGTCATGTCGCCCATCACCACTTCAATGCTGCGGCTGGCCTTGGCGGCCGGGGCGGGTTGGCCGAAGTCATAGGTGTGCGCAGGGTCGGCCCAGACGGATGAGCTCAACGCCAGCAGACAGGCGGCGACGGCCAGAGGGTTGCGCAAAAACATAGTCATACTCCAACTAGATAAGGTTCAGCCTGTGGGAAACTTTAGCCCGCCCGCGCTGGCAGCTACCTGACAGCCAGATTACAACTTTGTCAGGTTGGTCTGCATAACCACCGCCCACGGTATAACGCCCTTGTTCTGTCTATTTGAGCTCCACACCCCATGAAACTGCTGATCGTCGAAGACCAACCGAAAACCGGCCACTACCTGCGCCAGGGCCTGACCGAGGCCGGCTTCAACACCGAGTTGGTGGCCGACGGCACCACCGGACAGCAACTGGCCTTGAGCGGTGACTATGCCTTGTTGATCCTCGATGTGATGCTGCCCGGTCGCAACGGCTGGCAGATTCTGCAAGCGGTGCGCGGTGCCGGGCTCGAAACCCCGATCCTGTTTCTGACCGCCAAAGACACCGTGGAAGACCGGGTTCATGGCCTGGAACTCGGCGCCGACGATTATCTGGTCAAGCCGTTCGCCTTCTCCGAACTGCTGGCCCGGGTGCGCAGCCTGTTGCGACGCGGCAGCGCCATTCCGCAGGAAACCTGCCTGCAACTGGCCGACCTGCGTCTTGACCTGATTCGCCGCCGCGTCGAGCGCAGCGGTCAACGCATCGATCTCACCGCAAAAGAGTTCGCGCTGCTGGAAATGCTTCTGCGCCGCCAGGGTGAAGTGCTGCCTAAATCCCTGATCGCCTCCCAGGTCTGGGACATGAATTTCGACAGCGACACCAACGTGATCGAAGTGGCGATTCGTCGGCTGCGCCTGAAGATCGATGACGACTTCCCCGACAAGCTGATTCACACCGTGCGTGGCATGGGTTATGTCCTTGAAGAGCGTGCCGACTGATGCGCCGCCTGTCACTCGGCAGTCGGCTGGCGTTGCTCTTCGCCGCCTGTACCGCGACGGTGTCGCTGGTGGCGGGCGTGGTTTTCAATCGGGCCAGTGAGGCGCATTTCATCGAGCTCGATCAGCAACTGCTCGAAGGCAAGCTGATCAATGTGCGTCAGACACTGCTGGGTGATGGTGACGCCGCGCATATCACTGCTGAATTGAGCCAACAGGGCGATGTTACCCTGCGCATCAGCAGCCCTGAGGGGCAACGCTGGTTCGGCCGCTCCCTGCAAATGCCGGCGAACCTGCCGAAGCAGTCCGGCCTGGCCACCATCAACGACAACGGCACGGATTATCGCCTGCTCAACGCTCCGCTCTACCCGGAACAAACCGATTCGCCACAGTTGACCCTGCTGCTGGACATCACCCACCACCAGCACTTCCTGCAACGCATGCAGCATCTGATCTGGCTGACCGTCGGTCTTTCGGCACTGGCGACCGCACTGCTCGGCGCCTGGGCAGCGCGCAGCGGATTGCGCCCACTGCGACGCATGAGTGCCGTCGCGCGCGGGATTTCGGCGCAATCGCTCAATGCCCGACTGCCGGAAGCGCAGATGCCTGCGGAACTCACGGAATTGGCCCACAGCTTCAACGCCATGCTCGGACGCCTCGACGACTCCTTTCAGCGTCTCTCGGCGTTCTCCGCCGACATCGCCCATGAACTGCGCACCCCATTGTCGAACCTGCTGACCCACACGCAGGTCACCCTCACCCGCCCTCGCCCACTCGAGGATTATCGCGAGGCCCTGCACAGCAACCTCGAAGAGCTGCAATGGATGGCACAACTGGTCAACGACATGCTTTATCTGGCCAAGGCTGACCACGGATTGCTGGTTCCCAAGCGCGAACCGCTGGAACTGGCAGAAGAAGCCGATGCGTTACTGGAGTTTTTCGCACCGTTGGCCGAGGACGCTCAGGTCAACCTGAGTCGTGATGGTCAGGGGCGGTTCGAGGGTGATCGCGCGATGTTGCGCCGAGCCCTGTCGAATCTGCTGGATAACGCGTTGCGCTTCACACCGGCGGCCGGCGAAGTACGCGTGCGGGTGGCCGAGCAGGCGAAGTCCTTGAGGGTGACTGTGGAAAACAGTGGCGAAGGCATTTCTTCGGATTTGTTGCCGCGCTTGTTTGACCGTTTCTACCGGGCGGACCCGGCGCGCCAGGACGGCAGCTCGGAGCATGCGGGGCTGGGGCTGGCGATTACTCAGTCGATCATCCGGGCCCATGGCGGGCAGATTCATTGCGAATCAGCTTTGGGGTGGACGCGGTTTGTGATTGAGTTGCCGAAAGACGATTGAGGCCGGCAATGCCGGCCTCAACGGGGGAACTTACGAATAGCGCAACGCGTGCGCCGGCTCGATCTTCGCCGCTCGCCAGGCCGGGTAAACGGTGGCCAGGAAGCTGAGGATGAAGCCCGCCGAGCAGATCAGCAGCACGTCGCCACCCTGCAATTCCGATGGCAGGTTGCTGACGAAGTAAACGTCGGAACTGAAGATGTGCTGACCGGAGACTCGCTCGATCCAGCCCACCAATTCAGAGACGTTCAGCGCCGCAATCACGCCGAGCACACCACCAATGATGGTGCCGACAATCCCGATCACCGTGCCCTGCACCATGAAGATCGCCATGATCTGCCGTGGCGTGGCGCCGATGGTGCGCAGGATCGCGATGTCCGCGCCCTTGTCGTTCACCACCATGATCAGGGTCGCGATGATATTGAACGCCGCCACCGCGACGATCATCAGCAGCAACAGGCCGATCATGGTTTTTTCCATCTTCATCGCACTGAACAGGCTGCCCTGGGTGTGGGTCCAGTCGTCAGCCTTGAAGTCAGTGCCAAGGCCGGTGGCGATGTCCGACGAGACCTTCGGCGCGGCGTACAGGTCTTTCACCGCCAGGCGCACGCTCTGCACCTGATTCGGTTCCCAGTGCTGCATCTGCGCGGCATCGGCGACGTGGATCAGGCCCATGGAACCGTCCAGCTCGGCGCCGACCTTGAACACACCGACCACGTTCAAACGCTGCATGCGCGGGGTAATGCCGCCCGGCGCGGTACTGACTTCCGGCACGATCAGGGTGATCTTGTCGCCGACGTTCAGGCGGAAGCGGCGGGCGGTGATCTCCCCCAGCACTACGCCGAATTCGCCCGGTTTCAAGGCGTCGAGACGGCCCTGCACGATGTGCTGCGCAACGATCGACACCTTGCCTTCCTGGGCCGGGTCGACACCGCTGATCTGGATCGGCTGCATCATGCCCTTGTAGGACAGCATGCCTTCCATTTCAGTGAACGGCACGGCGGCGGTCACTTCGGGATTCTTCAGGGCAGCGGCAGCCACCGGTTGCCAGTCATCGATCGGCTTGACGCCAACGATGGTCGCGTGGGGCACCATGCCGAGGATGCGCGAGCTCATTTCGCGCTGGAAGCCGTTCATCACCGACAACACCACAATCATCGCCAGCACGCCGAGGGCGAGGCCGATCATCGAGGTCATCGAAATGAACGAAACAAAGCGATTGCGGCGCTTGGCGCGGGTATAGCGCGTGCCGATAAAGATCGATAACGGTCTGAACATTCGCTGGGGCACCGTATAAAAATAAAAGACCCGAGGCCTTTTCAGGCATCGGGTTTCAAGCCGTCAGATGGGGGTCAGGCAACCTTCCTGCAAATGCAGGACGCGGTCCATCTGGCGAGCCAGGTTCATGTCGTGAGTCACCACCAGGAACGCCGTGCGCATCGACGTGCTGAGTTCCAGCATCAGATCCTGGATGCCTTGGGCGGTGTGGGAGTCGAGGTTGCCGGTTGGCTCGTCGAGCATCACCAGGCCAGGTTTGTTGACCAGTGCACGGGCAATCGCCACACGCTGACGCTCACCGCCGGACAGTTCGGCCGGTTTGTGCTCCAGACGATGGCCCAGACCGACTCGCTCCAGCAACGCGGTGGCGCGCTGACGCGCTTCCGGGATCGGCGTCTTGCCGATCAGCAGCGGCATGCAGACGTTTTCCAGCGCGGTGAATTCCGGCAGCAAGTGGTGAAACTGATAAACGAAGCCCAGCGAGCGGTTACGCAGCAGGCCGCGCTTCTTCTCGCTGAGAGCCGAGAGTTCTTCGCCGTCGAGCCAGACGCTGCCCTTGGTCGGCGTGTCGAGGCCACCCAGCAGGTTGAGCAAGGTACTTTTGCCCGAACCCGAGGTACCGACAATCGCTACACGCTCACCCGGATGCAACTCCAGTTGCAGACCGGCCAGTACTTCTACCGATTCCGGGCCTTCCTCGTAGGATTTGCCCAGGTTGCGGCAGCTCAAGATTGCTTTTTCACTCATGCCCGACTCACTCATAACGTAGCGCCTCCGCCGGCTGGGTGCGCGCGGCACGCCAGGCTGGATACAGGGTGGCGAGGAAACTCAGGACCAACGCAGCGGCGCAGACCATGATCACATCCTGGCTCTGCACCTGCGACGGCAGGTAATCAATGAAATACACGTCGGCGTTGAGGAATTTATGCCCGATCACGCCTTCGAGGGCCGAAATCGCTGCGCTGACGTTGAGCGCGGCAAAGATCCCGACCACGGCGCCGATGGCCGTACCGACCACACCGATCACCGTGCCTTGCACCATGAACGTGCGCATGATTGTGCCCGGCGTGGCGCCCAGTGTGCGCAGAATGGCGATGTCGCCCTTCTTGTCGTTCACCACCATCACCAGCGTGGAAATGATGTTGAACGCGGCAACCGCGACGATCAGCAGCAACAGCAGGCCGATCATGGCTTTTTCCATGCGGATCGCCTGATACAGATTGCCGTGGGTGCGGGTCCAGTCGCGGGCGTAGTAATGGTCTTCGCCGAGGCGTTGGGCGATGTTCCACGCTTCACGCGGTGCCTGGAACAAGTCGTCGAACTTCAGACGCAGGCCCTGCACCTGATCAGGCTTCCAGCGGTGCATCTTCGCCAGATCCTGCAGGTTGGTCACGCCCAGGTAACCGTCCAGTTCACCGGCGCCGACATGGAAGATGCCGACCACGGTGAAGCGCTTCATGCGCGGGAACATCCCGGCCGGCGTCACGCTGACCTCCGGTGCGACGAAGGTGATCTTGTCACCGATGCCCACGCCGAGCTTGGTCGCGGCCTTGTCGCCGATCACGATGCCGAAGCTGCCCGGCGTCAGGTCGTCGAGTTTGCCCTGCTTCATGAAGTTGTCGATGATCGAGACGTTGCGCTCCAGCGCCGGATCGATGGCATTGAGCAACACCTTGGACACCTGGCCGTTGTTGGTCAGCAGCCCCTGCATCTGGGTGAACGGCGCGACGGCCGCCACCTGCGGGTTCTGCTTGACCTTGGCGGCCAGGCTCGGCCAGTCGCTGATGGCTTCACCGGACTCGATGGTCGCGTGGGGCACCATGCCCAGCACGCGGGTGCGCATCTCATGATCGAAGCCGTTCATCACCGACAACACCACGATCATCACGACCACGCCAAGGGCGAGCCCGATCATCGAAGTCAGGGAAATGAATGACACAAAATGATTGCGACGCTTTGCACGGGTATAACGCGTGCCGATAAATACGAAGAGAGGTCTGAACATGTCGGGGCTTGTTCGGAGGGAAAAGGAACGTCCTTGTGGCGGGGGTCGATAACCAGCTTTACACTCAGACCACCGCCGCTACCATGGGTTCGCCATGTCGACATTAGATGAAGAAGATCGCCGCGAATACTACCGTATCGAGGACACGATCGCACTGGAAATTAGGCCCCTGTCCGCTCCCGAAGCCGCAGGCCAGGAAGTGTTGCAGGATGCTTCCCCGCTGTTCAATCTGCTCAGCGAACTGCACCTGAGCGAATTCGAGTCGCAGCACCTGCTGCGCCAGATCAGTGAACGTGACCGCGCCATCGCCGCGTTCCTGAAATCCCAGAACAAACGCATTGACCTGCTCAGCCAGGTGGTCGCCCTGACCGTGCTCGGCCACATCGGCGAGCCGCAGCCAGTGATCATCTCCGAGGGCGGCATCGACTTTCAGTACCCGACCCCGATCGCCACCGGCGCCCACCTGTCGGTCAAACTGGTGCTGATGCCCCAGGCGCTTGGCCTGTTGCTGCGCGCCCGGGTGACCCATTGCGACCGCAAGGGCGACGGCTACGACATCGGCACCGAGTTCGAACACTTGACCGATGCCCAGCGCCAGTTGCTCGCCCGCTATATCTTGCAAAAGCAGGCACAGGAACGACGTCTGGCCCGCGAACAGAACGAATCAGGCATTTAATTAAGGAAGAACCGTGACCCTTATCTACGGCCACCGCGGCGCCAAGGGCGAAGCACCGGAAAACACCCTGACCAGTTTTCAGGAATGTCTCAAGCACGGCGTACGCCGTTGCGAACTGGACCTGCACCTGTCCAAGGACGGTGAGCTGATGGTCATCCACGACCCGACCCTCAAGCGCACCACCGAGCGCCGTGGCAAGGTGGTCGAGCACTCTGCTGCCGATCTGGTGACCTACGACGCCCGCAAGGGTGGCCCGGGCTGGATCAAGCCGTGTCCGATTCCGACGCTGGAAGCACTGTTCGAGCAATGTGATTTCGATCACTGGCAGCTCGAAGTCAAAAGCGCTTCGCGCACCCGCGCCGCGACCACCGTGCTGGCCATCCGTGAAATGGCGGTCAGGCACGGGCTGCTCGACAAGGTGACGATCACCTCGAGTTCAAGGGAAGTATTGAAAGCTGCACTGGATCTGGTGCCCGACGTATCGCGCGGCCTGGTGGCCGAATACGCCTGGCTCGACCCGTTGAAGGTCGCTCAGAGTTATGGCTGCGAGATTCTCGCGTTGAACTGGACGCTGTGTACGCCGGAACGCCTGCAGAAGGCGCAGCGTCAGGGGCTGCACGTGTCGGTGTGGACCGTCAACGAGCCTGCGCTGATGCGCAGACTCGCCGACTTCGGCGTTGACAGCCTGATTACAGACTTTCCCGGTTTGGCCACTGCCACCCTTGGGAATAGCTGAAATCGGTCTCCCCGGCCGGCTCAGGCCACCGGCCGGAGCCCGTCAAAAAAGCCGGTTGAGGCCGTCGTACGCCGCTACCCGATAGGCTTCGGCCATGGTCGGGTAGTTGAACGTGGTGTTGACGAAGTACTTCAGGGTATTCAGCTCACCCGGCTGGTTCATGATCGCCTGACCGATGTGCACGATCTCCGATGCCTGATAACCGAAGCAGTGAACGCCCAGCACTTCCAGGGTTTCACGGTGGAACAGGATCTTCAGCATGCCTTGCGGCTCGCCGGCGATCTGCGCACGCGCCATGCTCTTGAAGAACGCCTTGCCCACTTCGTACGGCACTTTGGCCTGGGTCAGTTCCTGCTCGTTCTTGCCGATCGAGCTGATCTCCGGAATGGTGTAGATGCCGGTCGGCACGTCATTCACGAAGCGCCAGCTGCCATTGTCGACGATGCTGCCGGCCGCCGAGCGACCCTGGTCGTGGGCGGCACTGGCCAGGCTCGGCCAGCCGATCACGTCACCGGCACCGTAGATGTTCGGCACACAGGTGCGGTAGGCCTCATCCACTTCGATCTGGCCACGACTGTTGACCTTGACGCCGATGTTTTCCAGACCCAACTGATCGGTGTTGCCGGTCCGGCCGTTGCACCAGAGCAAGGCATCGGCCTTGATCTTCTTGCCGGACTTCAGGTGCAGGATCACGCCGTTGTCCACGCCTTCGACGCGGTCGTAGTCTTCGTTGTGGCGCACGGTGATGTTGTTGTTGCTGAAGTGGTAGCTCAACGCCTGGGAAATTTCCGAGTCGAGGAAGCTCAGCAACTGACCACGGTTGTCCACCAGCTCGACCAGTACACCCAGACCGCTGAAGATCGACGCGTATTCGCAACCGATCACGCCGGCGCCGTAAACGATCAGTTTGCGCGGGGTGTGGCCGAGGCTGAGGATGGTGTCGCTATCGTAGATACGCGGGTGGTGGAAATCGATGTCCGCCGGGCGATAAGGGCGCGAGCCAGTGGCGATGATGATGTGCTTGGCCACCAGTTTCTCGACCACGCCGTTGGCGCAGACCACTTCGATGGTCTGCTCGTCGGCGAAGCTGCCGGTGCCGAAGAACACGTCGACGCGGTTACGGGCATAGTAGCCGGTACGCGAAGCGACTTGTTTGGAGATGACTTTCTCGGCGCTTTTCAACACGTCCGGGAAGGAGAACCAGCGCGGCTCACCGATCGCACGGAACATCGGGTTGGTGTTGAACTGCATGATCTGCCGCACCGAGTGACGCAAGGCCTTGGACGGGATGGTGCCCAGGTGGGTGCAGTTACCGCCGACCTGACGACGGCTGTCGACCATCGCCACCTTGCGCCCTGCTTTGGCGGCGTTCATTGCCGCGCCTTCTCCCGCCGGGCCGGAACCCAATACCACCACGTCGTAGTTGTAGACAGCCATGCGTACTCCTCAGAACAGGCCGCGGTGCCAGCAGCACCGGCGGCTAAATCACGCCGAACGGCGGCGCGAAGGAACAATTGGGGGCCAGTAGAAAACCCGGACACAGTCTATAGAAGCGTCAACGCCGCGCACATTAACCCTTGGTCGCGTCGTAGGCTACTTTTGCCTGCACTACAACGCCAGTTTTCGTACTGTCTTCAGTCAACTTTTGCGCCACTGAGCCGCTCGAAAGCCTGACTGGTGCGGGTGACGAAACCTGTATCGGCACGAATCACAAAGAATGCACCAATGTCGTGTTTTTCGGCATAGTCCCAGGCCCTTTCCGGCCCGAGAATCAGCAACAGTGTCGATAGTCCATCGGCCATCAACGCTGAAGGATGAATTACCGTGACCGACGCCAGATCGTGTAGGACCGGCGCCCCGGTGCGGGCATCGAAGGTGTGGGAATAGCGCCGGCCATCCTGCTGAAAATAGTTGCGGTAGTCGCCGGACGTGGAGAGGCCATAGCCATCGACGTTGATGACGCGCTCCGCCACCTGCTGATCGTCACGGGGTTCTTCCAATGCGATGCGCCATGGCGAGCCATCGAGTTTCTTGCCGGACGCCTTGAGCTCGCCCGTGGCTTCGGCGAGGTAATCATGAATGCCCATGGCATCGAGCCGCGCGGCAATGGTGTCGACCGCATACCCGGCAGCGATGCTGTTGAAATCGACTTCGACCGCCGCGTCCTTGCATAACTGGTCGCCATCGACACGCAGATGCCGGTAGCCCACCCGTTTCTGCACTTCAGCTAGCGCCGCCTCGCTCGGGACTTTTTCCTCACGCCCCTGCGGACCGAATCCCCAGAGATTGAGCAGTGGCTCCACCGTCAGGTCGTAGGAACCTTCGCTTTGTTGCGACAGCTGCTCACCAACCCTGACCAATTCGAGGATCGGCGCCGGCATGGTCTGACAGCGATCGGCGGGCAATGCGTTGAAGCGCGAAATGTCAGAGTCCGCGCGGTAGGTAGACATCTGCTGGTCGACGTCGGCGAGGATCTTCTCGACTTCGACGCGGACATCCTGAGGGGCAGGCAGATTGGCGCGGCGCACGTACTTGATCGAATAAGTGCTGCCCATGGTCGGGCCGCCGAAGCTCTCCATCGAGTCGCCGGAGCCGCAGCCAGACAAAACACCGAGAAGAATCACGAAAACTACCCATCGTCCAGTTAACAATTCTTCATCTCCGAGCAAAACCGAGCCCGCCATTATGACCACAGAGCCCGCTAGCTCCCAAACGGATGCAACGCTTTCATACAAAATCAAAAAAGTGAGTACCTGAACATGTCCTCCACCACGGGCAAAGGCAAAGCGATTTTTCGCGTTGTCAGCGGCAATTTTCTCGAAATGTTCGACTTCATGGTCTATGGCTTCTACGCCGTGGCCATCTCCAAGACCTTCTTCCCCACCGACAGCGCCTTCGCCTCCCTGATGCTCGCACTGGCAACGTTCGGCGCAGGCTTCCTGATGCGTCCATTGGGGGCGATTTTCCTCGGTGCCTACATTGACCGTCACGGCCGTCGCAAAGGCCTGATCATCACCCTCGCGCTGATGGCGGCCGGTACGGTGCTGATCGCCTGCGTGCCGGGCTACGCCACCCTTGGCGTTGCCGCGCCGCTGATCGTGCTGTTCGGCCGATTACTCCAGGGCTTCTCGGCCGGCGTGGAACTGGGCGGTGTGTCGGTGTACCTGTCAGAGATCGCCACGCCTGGCCGCAAGGGTTTCTTCGTCAGTTGGCAGTCCGCCAGCCAGCAAGCGGCGGTGGTATTCGCCGGTCTGCTCGGCGTCGGCCTCAACCACTGGCTGAGCCCGGAACAGATGGGCGACTGGGGCTGGCGTGTGCCGTTCCTGATCGGCTGCATGATTGTTCCGGTGATCTTCGTCATTCGTCGTTCCCTAGAGGAAACGCCGGAATTCCAGGCACGTAAACATCGCCCTACCCTGCAGGAAATCGTTCGTTCGATCGGTCAGAACTTCGGCATTGTCATCGCCGGCATGGCGCTGGTGGTGATGACCACCGTGTCGTTCTACCTGATCACCGCCTACACCCCGACCTTCGGCAAGGCGGAACTGCACCTGTCGGACTTCGATGCGTTGCTGGTGACGGTGTGCATCGGACTGTCGAACTTCTTCTGGCTGCCGGTGATGGGCGCGCTTTCTGACAAGATCGGTCGCAAACCCCTGCTGCTGGCGGCGACGATTCTGGCAATCCTGACCGCCTACCCGGCGCTGTCGTGGCTGGTGGCGAACCCGAGCTTCAGCCATTTGCTGATCGTCGAATTGTGGCTGTCGTTCCTGTACGGCTCGTACAACGGCGCGATGGTGGTAGCGCTGACCGAAATCATGCCGGTAGAAGTTCGTACGACCGGCTTCTCACTGGCCTACAGCCTGGCGACCGCAACCTTCGGTGGATTCACGCCAGCCGCCTGCACTTACCTGATTCATGTGCTGGACAACAAGGCGGCACCGGGGATCTGGCTCAGCGGTGCAGCGGTGCTGGGATTGATCGCGACGCTGGTGCTGTTCCATGGCAACAAGCACGAACTGCGCACGGCACAAGCCGCCATCCCTAACTGACCTGAGTCGCGCACAAACAAAAACGCCCCGACCAAAGTCGGGGCGTTTTCATTTGCAGCTAAGGCTTAGCGCGGGAAGGCTGGCGGGTTTACACCGGCCATGTCTTCCATCACGCGGATCACCTGGCAGCTGTAACCGAACTCGTTGTCGTACCAGACGTACAGAACAACGCGGTTATCCTGGGTGATGGTCGCTTCAGCGTCGACAACACCGGCGTGGCGCGAACCAACGAAGTCGGTCGAAACCACTTCCTGGGAATTGACGAAGTCAATTTGCTTGTGCAGATCGGAGTGCAGCGCCATGTAGCGCAGGTACTCGTTCATCTCTTCACGGGTAGCAGCTTTCTCAAGGTTCAGGTTGAGAATGGCCATCGACACGTTTGGCGTCGGAACACGGATCGCGTTGCCGGTCAGCTTGCCGGCCAGCTCAGGCAGGGCCTTGGCAGCAGCGGTGGCAGCACCGGTCTCGGTGATTACCATGTTCAGCGCGGCGCTACGACCACGGCGATCGCCCTTGTGGAAGTTGTCGATCAGGTTCTGGTCGTTGGTGTACGAGTGAACGGTTTCGACGTGGCCGTTGACGATGCCGAACTTGTCATTCACAGCCTTCAGCACCGGCACGATGGCATTGGTGGTGCAGGAAGCAGCGGACACGATCTTGTCGTCAGCAGTGATTTCGCTGTGGTTGATACCGTGAACGATGTTCTTCAGCTTGCCTTTGCCAGGCGCGGTCAGAACAACGCGGTCGATACCCGGGCACTGCAAGTGCTGACCCAGGCCATCGGCATCACGCCATACACCGGTGTTGTCCACCAGCAGAGCATCTTTGATGCCGTACTGGGTGTAGTCCACTTCGGTAGGGTTTTTCGCGTAGATAACCTGGATCAGGTTGCCGTTGGCGGTGATGGTGTTGTTTTCTTCGTCGATGGTGATGGTGCCGTTGAACGAACCGTGTACCGAATCGCGACGCAGCAGGCTGGCGCGTTTGGTCAGGTCGTTTTCGGCGCCTTTGCGCACCACGATGGCACGCAGACGCAGGCCGTCGCCGCCACCGGTTTTTTCGATCAGGATGCGCGCCAGCAGACGGCCGATACGACCGAAGCCGTAAAGCACAACGTCAGTGCCTTTGCGGGCCGAAGCGTTCTGCTGGCCAACCACGTCAGCCATTTCTTCACGAACGAATTGCTCGGCGGTACGGCCGTTGCCTTCGTTGCGGAATTTGAACGCCAACTTGCCCAGGTCTACCGAAGCCGCGCCGAGCTTGAGCTCGCTCATGGCCTTCAGCAGAGGGAATGTTTCGTGGACGGAGAGTTCGCTATCGTCGGAAGAACGATGGCGAGCAAAGCGGTGAGCTTTGAGAATCGCGATGACAGACTGGTTGATCAGGCTGCGGCCATAGATCGAGCTCACCACGTTGTTATTGCGGTAGAGCTGACCGATAAGCGGAATCATCGCTTCTGCGAGTGCTTCACGGTCGATCCATTCACCAAGACACTGGTCGGGCTTCTGAGTCACGGGAACCTTCCACATGTAGGGGCAGAAAAAAGGGGCTACATTATGCCGCCGAGAAGCTCTCGTAGCAATGCGCGCTTGTCGCGCAAACGGTAACAAAATTCCGTCCAAAAAAATAACGCTCTCCGCCAGCCCAGTAAAACCGGGGCTTTCAGCGCAGTCAGTTTTTCGACGACTGTTAGACGATGTCTGTAACCCTCCGTAACACCGCCCACTTTCGGCACTACATAATCGTCAAAAAAGTGCTCGTTTTTATGGTTACCACTACATTTCGCTGAAACAGCGCAGATAGACGCAGTCTGCAACTGACAGGCGGCACCGGACGCCGCTACAATTACCGACTTTGTCGCAACGCCTGGAGCTCAACCTTCCGTGCCTGTTCTGCGTCTACCGCTTCTCCCTGCCGCGGCAGGTAAACAGCATTGGGGCAATCTGCCCGGTGCCGCCCTGAGCCTGGCCATTGCCGAGGCTGCCAGCGCTGCCAAGCGCTTCACGTTGCTACTGACCGCCGACAGCCAGAGTGCCGAACGGCTGGAGCAGGAGCTGAGCTTCTTCGCCCCGGATTTGCCCGTTCTGCATTTTCCCGACTGGGAAACCCTGCCCTACGACCTGTTCTCGCCGCACCAGGACATCATCTCCCAGCGCATCGCCAGCCTTTATAGACTGCCGGAACTGGAACATGGCGTGCTGGTGGTGCCGATCACCACGGCCCTGCATCGCCTGGCACCGACCAAGTTCCTGCTGGGCAGCAGCCTGGTGCTGGATGTCGGACAGAAGCTCGACGTCGAACAAATGCGCTCGCGGCTCGAAGCCAGCGGCTATCGCTACGTCGACACGGTTTACGAACACGGCGAATTCACCGTACGCGGTGCACTGATCGACCTGTTCCCGATGGGCAGCAAACTGCCGTATCGCATCGATCTGTTCGACGACGAAATCGAAACCTTGCGCACCTTCGACCCGGAAAACCAGCGCTCCATCGACAAGGTCGATTCGGTCAAGCTGCTGCCGGCCAAGGAATTCCCGCTGCAGAAGGACGCGGTCACCCGCTTCAAGGCGCGCTTTCGCGAGCGCTTCGACGTCGATTTCCGACGCTGCCCGATCTTCCAGGATCTGAGCAGCGGCATTACGCCGGCCGGTATCGAGTACTACCTGCCGTTGTTCTTCGAAGAGACCTCGACCCTGTTCGACTACCTGCCCCAGGACACCCAGGTGTTCTCGCTGCCGGGCATCGAGCAAGCGGCGGAAAACTTCTGGAACGACGTGCGCAATCGGTATGAAGAACGCCGCGTCGATCCATCGCGTCCTTTATTGCCGCCGGCCGAACTGTTCCTGCCGGTGGAAGACTGTTTCGCCCGCCTGAAGAACTGGCCGCGAGTGGTCGCCAGTCAGCAGGACGTGGAAACCGGTGCCGGCCGTGAGCGCTTCCCGGCGCAGGCCTTGCCGAATCTGGCGATCGAAGCCAAGGCCACGCAACCGCTGGCCGCGCTTTCCGCCTTCCTCGACGAATTCCCGGGGCGCGTGCTGTTCACCGCCGAATCCGCCGGCCGTCGCGAAGTGCTGCTGGAATTGCTGGAACGCTTGAAGCTGCGACCGAAAACCGTCGACAGCTGGCCGGACTTTGTCGCGAGCAAGGATCGCCTGGCGATCACCATTGCCCCGCTCGACGAAGGACTGATGCTGGACGACCCGGCGCTGGCACTGGTCGCGGAAAGCCCGCTGTTCGGCCAACGCGTGATGCAGCGTCGTCGTCGCGAAAAACGAGCCGACGCCAACAACGACGCGGTGATCAAGAACCTCACCGAGCTGCGCGAAGGTGCGCCGGTGGTGCACATCGACCACGGTGTCGGTCGCTACCTGGGCCTGACGATTCTGGAAATCGACAATCAGGCCGCGGAATTCCTGACCCTCGAATACGCCGAGAACGCCAAGCTTTACGTGCCGGTGGCCAACCTGCATTTGATCGCCCGTTACACCGGCAGCGATGATGCACTGGCGCCGCTGCACCGCCTCGGCTCCGAGACCTGGCAGAAGGCCAAGCGCAAGGCTGCCGAGCAAGTCCGCGACGTGGCTGCCGAACTGCTCGACATCTATGCCCGTCGTGCTGCCCGCGAGGGTTACGCGTTTGCCGATCCGAAAGCCGATTACGCGACCTTCAGCGCCGGCTTCCCATTTGAGGAAACCCCGGACCAACAATCCACCATCGAAGCCGTGCGCGAAGACATGCTCGCGCCGAAACCGATGGATCGACTTGTCTGCGGCGACGTCGGTTTCGGCAAGACCGAAGTGGCCATGCGCGCCGCGTTCATCGCCGTGCACGGCGGCAAGCAAGTGGCGATCCTGGTGCCGACCACCCTGCTCGCCCAGCAGCACTACAACAGCTTCCGCGACCGCTTCGCCGACTGGCCGGTGACCGTGGAAGTGATGAGCCGCTTCAAATCGGCCAAGGAAGTGAACGCCGCGGTGGCCGAACTGGCCGAAGGCAACATCGACATCGTCATCGGCACCCACAAGCTGCTGCAGGATGACGTCAAGATCAAAAACCTCGGGCTGGTGATCATCGACGAAGAACACCGCTTCGGTGTCCGTCAGAAGGAACAGCTCAAGGCCCTGCGCAGCGAAGTCGATATCCTCACGCTGACCGCCACGCCGATTCCGCGCACGCTGAACATGGCGGTGTCGGGCATGCGCGATCTGTCGATCATCGCCACGCCGCCGGCGCGACGCCTGTCGGTGCGCACTTTCGTCATGGAGCAGAACAAGAGCACGGTCAAAGAGGCCTTGCTGCGTGAGCTGCTGCGCGGTGGTCAGGTCTATTACCTGCACAACGACGTGAAGACCATCGAGAAATGCGCCGCCGAACTGGCCGAACTGGTGCCGGAAGCGCGAATCGGCATCGGCCACGGACAGATGCGTGAACGCGAACTCGAGCAGGTGATGAGCGACTTCTACCACAAGCGCTTCAACGTGCTGATCGCCTCGACCATCATCGAGACCGGCATCGACGTGCCGAGCGCCAACACCATCATCATCGAGCGCGCCGACAAGTTCGGCCTGGCGCAGCTGCACCAGTTGCGCGGCCGTGTTGGCCGCAGTCACCACCAGGCTTACGCCTACCTGCTGACACCGCCACGCCAGCAGATCACCGGTGATGCGGAAAAACGTCTGGAGGCGATTGCCAATACTCAGGATCTGGGCGCGGGCTTCGTACTGGCCACCAACGACCTGGAAATCCGTGGCGCCGGCGAACTGCTGGGCGACGGACAGAGCGGGCAGATTCAGGCGGTCGGCTTCACGCTGTACATGGAAATGCTCGAGCGCGCGGTGAAGTCGATCCGCAAGGGCGAACAGCCGAACCTCGATCAACCGCTCGGCGGCGGCCCGGAAGTCAACCTGCGGGTGCCGGCGCTGATCCCGGAAGATTACCTGCCGGACGTGCATGCACGCTTGATCCTCTACAAACGCATCGCTTCGGCCACCGATGAGGAAGGCCTGAAGGATCTGCAAGTGGAGATGATCGACCGCTTCGGCCTGCTGCCGGAACCGACCAAGAACCTGGTGCGCATCACGGCGCTGAAATTGCAGGCCGAACAGTTGGGCATCAAGAAAGTCGATGGTGGCCCGCAAGGCGGACGCATCGAGTTCGCGGCACAGACGCCGGTCGATCCGATGACCCTGATCAAACTGATCCAGAGTCAGCCAAAACGCTACAAATTCGAAGGCGCCACCATGTTCAAGTTCCAGGTGCCGATGGAGCGCCCGGAAGAGCGCTTTAATACTGTGGAGGCGCTGTTCGAGCGCCTCATCCCGAAAACTGCTTGAAGGACGCCGCATGCGCCTGTTTCGCTCTCTGACTTTGCTACTGACTCTGGTAGCACCCTCGGTGTTTGCCGATGACCTGTATCAGGTCGAAATGATTCTGGTGCGCCAGAACGCCGTGCCGGCCATCGTCAGCCGTGCCGCCCCCGAAGACTGGGCCGCAGGCGCCCAACGCCTGGGTGATGACAGCAAGCGCACCACAGCGCTGAACGACGTCGCCACCAAACTCACCGCCAGCGGCGAGTACAGCGTGCTGATGCACAAAGCCTGGCAGCAGACACTGGGCGAGACGCCGGCGAAGGTCGCGGTCAGCGAAGGTCAGGAGCAGTTCGGCCAGTTCCCCATCGAGGGCACGATCGAAATGAAGCTCGGGCGCTTCACCGACGTGAACGCCGACTTCTGGGTCAACCAGATCGACGCCAACGGCATGGTCACCGCCAGCGAACGCCTGAAACAGGAAAGCCACACCAAAAACGGCCAGCTCAACTACCTGGACAACGGCCACCTGGCCCTGCTGATCAAGATCACTTCACTGACGGCGCCTGCGCCTCGGGAAGCGCCTGAAGTCGTACCGGACTGATTGAAGTCCTTATGTCCCCGCCTCTGAGTAAACCGCTGGCCTCCTCCTGGGTCAGCCGATTCAAGGAACAAAGCCTGGAGCGTGGCCGCCGCTACGCGCTGGAAAACCGGGTGCGGATCGTGCAGGTCGGCGATGCGACCATTACCGCCAGTTGCGAAGGCTCTGGCGGCAACATTTATCGTCAGACGATTCATCTGCGCGAGTCGGCCAAAGGCACACTGCTGATGGTCGACGCCACGTGCACCTGCCCGGTTCACAGCAACTGCAAGCACTGTGCGGCGGTCTTGCTACAAGTGCAGGAAACCCTCGAATACCCCGCCGCCGCCAAAGACGCCGAACTGCTGGAAAAACTCCAGGCCGTGCTGGAAAACCGCAGCCCCAAGGCGCCGCCGCAAGTACTGGTGGACAACGTGCAACCGGTGCCGCGCCTGTGGCTGGCCAGTGTCGAGTTCAGCGCGTTCGAGCCGCGCAACGGCAAGATGCAGCGCTACATCCAGCATCGTGCCGCGCTGTCTTTCAGCTACCTCGACGAATACGTCAGCGGCCAGAAAAACAGCGACATCCTGATTCGCCAGGAAGCACAGACCCTGCGGGTCAAACGCCATCCTGACGTCGAGCAAAGCTACCGCGAGCAACTGCGAATTCTCGGCTTTCGCATCGCCACCCGGCAGAGCAAAGCCCTGCCGGAAAGCGCGGGCGAACTCTATGAAATGGTCAATGACAGCGCCTGGCTGACGTTTACCCTGAACGACCTGCCGAAGCTGCGCACCCAAGGCTGGGAATTGCTGGTCGATGATGAATTCGGCTTCGACCTGACAGCCGTCGATGACTGGTATGCCACGGTCGAGCAGACCCCGGAACGCGACTGGTTCGATCTTGAGCTGGGCATTATCGTCAATGGCGAACGCCTCAGCCTGCTGCCGATCCTGCTCAACCTGATGCGCTCGCACACGGAAATCCTCAACCCCGAACGCCTTGCCCGGCGACGGGACGATGAGTTGATTCTGGTGAACATCCCGCAACGCAACAGCGAGCACGGCCCCTTGCAAGTCGCCCTGCCCCTCGGCCGATTGAAACCGGTGCTGGCGACGCTGGGCGAGTTCTATCTGCAAGAGCCGGGCGAAACCACCCTGCGCCTGAGCAAGGCTGACGCCATCCGCCTCAACTCGCTGGAAGGCATCCCCCTGCTGTGGGAGGGCGGCGAGCAGATTCGCAGCTTCGCCCAACGCCTGCGCGATATCCGCGACTACAGCGCCGAGGCGCCGGAAGGGCTGAACGCGACACTGCGGCCTTATCAGCTCGAGGGCTTGAGCTGGATGCAGTCGCTGCGGCAACTTGAGGTTGGCGGAATTCTCGCGGACGACATGGGCCTGGGCAAAACCCTACAGACCCTGGCGCACATTCTCAGCGAGAAAAACGCCGGACGCCTGGATCGCCCCTGCATGGTGGTGATGCCCACCAGCCTGATCCCCAACTGGCTGGACGAGGCGGCGCACTTCACACCTCAGCTCAAAGTCGTTGCCCTGTACGGCGCCAGCCGCAAAAAGCATTTCGAGCATCTGGCCGATTACGACCTGATCCTCACGACCTATGCGCTGCTGCCCAAGGATGTCGAGCGCCTCGCACAGCAACCGCTGCATGTATTGGTGCTGGATGAAGCGCAATACATCAAGAACCCGAACAGCAAAGCCGCCCAGGCGGCCCGCGAACTGAACGCCCGCCAACGCCTGTGCCTCAGCGGTACGCCGCTGGAAAACCACCTGGGCGAGCTGTGGTCACTGTTTCACTTCCTGCTGCCCGGCTGGCTCGGCGACGTCAAAAGCTTCAATGCCGATTACCGCGTGCCGATCGAAAAACGCGCCAGCGAAGTCAGACTTCAGCACCTCAACGGTCGGATCAAACCGTTTCTGCTGCGCCGCACCAAGGAACAGGTCGCGACCGAGCTGCCGCCGAAAACCGAGATCATCCACTGGGTCGATCTCAACGAGGCCCAGCGCGACGTGTACGAAACCATGCGCCTGGCCATGGACAAGAAGGTTCGCGACGAGATCACCCGCAAAGGCGTGGCGCGCAGTCAGATCATCATTCTCGAAGCCCTGCTCAAGCTGCGTCAGGTCTGCTGTGACTTGCGCCTGGTCAACGACGCCACCCTGCCCGCTCGCGGCAGCACCTCAGGCAAGCTCGACAGCCTGATGGAAATGCTCGAGGAGTTGTTTGAGGAAGGACGGCGAATTCTGCTGTTTTCGCAGTTCACTTCGATGCTGTCACTGATCGAGGATGAACTGAAAAAACGCAACGTCGCCTATGCGTTGCTGACGGGACAGACTCGGGATCGGCGCACGCCTGTGAAGGAATTCCAGAGCGGCAAGCGTCAGATCTTTCTCATCAGCCTGAAGGCTGGCGGCGTCGGTCTGAACCTGACGGAAGCAGACACAGTGATTCACTACGATCCGTGGTGGAACCCGGCGACCGAGAATCAGGCAACTGACCGTGCGTATCGCATAGGTCAGGAGAAGCCGGTATTCGTCTACAAGATGATTGCCCGGGGGACGGTCGAGGAGAAGATTCAGCATCTGCAGAAGGAAAAGTCTGACCTGGCGGCCGGCGTGCTGGATGGGCGCAAGGCCGGGGACTGGAAGTTGCAGAGTGATGATATCGAGGCGCTGTTTGCGCCGTTGCCGGACAAGTTTGAAAAGCGCTGAGATCCTCAGCGCCTGTTCGTTCGAGTCACTCCGGAGCCAGACTCAGCCCTTGAGTACCCGCGCCAACGTCGACTTCACCTTGCCCATGCCGTCATGCAGCGCCTGCTCGATCTCGGCCATGGTGATCACCGCCGTGGTCTTGCCCGCCGCCGGGTTCACCACCAGCGACAGACAGGCGTAATCCAGATCCAGCTCGCGAGCCAGTGCCGCTTCCGGCATGCCGGTCATGCCAACGATGTCGCAACCATCGCGCTCCAGACGCACGATCTCGGCCACGGTTTCCAGACGCGGACCCTGAGTGCAGGCGTAAACGCCTTGATCGCTGTATTCGCAACCTTCGGCGGCCAACGCAGCAATCAGTTGCTGACGCAGTGGCTCGCTGTAGGGAAAGCTGAAGTCGATATGCGTGACATGTTCCAGGTCATCGGCGAAATAGGTGTGCTCGCGACCGCTGGTGTAGTCCACGATCTGATGCGGCACGCAGAAATGTCCGGTACCCATTGCAGGATGGATCCCGCCCACGGCGTTGACCGCAATGATTGCTTCGGCCCCGGCCTGCTTCAACGCCCACAGATTGGCGCGGTAGTTGACCTTGTGCGGCGGGAAGCGATGCGGGTGACCGTGGCGAGCCAGGAACAGCACTTCCTTACCGGCGTATTCGCCAATCTGGACTTCGGCCGATGGCGCACCATAAGGCGTATCCACCGCCAGCGACTGACGAATGCTCAGACCTTCCAGCTGGGTCAGGCCGGTGCCACCGATGATTGCGTAAACCGTCATAGCGAAAAATCCTTAATCGATCAGTTGAGCGTCTTTGAGCGCGCCGACAGCGGTCAGCCAGCGCGGATCCTGACGGTATTCGGTGTTGGCGAACGCCTGACCGCGCATCCGCGCGATGCGTGGCGACGGCTTGACCTTCATGCGTTGCGCGGCGCTCAGGGCCAGCTCGGCGGCAGCGCGATCGTTGCACACCAGGCCCATGTCGCAACCGGCACTGAGTGCGGCTTCGATACGGCTGGCGGCATCGCCTACAACATGCGCGCCGGCCATCGACAGGTCATCGCTGAAGATCACGCCATCGAACTGCAACTCGCCGCGCAGAATGTCTTGTAACCAGCGCCGGGAGAAACCGGCGGGCTGCGCATCGACTTGCGGATAAATCACGTGGGCCGGCATGACGGCGGCCAATTGCTTGCTCAGCTTGGCGAACGGTACCAGGTCGTTGGCGCGGATCTCGTCAAGACTGCGCTCGTCGTTGGGGATTGCGACGTGAGAGTCGGCTTCCGCCCAGCCGTGACCGGGGAAATGCTTGCCGGTAGCCGCCATGCCGGCGCTGTTCATGCCTTTGATGAACGCTCCGGCGAGCAGTGCGGCGCGCTCCGGATCGCCTTCGAACGAACGAGTGCCGACGACGGCGCTGCGCTGGTAATCCAGGTCCAGCACGGGAGCAAAGCTCAGATCGAGGCCGACAGCCAGCACTTCAGTGGCCATGATCCAGCCGCATTGCTCGGCCAGATACTCGGCGTTCGGGTTGTCGGCAATGGCTCGCATGGCCGGCAGACGCACAAAGCCCTGACGCAGACGCTGGACGCGACCGCCTTCCTGATCCACCGCCAGCAACAGATCCGGGCGAATGGCACGGATCGCCGCGCTCAACTCACGCACCTGGCGTGGATGCTCGATATTGCGGGCAAAAATGATCAGGCCGCCCACTTCGGGCTGACGCAACAATTGGCGATCTTCGGCCGTCAGCCAGGTACCGGCGACGTCCACCATCAACGAGCCTTGCAGGCCAGCAGTCATAGAGATTCCTTGAAAACGAAAAACCCGTTGCCCACGAAACCACCACCAGGGGCATTGCCCGGCAGGTCGGTGATTTCAATGAGAAACGGGTTCAGAACGAGAGTCGGCATGGGCGGCTAGCTTAGCGGATGTCAGCTGCCGCGCCCACCCATGGACAGTTAAACCTTGGCAGGCGTCGGCGCCGATTTGCTGCGTGGTCGCAGCTGCGCGGTGGCCATCGCGGTGTCGGTGACGCCGGTTTCGGCACGCATGCCGGCCGCCAGGAACGGCACCATCAGACGCATCACCTGCTCGATGGAGGTGTTGACGCCGAAATCGGTCTCGGCAATCGCGCGCAACGCCTTGATACCCGACATGCTGAACGCCGCAGCACCAAGCATGAAGTGCACACGCCAGAACAGTTCGATAGGAGGAATGCGCGGGGCGGCTTCGTTCACCAACAACATGTAGCGGCGGAATACCTTGCCGTACATATCTTCCAGATAACGGCGCAAGTGGCCCTGGCTCTGGCTGAATGCAAGACCGAGCAAGCGCATGAAGATCGACAGATCGTTGCCGCTGCGTGGCTGTACCACCAGTGCCTGCTCGACGAGGATTTCCAGCAGCTCCTCAAGCGAAGGCTTGTTCTCCGGCTTGGCCTGACGCCGCTCCAGCTCTTTATCGAGACTGATGCAGAACGGACCGAGGAAACGCGAGAAGACTGCCTGGATCAGCGCCTTCTTCGAACCGAAGTGATAGTTCACCGCAGCAAGGTTGACCCCTGCCTTGCTGGTGATCAGACGCAATGAGGTTTCGGCGAAACCTTTTTCCGCGAACAGCTGTTCTGCAGCATCAAGAATGCGTTCAACGGTTTCCGACTGGGCCATGGCTACTCCGCCTGACAAACACTTGTTTGAAACATACGTTTCAGCCTATGCCTTGTCAAGCCTGCCAGTTCGTTTTGGGAATGGTCGGTCAGGTATTTAACCACAACAAGGACGCCACATTAATCGACGCCGTCACTGACCGTCCGGCGGCCTGGCAAAAAACGGCCATTGCCAAGACCGACTCACTGTATATAATCCCAGTCACTGTATAAAAAGACAGAGCGATCAATATGATTAAGCTGACGCCACGCCAAGCCGAGATTCTGGCCTTTATCAAACGCTGCCTCGAAGACAACGGCTACCCGCCGACCCGCGCGGAAATCGCTCAGGAACTGGGGTTCAAATCCCCCAACGCCGCCGAAGAGCACCTCAAGGCGCTCGCCCGCAAAGGCGCGATCGAGATGACCCCGGGGGCCTCTCGCGGCATTCGAATCCCAGGCTTCGAAGCCAAGGTTGACGAATCCACCCTGCCGATCATTGGCCGCGTGGCCGCCGGTGCACCGATTCTCGCCCAGCAACACATCGAAGAGTCCTGCAATATCAACCCGGCCTTCTTCCACCCTCGCGCCGACTACCTTTTGCGCGTCCACGGGATGAGCATGAAGGACATCGGTATTTTCGACGGTGACCTGCTGGCGGTTCACACGACCCGGGAAGCACGCAACGGTCAGATCGTCGTCGCCCGGATCGGCGACGAAGTGACGGTCAAACGCTTCAAACGCGATGGCAGCAAGGTCTGGCTGATCGCCGAAAACCCTGAGTTCGCCCCTATCGAAGTCAACCTGAAAGATCAGGAACTGGTGATCGAAGGCTTGAGTGTCGGCGTCATCCGCCGCTAAAGGAGGCTTTATGCAGTTCCCACACGCACCTCAGCAAACACAGCTGCCGTTGTTCGAGGCATTTCTGGCGCAACCACTGGCCCCCATCCTCAAGGATGTAGCCGAGCGCCCATGGAATGTCGAACCCGAAGCGTTCAGTGAACTGTCGCTGCGCGGCGCGGCCGGGAACTGCCTGAACCTGCTGGCACCGATTCTTCGCGAATTGAGTGATGACCAGGATGCCCGCTGGCTGACCCTGATCGCGCCACCGGCGAGCCTGACCCAAACCTGGTTGCGGGATGCCGGATTGAATCGTGAACGCATCCTGCTGTTGCACCCGCGCGGCACACAGAGCGCTCAGCAACTGGCTTGCGAAGCCCTGCGCCTGGGTCGTAGCCATACGGTGGTGACATGGTTGAACCCGCTCAACTCAGGCTCACGCCAACAACTGATCAGCGCCGCCCGCACCGGGGACGCTCAAAGCCTGAATATTCGACTGGGCTGACTGCATGCGCGCTACTTCGAGCGCGGGGCTTCTCAAGGGATAGAGAAGCCGAACCGAAGGGATAATCGACGGGCGGTGTTCAATGAAGAACCCGCGGCCCCTCTTCCTTATCAAACTCGCCTTCAACCATTCGACCGGCCATTTGTACGCCGACGCTCAGCATCGCCTTGGCAATTTCAACGTGTTGGCCCTGCAGAAATGCCTTGGCATCCTCGGAGAAATCCAGAGTTACCAGAGAACCCTCGTCCTCGGCCCTGCGCAGTTCGATTCGGCCGTCTGGTAGCTCGACAATTTCTAGAAAGGACGTTGGCATATAGGTCTGTTCTCCACGAAAGGCAGGGATTATATAGAGATCGTTCAGGATTCGCTCAGGATCTTGACCAGCAGCACGCATCTCGTCGCCGCCAGCCAGGAAGCCATCAGCACTCGTTCAAGCCTTCACGGAAACGGATAGCCAGACCCTTCAGGTTCTGCCGCCAGCTCTCCAGCTCTTCACGACTCAATTCTTCGGGCGCCTGCTCTTCATCCAGATTAACCGCCTGAATCAGCGGCTGGGTCACATCACCCTTTGGCTTGTGTGGCACACGTGGTGGCTGAAACAGCGCCGAATGCGCGGCCAGCAATTTAGCCAGCCAGGTTTCCGGATTACCCGCCAACTCCACCATCTCGGCCAACTCCGGAATGGCAATCGACTCCAGCACTTCACGCGTCAGCAGCGTTTCAGCGCGCGGCGCATTGGCCTGCGGCAGCCTGTAGAACCCGGCAATTTCGTGACATAACCCCAGCAGCGCACCATAGAGATGGAACAACGCCGATTCGCGCCCGGCCTGAATCAGCGCCAGCGAATTCATCGCCCGCCCCTCTTCGGCCCTGGCCAGCGCTTCCAGCGACAGACCCGCGAAATAGATCTTCTGATTGGTACGGGTATAGAGTTCGTGGGCCATAGCGGCACTCTCCACAACGAAATAATTGCTTCACACAGGCCGGACAGTGTCATGGATCAGCCGATCCGACCGCAAGCTTTAAACAAAAAGGCCGCATGAAAACCCGAAGGTTGTCATGCGGCCTTTTGTATTGAAGGCGCCTGATCAGCGCACCTTCAGATCAGCGTTTGCTCAAGCCTTGGCTTTTGCCGGACGCTTGTCTTCAACTGTCCACTTACCACCGTCGAAGAACGCTTTCCAGCCAGTCGGCTTGCCGTCGACTTCGGTCTGGACGTATTGCTCCTTGGTCTTGCGGCTGTAGCGAATCACTGCTGGCAGACCATCCGGATCCTTCTGCGGCGCTTCGCACAGGAAGTGGTACTTCGGATCAATCTCATCCTTGTGCGGCAGAATCTCGATCACCAGCGGAGCACGGGTCTCACGGTTTTTCGGGAACTGACTGGCCGCCAGGAACAGTCCGGAAGCACCGTCACGCAGGATATAGGTGTCGTTGACCTTCTCGCATTTCAGCTCAGGCATTTTCACCGGATCCATCTTCGGCGGCGCCGCGTCACCGCTCTTCAGCAGTTTGCGGGTGTTCTTGCAGGTCGCGTTGGTGCAACCGAAGAACTTGCCGAAACGGCCAGTCTTGAGCTGCATCTCGCTGCCGCACTTGTCGCATTCCAGGCTCGGACCTTCGTAGCCCTTGATGCGATAGCTGCCTTCTTCGATTTCATAGCCGGCGCAATCCGGGTTGTTACCGCAGATGTGCAGCTTGCGCTTTTCGTCGAGCAGGTAAGCGTCCATCGCCGTGCTGCAGATCGGGCAGCGATGCTTGCCGCGCAGCACCAGGGATTCCGATTCGCCCTCGTCGTCCGCAGCGATTTCATCGCCCGGCACCAGGTTGACGGTGGCCTTGCAGCGTTCTTTCGGCGGCAGGCTATAGCCCGAGCAACCGAGGAACACGCCGGTAGAGGCAGTACGAATCTGCATCGGACGGCCGCAGGTGGTGCACGGAATGTCGGTCATTACCGGCTGATTGGCGCGCATGCCGGCTTCCGGATTCTCGGCTACTTCAAGTTTCTTTTTGAAGTCACCGTAGAACTCGTCCAGCACGTTTTTCCAGTCGCGCTCGCCCTGGGCCACGTCATCGAGGTTCTCTTCCATGCCGGCAGTGAAGCCGTAGTCCATGAGGTTCGAGAAACTCTCCGACAGACGCTCGGTGACGATGTCGCCCATCTTTTCCGAGTAGAAGCGACGGTTGTGCAGGGTCACGTAGCCGCGATCCTGAATGGTCGAAATGATCGCCGCATAGGTCGAAGGACGGCCAATGCCGCGCTTTTCCATTTCCTTCACCAGGCTGGCTTCCGAGTAACGGGCCGGCGGCTTGGTGAAATGCTGGGTCGGATCAAGCTTGATCAGTTTCATCACGTCGCCCTGCGCCATGTCCGGCAGGACATCGTCATCGCCAGGCTTGGCGATTTGCGGCAGAACGCGGGTGTAGCCGTCGAACTTCAGGATACGGCCCTTGGCGCGCAGCTCGAAGTCGCCAGCAGCCACGCTGACGGTGGTCGACAGGTATTGCGCCGGCAGCATCTGGCAAGCCAGGAACTGGCGCCAGATCAGCTCGTAGAGGCGCTCAGCGTCACGCTCCATACCCGCGAGCTTGCTCGGCGTGGTGTTGGCGTCGGAAGGACGGATCGCTTCGTGAGCCTCTTGTGCGCCTTCCTTGCTGCTATAGACGTTCGGCGACTCCGGCAGGTACTTCTTGCCGAATTCGGTTTCGATGTAATCGCGCGCCATCGTCACGGCATCAGCCGAGAGGTTGGTCGAGTCGGTACGCATATAAGTGATGTAGCCAGCTTCGTACAGACGCTGAGCCATCATCATGGTTTTCTTCACGCCAAAGCCCAGGCGGTTGCTCGCGGCCTGTTGCAGGGTGGAAGTGATGAACGGTGCCGACGGTTTGCTGCTGGTCGGTTTGTCTTCACGCTTGACGATGCTGTAGCTGGAGGATTTCAGCTTCTCCAGCGCAGCCATGGCCTGAGCTTCGTTGAGCGGCTTGAAAGCTTCGCCCTTCTCACGCGCCACTTCGAAACGCACGGTCGAACCTTTGGTGGTGCCGAGATCGGCATGCACTTCCCAGTATTCTTCCGGATTGAACGCGCGAATCTCGCGCTCACGCTCGACCACCAGTTTCACGGCAACCGATTGCACACGACCGGCGGACAGGCCGCGAGCGATCTTGGCCCACAGCAGCGGCGAAACCATGTAACCCACGACGCGGTCGAGGAAGCGACGGGCCTGCTGGGCGTTCACTCGATCGATATCGAGCTCGCCCGGCTCCGAGAAGGCTTCCTGAATCGCTTTCTTGGTGATTTCGTTGAACACCACGCGCTTGTAGCGGCTGTCGTCACCACCGATGGCTTCGCGCAGGTGCCAGGCAATGGCTTCCCCCTCGCGATCCAAGTCGGTTGCGAGATAGATGGTGTCAGCATCCTTGGCGAGCCGGCGCAGCTCTTCGATGACTTTTTCCTTGCCCGGGAGGATCTCGTACTTGGCTTTCCAGCCATGATCGGGATCGACACCCATGCGCGAAACGAGCTGTTTACGTGCCTTTTCCTTCGGCGAGAGCACCGGCCCTTCGCCCGCGGCGGCCTTGCCGCGCTTGGCGGCAGGCTCCTTGCTGGCGCTAGCCGAACCGCTGGTGGGCAGGTCTCGGATATGGCCGATACTCGACTTCACCACGTATTGGTTGCCCAGATACTTGTTGATGGTCTTGGCCTTAGCCGGGGATTCCACAATGACCAGCGATTTGCCCATGGATCAGAAAATTCCTGAATTCTAGAAGTGAAAGGCGGTTGGCGCCTGACGCGGCACCGCTATATATAGTGGCTACAAGGTGAGGTCAAGCGCAGGGTTTTGCGCGCACTCGCCTTATGGCTTCGAAAAAAGGCTTGGTTCGGCTTGCACCAAAGCAAAGCGCGGGACCTGCTCGCCGTCAACTTCGACGGACTCCAGGAACATGCTCAAGGGACGTACCCAAAAGCCGTAATCGCCATACAGGGCTTGGTAAAAGACCACTTCTTCTTCGGTCTCGGAATGCCGCGCAACACTGAATACGCGGTACTGCGGACCTTTGTAATGTTGGTAGAGCCCAGGTTGTATCGGCACGCTTCGGCCCTCACTCAAATTTTTTCAAAATAAATACAAAAATAAATCCGCAAAAACAAAAACCGGGGCACTTGGCCCCGGCTTCCATCGACGAGACGCTTAAACGCGTTCGAAGACGGTGGAGATGCCTTGGCCGAGGCCAATGCACATGGTGGCCACCCCGAAGGTGCCGCCATTCTGCTTCATCACGTTCAGCAAGGTGCCGGAAATACGGGCACCGGAGCAACCGAACGGGTGACCCAGGGCGATCGCGCCGCCGTGCAGGTTAACCTTCTCGTTCATCTTGTCGAGCACTTTCAGGTCTTTCAGCACTGGCAGAGCCTGTGCGGCGAACGCTTCGTTGAGCTCGAAGAAGTCGATATCGTTGATACCCAGGCCGGCACGTTTCAGTGCTTTCTGAGTAGCCGGTACCGGACCATAGCCCATGATCGCCGGATCCACACCTGCCACTGCCATCGAACGAATCACGGCCAGAGGCTGAATACCCAGGTCCTGCGCACGCTGCGCCGACATCACGATCATGCACGAAGCACCATCGGTGATCTGCGACGAAGTACCGGCAGTCACGGTGCCGCCCTTTGGATTGAACGCCGGCTTCAGAGCCGCCAGACTTTCCAGGGTGGTTTCCGGACGAATGGTTTCGTCGTAGTCGAAGGTTTTCAGGAAACCGTTCTCGTCATAGCCCTGCATCGGGATGATTTCGTCCTTGAACTTGCCTTCCACGGTTGCCTTGTGGGCCAACTGGTGGGAACGCACGCCAAAGGCGTCCTGCTGTTCGCGAGTGATGCCGTGCATCTTGCCGAGCATTTCAGCAGTCAGGCCCATCATGCCCGAGGCTTTCGCCGCGTACAGGGACATGTGCGGGTTCGGATCGACACCGTGCATCATGCTTACGTGACCCATATGCTCGACGCCGCCAACCACGAACACGTCACCGTTTCCGGTCATGATCGCTTGCGCAGCGGTGTGCAGCGCGCTCATCGACGAGCCACACAGACGGCTGACGGTCTGGCCGGCCGAGGTGTGCGGGATCTGGGTCATCAGCGACGCCATGCGCGCGATGTTCCAGCCCTGCTCCAGGGTCTGGTTCACACAGCCCCAGATCACGTCCTCGACTTCGGCAGGATCGACCTTGGCGTTGCGTTCCAGCAGTTTGCTGATCAGGTGCGCCGACATGTCTTCAGCGCGGGTGTTGCGGTGCATGCCGCCCTTGGAGCGGCCCATCGGAGTACGACCGAAGTCGACAATCACGACGTCTCTTGGATTCAAGCTCATAAAATTTCACTCTCGCTCAAAAGTTGGGACGCTTAACCGAAGAACCGTTGGCCGGTTTTGGCCATTTCACGCAGCTTCGCGGTCGGATGGTAGAGCGCGCCCAAATCAGCGTACTGGTCGGCCAGGGCAACGAACTCGGCAACACCGATCGAATCGATGTAACGCAGCGCACCGCCACGGAATGGAGGGAAACCAATACCGTAGACCAGACCCATGTCGGCTTCGGCAGCGGTTTCGACGATGCCGTCTTCCAGGCAACGCACGGTTTCCAGGCACAGCGGGATCATCATCCAGTTGATGATGTCTTCGTCAGTGACTTCACGCTGCTCGTAGACGATCGGCTTGAGCACTTCCAGTACCGACGGGTCGGCGACTTTCTTCTGCTTGCCTTTCTTGTCGGCCTCGTAGGCATAGAAGCCCTTGCCGTTCTTCTGACCCAGACGCTTGGCTTCGTAAAGCACGTCAATGGCCGAACGACGGTCGTCCTTCATGCGATCCGGGAAACCTTCAGCCATCACGTCACGACCGTGGTGGCCGGTGTCGATGCCGACCACGTCCATCAGGTATGCCGGGCCCATCGGCCAGCCGAATTTTTCCATGATCTTGTCGATACGGACGAAGTCCACACCGGCGCTGACCAGCTTGGCGAAACCGCCGAAGTACGGGAACAGGACGCGGTTGACCAGGAAGCCCGGGCAGTCGTTGACGACGATCGGGTTCTTGCCCATTTTCTTGGCGTAGGCAACGGTGGTGGCAACAGCCAGCTCGCTGGACTTCTCGCCACGGATCACTTCCACCAGCGGCATCATGTGCACCGGGTTGAAGAAGTGCATGCCGACGAAGTTTTCCGGACGCTTGAGGGCCTTGGCCAGCAGGCTGATGGAAATGGTCGAGGTGTTGGACGCGAGGATGGTGTCCTCTTTGACCTTGTCTTCGACTTCCGCCAGTACGGCTTGCTTGACTTTCGGGTTCTCGACTACAGCTTCAACGACCAGGTCAACGTGACCGAAATCGCCGTAGGACAGCGTAGGACGAATACCGTTGAGCACTTCAGCCATTTTCGCGGCGGTCATGCGGCCTTTATCAACGCGGCCGACCAGCAGCTTGGCGGCTTCCGCCAGACCTTGCTCGATACCGTGCTCGTTGATGTCCTTCATCAGGATCGGCGTACCTTTGGAGGCCGACTGATAGGCGATACCGCCACCCATGATGCCGGCGCCCAGTACGGCAGCCTGCTTCACGTCCTTGGCAATTTCGTCGTAGGCCTTGGCCTTTTTCTTCAGTTCCTGATCGTTCAGGAACAGACCGATCAAGCTCTGCGCGGCAGAGGTCTTGGCCAGTTTCACGAAACCTGCGGCTTCGACTTCTAGCGCCTTGTCGCGACCGAAGTTCGCGGCTTTCTGGATGGTCTTGATCGCTTCGACCGGGGCCGGGTAGTTCGGGCCGGCCTGGCCAGCCACGAAACCTTTGGCGGTTTCGAAAGCCATCATTTGTTCAATGGCGTTCAGCTTGAGCTTTTCCAGCTTCGGCTGGCGCTTGGCCTTGTAGTCGAACTCGCCGGAGATGGCGCGCTTGATCAGTTCAAGGGCAGCGTCCTGCAGTTTTTCAGGAGCAACCACGGCATCGACAGCGCCGACTTTCAGCGCGTCTTCAGGACGGTTTTCCTTGCCGGCGGCAATCCACTCGATGGCGTTGTCGGCACCGATCAGGCGCGGCAGACGCACGGTACCGCCGAAGCCCGGGTAGATGCCCAGTTTGACTTCCGGCAGACCGATCTTGGCCTTGGTGGACATGACGCGGTAGTCCGCGGCCAGGCACATTTCCAGACCGCCACCCAGGGCGATGCCGTTGATCGCGGCGACGGTCGGAACGTTGAGGTCTTCGAAATCGCTGAAGATCTTGTTGGCTTCGAGATTGCCAGCAACCAGCTCGGCATCCGGCAGCTTGAAGTTGTCGACAAATTCGGTGATGTCGGCGCCGACGATGAACACGTCCTTGCCACTGCTGACGATCACGCCCTTGATCGAAGCATCTGCCTTGATGGTGTCTACGGCCTGACGCAGTTCGTTCAGGGTAAGACGGTTGAACTTGTTGACGGACTCACCCTTGAGGTCGAATTTCAATTCGACGATGCCACTTTCAAGAGCTTTAACCGTGATGGCTTTACCTTCGTAAATCATCAACTGATCTCCACGATATGGAAGCTGAACAGTACACGTCGGACGCAGGCGAATGGCTCGGCAGGACGCTTTTTCGTCAATGCTGACACCAATCCACCCGGCACACCCGCCAACGCGATAGTCGGGATTCTGTAGGAGCAGTCTGCAATACAAACGCTCAATTCATACGCCCGTTTGATTTGGGTACGCCACCTTCACGGAATTTCCGACAATTGTCAATCGCCCTAAATACGGGTTGAAATGCGACTTTGCGGTCATTTCTGTAAGACGCAGCCCGCCAACACATGCTTGCATGTGAGGGCATTCATAAGATTAATAGTTAGAAAAGTCGCCCTAATTCGCTGCAGGCCTTGTTTAACAGGCTACGCTGGCTGGACTACGAAGGAAAACAGGCGCACTTTTGCTGACCGGACCTGACCGGATCAACGCCAAAAAGAATTTCCGGCCTGCCTGGCCAACCCCGCCCGATGAATCATGTCGGGCTTTTTATTGCTCGTCTGCCGGACGTTTCGCACCGTTGCAGCGCGAAAAGTCCGCGAATCATGCCAGCGCTTTCAGCGTGGCATCAATCTCCAGCAAAACCGCCGCTTCGCCTTTCTCGCCCCAATAGAGCGCGATCATCTGCTTGTCGGCTTCAACCTTGAAAACGTTGCCCGGCAATTTCTCGAAATGATTCAGCAGAAGCGGGTCCTCACAGGCTTCCTGCCACTGGTTGACCCACACGCCCGGGGACTTCTGCCAGTACGTCCAGCACACCGGCTGCTTGCTGCGCCGCGGCCGATGGTATTGCGCACACGGATTGGGCGGCTCCTGAGACAGCCAGTGCGGCCATTCCTGAGGCGCCAGCTGCATGGCCAGCCCGATGCGCCGGGCCTCCGTGCGCAAGGCTATCCGGCCACTCTGTGCACGGGACGGGCGCAACCACGCCAGGGGGCTCAACACCACCAGCAGGATTGACACCACCAGCCAGACCGTCATATCTCTACTCCCGAATCTTGATGAGCCCATTGCGTCACTTTGGAACCAATGCGCTTGAAACCAGCCATACTTAACAATATTGATCCCTCACGAGGAGCACCTCATGCCCTACCACCATATCCTGGTCGCCGTAGATCTGACCGAAGAGTGCGACCCTGTGATCCACCGCGCCCGAGAGCTGTCGGTGAGCAATGGCGCCAAGCTGTCGCTGGTGCATATCGTCGAACCGATGGCCATGGCCTTCGGGGGTGACGTGCCAATGGATCTGTCACAACTGCAACAACAGCAGTTCGATCAGGCCAAGGAGCGCCTCGAGCGCCTGAAGCACAAATACACCGAACTGGAAGGCTCCAACTGCCACCTGACCTATGGTCAGCCACGCCAGGAAATCCACCATTTCGCCAAGGATCAGGAATGCGACCTGATCGTGGTCGGCAGCCATGGCCGGCACGGCCTGGCGCTGCTATTGGGCTCGACCGCCAACGATGTACTGCACGGCGCGCCTTGCGATGTGCTGGCGGTGCACCTGGTCAAACGCTGATCCCGCTCTCTTATGAAAAGCTAAAAAAGCCCGGCGCCCATCACTGGACGCCGGGCTTTTTCATGACCGGAAGCTATCAGGCGTCCAGCTCGGCCCAACGCTCTACCAACGCATCCAGCTCAGCCTGCAACTGCTCCAGCGAAGCAATGACTTTGGCCGTTTCGGCTGGCGGACGCTGGTAGAAACCGGCTTCAGCCATTTCAGCCTCAACAGCAGCGATCTGCTGCTCCTTGGCGTCGATGTCGCCCGGCAACGCTTCCAGCTCGCGCTGAAGCTTGTAGCTCAGCTTCTTCTTCGCAGCCGGGGCCGCAGCAACAGGCGCGGCGACCGGAGCCGGCTCGGCAGTGACCACCGCCGAATTCAGGTCAGCCTTGCCGGACTTGCTTTCGGTCACGCCCAACAGACGCGGCGAACCGCCCTGACGGATCCAGTCCTGATAGCCACCGACGTATTCGCGAACCTTGCCTTCACCTTCGAAGACCAGGGTGCTGGTCACCACGTTGTCGAGGAATGCCCGGTCGTGGCTGACCATCAGCACAGTGCCGTTGAAGGTCAACAGCACTTCTTCGAGCAGCTCGAGGGTTTCCACGTCGAGGTCGTTGGTCGGTTCGTCGAGTACCAGCAGGTTCGCTGGCTTGCTGAACAGTTTGGCCAGCAACAGACGCGCACGCTCACCACCGGACAAAGCCTTCACCGGCGTGCGGGCACGCTGCGGGCTGAACAGGAAGTCGCCGAGGTAGCTGAGCACGTGGCGACTCTGGCCGTCGATGTCGATGAAGTCGCGACCTTCGGCGACGTTATCGATCACGGTTTTTTCCAGATCCAGCTGATGGCGCAGCTGGTCGAAGTAGGCCACGTCGATCCGGGTGCCCTCTTCCACCTTGCCGCTGGTCGGTTGCAGACCGCTGAGCATCAGTTTCAGCAGGGTGGTCTTGCCGGTACCGTTGGCGCCGAGCAGACCGATCCGGTCGCCGCGCTGCAGCACCATGGAGAAATCGCGAATCAGGAACGGACCGCCCGGATGCGCGAAGCTCACGTTATCCAGCACCATCACCTGCTTGCCGGACTTCTCTGCGGTATCCAGCTGGATGTTGGCCTTGCCGGTGCGCTCGCGACGCTCACTGCGTTCGACGCGCAGGGCTTTCAACGCACGTACGCGGCCTTCGTTACGGGTACGACGAGCCTTGATGCCCTGACGAATCCACACTTCTTCCTGGGCCAGGCGCTTGTCGAACAGCGCGTTGGCGGTTTCTTCGGCAGCCAGCGCAGCTTCTTTGTGAACCAGGAAACTGGCGTAGTCGCCATTCCAGTCGATCAGGCCGCCACGATCCAGTTCGAGGATGCGGGTGGCGAGGTTTTGCAGGAAGGAACGGTCGTGCGTGATGAACAGCACGGCACCCTGGAAATCCTTCAGTGCTTCTTCGAGCCAGGCAATCGCACCGATGTCCAGGTGGTTGGTCGGTTCGTCGAGCAGCAGCAGATCCGGCTCGGACACCAGCGCCTGCGCCAGCAGCACGCGACGACGCCAGCCGCCGGACAACTCGGCGAGGGTCTTGTCGGCCGGCAGTTGCAGGCGGCTGAGGGTGCTGTCGACCAGGGTCTGCAAACGCCAGCCGTCACGGGCTTCAAGGTCATGCTGGACGTGCATCAGCTTGTCCAGATCGGCGTCGGTGACGATGTTCTGGCTCAGGTGATGGTATTCGGCGAGCAAGGCGCCAACACCGTCGAGGCCTTCGGCGACCACGTCGAACACTGTCCGCTCGTCGGCGACCGGCAATTCCTGCGGCAATTCACCGATTTTCAGACCGGGGGCACGCCACACCGAGCCGTCATCAGGCTTCTGGTCGCCCTTGACCAGTTTCATCATGCTGGACTTGCCAGTGCCGTTGCGGCCGATGATGCACACCCGCTCACCACGGGCGATCTGCCAGGACACCTTGTCCAACAACGGCATCGCGCCGAATGCAAGGGACACATCGCTGAATTTGAGCAGGGTCATGAGCTTCTCCAAAAACCGGGCGCGCATTCTACCTGAATCGGGACCCGAGCAGGCCGGCAATTTCGCCGCTGACGCACTCTGCACAACAATTGTTGCGAACTTGTGCCGCAAGGCCCGCAAAGCTTTCGCCGGCTGCTGGCAAAAGGCTAAGCTACAGACAATTCAGTGCCGCCACTGTCGGCACTTGTCATGATTTCTCTGCCCGGATGTCTCATGCGCAGTCGCCTTTTCAGTGTTTTGTCCTGTTTGCTACTCACCGCCGCTGCTGCCCAATCCGCCCAGGCGGTGGACCTGTCCACCCAGCGCCAGTATTACGATGAGGCCAAACGCGCCCTGGCCAAGGGCGACACCGGCCCGTACTTCCGTTACAGCCAGGCCCTCGCCGATTATCCGCTGGAGCCATACCTGGCCTACGACGAGTTGACCGCCCGCCTGAAGACCGCCAGCAACGCGGAAATCGAAAAATTCCTCGCCGAACACGGTGACCTGCCCCAGGCCAACTGGATGAAGCTGCGCTGGTTGCGCTGGCTGGCCGACCGCGGCGAATGGGCGACCTTCGTCAAGTATTACGACCCGAAACTCAACTTCACCGAGCTGGACTGCCTGAACGCGCAGTACCAGATCAGCAGCGGCCGCAAGGCCGAGGGTTATGCCAACGCCGACAAGCTTTGGCTGACCGGCAAATCCCAACCGGCGGCGTGTGATGCGCTGTTCGGGATCTGGGCTGCCGACGGCCAGTTGACCGAGCAAAAACGCTGGGAACGCACCAAGCTCGCCGCTCAGACACGCAACTATCCGCTGGCCAACAGTCTGGTCAACGGCCTGACCACCCTTGCCCCACGCGGGCGTCTACTGGTGGATGTCGCGCAGAAACCGGAACTGCTCAACCAGCCGTCGCGCTTCACGCCGGCCGACGAGCCGATGTCGGACATTGTCAGCCTCGGCCTGCGCCGTCTGGCGCGTCAGGATCCGGACAAGGCCATGGACCTGCTCGACGGCTACGCCAGCAGCATGCATTTCTCCCGCGATGAAAAAGTCGCGATCGCCCGGGAAATCGGCCTGACCCTCGCCCGTCGTTTCGACAGCCGTGCGCTGGACGTGATGACCAAATATGACCCGGAACTGCGCGACAACACTGTTTCCGAATGGCGCCTGCGCCTGTTGCTGCGTCTGGCGCGCTGGGACGACGCCTATCAGTTGACCCGCCGCCTGCCGCAGGATCTGGCCACCACCAACCGCTGGCGTTACTGGCAGGCCCGCAGCCTGGAACTGGCGCAACCGCAGAACCCGGAAGCGCAGACGCTGTATAAGAGCCTCGCACGGGAACGGGATTTCTACGGTTTCCTTGCCGCCGATCGCTCACAGCTGCCTTATTCGCTGGTCAACAAACCACTGGTACTCAGCCAGGCCACCATCAACAAGGTGCGCAACACGCCCGGCGTACGTCGCGCGCTGGAGTTTCATGCCCGCGGGCAGATCGTCGACGGGCGTCGCGAGTGGTACCACGTCAGCCGTCACTTCAACCGCGATGAAATGGTCGCCCAGGCCAAACTGGCCTACGACCTGAAGTGGTATTTCCCGGCGATCCGCACCATCAGCCAGGCGCAATACTGGGACGACCTGGACATCCGCTTCCCGATGGCCCACCGCGACACCCTCGTGCGTGAAGCCAAGGTCCGCGGCCTGCATTCGAGCTGGGTGTTCGCCATCACCCGCCAGGAAAGCGCCTTCATGGACGACGCCCGTTCCGGCGTTGGCGCCAGCGGTCTGATGCAACTGATGCCCGGCACCGCCAAGGAAACCGCGCGCAAGTTCAGCATCCCTCTGGCCTCGCCGCAGCAAGTGCTCGATCCGGACAAGAACATCCAGCTCGGCGCCGCCTACCTGAGCCAGGTGCACAGCCAGTTCAACGGCAACCGCGTACTCGCCTCCGCCGCCTACAACGCCGGCCCCGGCCGCGTACGCCAGTGGCTGCGTGGCGCCGATCACCTGAGCTTCGACGTGTGGGTAGAAAGCATCCCGTTCGACGAAACCCGCCAGTACGTGCAGAACGTGCTGTCCTACTCAGTGATCTACGGCCAGAAACTCAACTCGCCGCAACCGCTGGTGGACTGGCATGAGCGGTACTTTGACGATCAGTGATCGTGCAAAGATCGACGTAAACAAAAATGCCCGCATCGAGAGATGCGGGCATTTTTTATGGCGCTCGACTGGGTCGGTTACTTAGTCGGTTACTGGGTCGGTCGAAGCCAGATGCCCATCACTGAACTGCAACGCCGCCAACCGCGCATACAGCGGATTGCTCGCGATCAGCTCCTGATGCGTACCAATCGCCACCAACTTGCCCTGGTCCATCACCGCAATCCGGTCGGCGTTTTTCACCGTGGCCAGGCGGTGGGCGATCACCAGCGTGGTGCGGTTTTGCATCAGGTTGGGCAGGGCTTGCTGGATCAGGTGTTCGCTCTGGGCATCGAGGGCACTGGTGGCTTCGTCCAGCAGCAGGATCGGCGCGTCGACCAGCAGCGCCCGGGCGATGGCCAGGCGCTGGCGCTGTCCGCCTGACAGGCCGAGACCACCGTCGCCCAGATGGGTCTGGTAGCCGTCGGGCATTTGCTCGATGAAGTCGTGGGCGTGGGCGATTTTCGCGGCTTCCTGCACCTGCTCCAGCGTGGCGGTCGGGCAACCGTAGCGAATGTTTTCTTCGACGCTGCCGAAGAACAGCGCCGGGGTCTGCGAAACCAATGCGAAACAGCGACGCAAATCCAAAGGATCAAGACTCGTCAACGGCACACCGTCGATCAGGATTTGCCCTTCGCGCGGATCGTAGAAGCGCAGCAGCAAGTCATACACCGTGGACTTGCCCGCGCCGGACGGCCCGACCAACGCGAGGGTTTCGCCCGCATTGACCGTCAGACTCAATCCGTCAACGGCAAAACTTTCGGGACGCGAAGGGTAGGAAAAGCGCACGTCCTGCAACGCCAGCTCGCCTTTGATCCGCTCCGGCAATGTCACCAGTCCGGCTTCCGGCCGCTGGATGATGTTCTCCGAACGCAACAGTTCGGCAATACGCTCGGCAGCGCCCGCTGCGCGCTGCAATTCGCCGATCACTTCGCTCAACGTACCAAACGCACTGCCGACGATCAGGCTGTAGAACACGAACGCCGCCAGCTCACCGGCTGAAATTCGCCCGGCAATCACGTCCATGCCGCCGACCCACAACATCACCGCGACGGCACCGAGCACCAGTACGATCACCAGCGTGATCAGCCAGGCCCGCTGGAAAATCCGTTTGCGCGCCGTTTCGAACGCTTGCTCGACGGTGCTGGCGAAACGTTGTTCGTCCTGCACCTGATGGTTGTAGGCCTGCACCGTTTTGATCTGGCCGAGGGTTTCCGAGACATAGCTGCCAATGTCGGCGATCCGGTCCTGACTCAGCCGCGAAAGATTACGCACGCGGCGCCCGAATATCAGGATCGGCGCAATCACCAATGGCAGCGCGATCACCACGATGCTGGTGAGTTTGGGATTGGTGATGAACAGCAGCACCACACCGCCAATGACCATCAGCAAATTACGCAGGAACAGCGACAGCGACGAGCCGATCACCGATTGCAGCAATGTTGTGTCAGCGGTCAGGCGTGACTGGATTTCCGAGCTGCGGTTGTCCTCGTAAAACCCGGGATGCAGGTAAACCAGATGGTTGAACACCTGCCGACGAATGTCAGCCACCACCCGCTCGCCGATCCATGACACCAGATAGAACCGGGCAAAGGTGCCGACCGCGAGCCCCAACACCAACAGCATGAACAGACCAATGGACTGGTTGAGCAGGTGCGGCGACTGAGTCATGAAGCCTTGGTCGACCAGCAGTTTGATGCCCTGCCCCATCGACAACGTAATGCCGGCCGTGACGATCAGCGCGAGCAGTGCGCCGAAGGCCTGCCAGCGATAAGGCTGAAGAAAATGACTGGTCAGGCGCAGGGCCCGGCGGTGGCGCGAGGAAAGCATCGGGATCATTCAGGTTCACGTCGTGTGCTGATTAATGGGGCCAGCCTGGACACTCAATGGGGTGGAACTCTGCAAATCACAATGAGTCAGGTTAATTATGACCGGCCAGACTACCCCCTAGATGCTATCGGTCTAATGCCCGGGTTGAGACGAACGGTCATTTCTGCTTGAGTGGAGATACCGTTCCGGAAAGATCGAAGGGAGTTGTCACAGCCTGGTCACCTGACGGTTTTATTGTGCATACACAACCTGATGAGGAGACAGGCCATGTCCTTGCAACACAGCAGCGATGACAAGATTCAAGTGATCCGCACCAAGCCCGGCCAACCTCTGGGTTGCTCGATTATCGATAAGGATGGGCGCGAAGTGCCAATCACTGAAGACATGATCCAGAACGCCTGCCGCGAACTGGAGAAGCGATTGGTCAAGCCTGCCGAACAAAAGTGATATCGCCACCGTCTTCCTGACCCGGCCCCTGGAGGCCGGGTTTTTTCTGCCCGCGATTTAAACGGCCACAGCGCCCAGCGCCGTCACGATCTGCTGCAACGCCGGGGAATGCCCCTCGATCCGCACTTTCAGCCCTTCGATCTCGCGGCGCACCGGATACTGTTTGCGCAACACATCAAACGCGGCACGTTGCTCACCGACGCTACCCAACAGGGTGCGGCGGAAATCCGCATCGTCCCGGCGCGGGTCGTACACACCACGGCACAACATCGCCAGCGCCCAGGCCGGATCGCTGTCGGCATGCAGGGAAACTTCCGACAACCACGGTGCCGGCAACAGATCGCTGAGCTGAATGCTGGCCGGCTGACCGATGAATTCGCAGTAAGCCTGATAGATCTGCGCCGTGCCGCGTTGCTTGCCATCGAGGCTGTAACCGGCGATATGCGGCGTCGCCAGTACGCAGAGTTCAGCCAACGCCACATCGACTTGCGGTTCGGCTTCCCACACGTCAAGCACCGCCTGCAGGTCTTCACGTTCCAGCAGCACTTCGCGCAACGCGGCGTTATCCACCACCGGGCCACGGGCGGCGTTGATCAGCCAGGCGCCGGGCTTGAGTTGCTGTAAACGCTGTTCGTCGAACAAGTGCCAGGTCGCGCCATCGCCGTTGCGGGTCAGTGGTGTGTGCAGACTGATCACATCGCACTGCGCGATGATCTGCTCCAGGCTGACATAGTCACCGCCCTCGGCTGCCTGACGCGGCGGATCGCAGACTTTCACGTTCCAACCCAGCCCTTTGAGCACCTTGATCAAGCGACCGCCCACTTCACCGGCGCCGATCACGCCATAAGTGCGCTCACTCAAATCGACGCCTTCGATTTCGGCCAGGGTCATCAGGCTGCCGAGCACGTAATCCACCACGCCCCGGGCATTGCAGCCGGGCGCACTGGACCAGGTGATGCCGGCCTCATTGAAGTATTCGAGATCCAGATGATCGGTGCCGATGGTGCAGGTGCCGACAAACCGCACCTTGCTGCCTTCGAGCAACGCACGATTGACGTTAGTTACCGAGCGCACCAGCAGCACGTCGGCCTGTTCGACCGTGGCCCGGTCAATGGAACGGCCCGGCACCCGCCGGATCTCGCCGAAACCGGCAAAAAAAGCATCGAGCAGCGGGATATTTTCGTCGGCAACAATCAGCATGGCAGGGCTCCTTGGGCGGATCGGCAGTGTAGGCGCTGACACTGCGATGAGCCAGCAGGCTGTGATTCTTGATAAGGCGGGACGATTACAAATCCGCAACAGAGGATTTTTCCTGACCATTACGTCAGCGGCGTAGAATGCCCGGCCTTGCGCATCAACCCCTGTGGACGCTTTGCCTGTGAATTCCGTAACTGAACGCCCTGACGCCGTTTCCCTCAACCGCCCTGCCCGGGTTCGCCTGGAGCTGAAGAATCTGCTCGGCCTGGCCCTGCCGATCATGATCGCGCAACTGGCGACCACCGCCATGGGCTTCGTCGATGCGGTGATGGCCGGGCGCGTCGGGCCAAAGGATCTGGCGGCCGTGGCGCTGGGCAACTCGATCTGGGTGCCGGTGTTTCTGCTGATGACCGGCACCCTGCTGGCCACCACGCCGAAAGTCGCCCAGCGCTTCGGCGCCGGCACCCACAGCGAGATCGGCCCGATCGTGCGTCAGGCCTTGTGGCTGGCACTGGTGGTCGGACTGATGGCGACCGGCATGCTGTTCAGCGCCGAACCGATCCTGCACCTGATGAAAGTCGATCCGGAGCTGATCGGCCCGTGCATGCAGTACCTGCACGGCATCGCCAGCGGTCTGCCAGCCGTTGCCTTCTACCATGTGCTGCGCTGCACCAGTGATGGCCTCGGCCGCACGCGGCCGGCGATGGTGTTGGGCCTGTGTGGGCTGGCGCTGAACATTCCGTTGAACTACGTGTTCATTTACGGTCACTTCGGCGTTCCGGCCATGGGCGGCGTCGGTTGCGGCTGGGCCACAGCGATCGTGATGTGGGTGATGGCGCTGGGCCTGGCCGGTTATGAGCGCTGGGCACCGGCCTACAAATCGAGCGAACTGTTCAGCCGTTTCGACTGGCCGCAATGGGCGGTGATCAAGCGCTTGCTGGCGATCGGTCTGCCGATCGGCGTCGCGGTGTTTGCCGAGTCGAGCATCTTCGCGGTGATCGCGCTGCTGATCGGCAGCCTCGGCGCCACCGTGGTGGCCGGGCACCAGATCGCGCTGAACGTCAGCTCGCTGGTGTTCATGATTCCGTATTCACTGGGCATGGCGGTGACCGTGCGGGTCGGTCAGGCACTGGGCCGTGAAGAACCCCGTGAAGCGCGTTTCGCGGCGGGTGTCGGCATGGGCACTGCGCTGGCCTACGCCTGCCTGTCGGCGAGCATGATGCTGCTGATGCGCGAGCACATTGCGGCGATCTACACGTCGGATCCGATGGTAATTCACATCGCCGCGATGCTGATCGTGTATTCGGCGCTGTTCCAGTTCTCCGACGCGATTCAGGTCACCGCCGCCGGCGCCCTGCGCGGTTATCAGGACACGCGGGTAACGATGATCCTCACGCTGTTCGCCTACTGGGGCATCGGCCTGCCGGTGGGTTACGCCCTCGGCCTGACCGACTGGCTCGGCGAGCCTCGCGGCCCGAGCGGCTTGTGGGAAGGCCTGATCGTCGGCCTGAGCTGTGCGGCGCTGATGCTGTCGATCCGCCTGACGCGCAGTGCGCGCAAACGCATTCGCATCAGCCGCTCGATGGGCTGATCGGCGATAAAAAAAGACCTGCACATGCAGGTCTTTTTTTTGCCTTCCGATCAACCGGACTTCTTGCGGATCCAGTACAGATAGGTCCCGGCCTCTTCGTGCTGCCCGACCAGTTCATGGTCGAGAAACACGCAGAACTTGGGGATGTCGCGACGGGTCGACGGGTCGGTGGCGATCACCTTGAGCAGGCCGCCGGGCACCAGGTCACGAATGTGCTGGTGCAGCATCATCACCGGCTCCGGGCAGTTGAGGCCCGTAGCATCGAGGGTGCCGTCGACCGGCGTATCAATCATTTCACTCATGATTCACTCCTGAAACTGGCCGGCATTGTCGCCCAATGCCGGGTGTTCGGTCACCTGTCGCGCGCTCAGCGGGCTTTGGCTTTCTTCACGTCATGGCGGCGCAAATGGCAGGTCACTTCCTCGCGGTCGTGGTACAGCTGCTTGCAGCCGATATCGACCTTGATCCCGCGGGCCTTGAAACCATCGGCGATACGCTCGAGTAGACGCTTCACTTCGGCGTAACGCTGCTTCATCGGCAACTTGAGGTTGACCACCGCTTCCCGGCAATGACCCTCGCCGATCCACTCTTCGAGCATCGCGGCGTTGCGCGCCGGCTTCTCGACGATGTCGCAGACCATCCAGTCCACCGGTTGCTTGGGTTTGAAGGTGAAACCGTCGGCCATCAAGTGCTGCACCAGGCCGGTGTCCATCAGGCTTTCGGCCATCGGGCCGTTGTCAATGGCCGTCACCAGCATGCCGCGATTGACCAGTTGCCAGGTCCAGCCGCCCGGCGCAGCACCGAGGTCGACACCGGTCATGTCGCTGTGCAGGCGATCTTCCCACTGATCGCGGGGAATGAAGTGATGCCAGGCCTCTTCCAGCTTCAGGGTCGAACGGCTCGGCGCCTCGCGCGGAAATTTCAGACGCGGAATGCCCATCGGCCACATCGCCGAGTTACCGGCATCGGCCAGACCGAGGAACACCTCACGACCGCTCTTGAAGGTCAGCAGCAGGCGTGGCTTGCTGGCGTCGTCCACCAGTTTGCCGGCGCCGGTCAGCGCCTTGCGCAGCGGGCCTTCGAACTTCTTGCAGAAGTTCGACAGTTCCTTGCCGTCGTTGGTGTCGACGACTTCCAGCCACAAGCTGCCGCACACCGGGAATTCGGCCATGTGCGCGAGGATCACGCTGATGCGGTCGGTTTCCGGCAGATCGATGAAAAGTCCACGCGCCCACTGGCGCGGGAAGATCAGCTCGGCGAAACGCTGGCCACGCATCAGGCGCTCGGCACCGTCTTCTTCGGTGCAGACGAACTCGGCGCAAGCGGTCGCCGGTTTGGCCTTGGCGTAGCCGGCCACGTTAAGTTGGGCGGCGAGGTCGGAAATCTCCGAGCAGACTTCGCCTTCGAAGCCTGGCCGGCAATGCATGAATAGGGTGTTCATTCTTACTCCTGGGCAGAGGGCGATCATTCATCCCCTGCGCGATGCCCAGACCTGCGTTGAAGCAAAGCCTGTCACGAAAACCGGCGCATGATAGCCCATGTCGGAACCTTGGACTTGCCCATAGAGTCCAGTTATTAGCCAGCTACTGAAAACAGGGCTACGTTGATAGCTCTGCCCGTCCCCTCAGTCCGTAGCCGTGCGGACTCAAACAGGCTGTTTGAAAACGTAGCGAGCGAAGGCAAGACAAGGCAAAAACAGGCTTGGAAGCGGAGTCTACGAGTTGTAAAAGAGCATTCCGAGCCTGTTTTTAACGCAGGATTGCCGAGCGCAGTAGTTTTCAAACAGCCTGAAAGGAGTGATCGTAATGCCGTCCCTTGATAGCCTGAACACCCTTAAAACCTTGAAAGTCGATGACAAGACTTACCACTACTTCAGCCTGCCGGATGCTGCCAAAAGCCTGGGCAATATCGACAAGCTGCCCATGTCGCTGAAGGTGCTGCTGGAAAACCTGCTGCGCTGGGAAGATGAAAAAACCGTCACCGGCGCCGACCTCAAGGCGATTGCCGCGTGGCTCAAGGAGCGCCGCTCCGACCGGGAAATCCAGTACCGCCCTGCCCGGGTGCTGATGCAGGACTTCACCGGCGTACCGGCCGTGGTCGATCTGGCCGCGATGCGCGCCGCCATGGCCAAGGCCGGCGGCGATCCGCAGCGGATCAATCCGCTGTCGCCGGTGGATCTGGTGATCGACCACTCGGTGATGGTCGATAAATTCGGCAGCGCCAGCGCTTTCGAACAGAACGTCGACATCGAAATGCAGCGCAACGGCGAACGCTACGCCTTCCTGCGCTGGGGCCAGAGCGCCTTCGACAACTTCAGCGTGGTACCGCCAGGCACCGGGATCTGCCACCAGGTCAACCTCGAATACCTCGGACGCACGGTGTGGACCAAGGACGAAGACGGCCGCACCTATGCCTTCCCCGACACACTGGTCGGCACCGACTCCCACACCACCATGATCAACGGCCTCGGCGTACTTGGCTGGGGCGTCGGCGGGATCGAGGCGGAAGCCGCGATGCTCGGGCAACCGGTGTCGATGCTGATTCCCGAAGTCATCGGCTTCAAACTCACCGGCAAGCTCAAGGAAGGCATCACCGCCACTGACCTGGTGCTGACCGTGACCCAGATGCTGCGCAAGAAAGGCGTGGTCGGAAAATTCGTCGAGTTCTATGGCGACGGCCTCGCCGACCTGCCGCTGGCCGATCGCGCGACCATCGCCAACATGGCCCCGGAATATGGCGCGACCTGCGGTTTCTTCCCGGTCGATGACGTAACCCTCGAATACCTGCGCCTCTCCGGCCGGCCGACTGAAGTGGTGAAACTGGTCGAGGCCTACACCAAGGCTCAGGGCCTGTGGCGTCTGCCCGGTCAGGAACCGGTGTTCACCGACAGCCTGGCGCTGGACATGGGCAGCGTCGAAGCCAGCCTCGCCGGGCCGAAACGCCCGCAGGACCGGGTTTCCCTGCCGAATGTCGGCCAGGCCTTCAGTGACTTCCTCGATCTGCAATTCAAGCCCACCAGCAAGGAAGAAGGACGTCTGGAAAGCGAGGGCGGCGGCGGTGTCGCGGTGGGCAATGCCGATCTGGTCGGTGAAACGGATTACGAGTACGACGGCCACACCTACCGCCTGAAAAACGGTGCCGTAGTGATTGCCGCGATCACGTCCTGCACCAACACCTCCAACCCCAGCGTGATGATGGCCGCCGGCCTGCTGGCGAAAAAAGCCGTGGAGAAAGGCCTGACCCGCAAGCCTTGGGTGAAAAGCTCACTGGCACCGGGCTCCAAGGTGGTCACCGATTACTACAAAGCCGCCGGGCTGACGCAGTACCTTGATCAGCTCGGGTTTTCACTGGTTGGGTATGGTTGCACCACCTGCATCGGCAACTCCGGGCCGCTGCCGGAACCGATCGAAAAAGCCATCCAGAAGGCCGACCTGACCGTCGCTTCGGTGCTGTCCGGCAACCGCAACTTCGAAGGCCGGGTGCATCCGCTGGTGAAAACCAACTGGCTGGCGTCACCGCCGCTGGTCGTCGCCTACGCCCTGGCCGGCAGTGTGCGCACCGACATCAGCAGCGAACCGCTGGGCAACGACCAGCAGGGCAATCCGGTTTACCTACGTGACATCTGGCCAAGCAGCAAGGAAATCGCCGACGCGGTGAATCAGGTCAATACGGCGATGTTCCACAAGGAGTACGCCGAGGTGTTTGCCGGTGACGAACAGTGGCAAGCCATCGAAGTGCCGCAAGCCGCGACCTACGTCTGGCAGGCAGATTCGACTTATATCCAGCATCCGCCGTTCTTCGATGACATCGCCGGGCCATTGCCGGTGATCGCCGATGTGAAAGGCGCGCGAGTGCTGGCGTTGCTGGGCGATTCGGTGACCACTGACCACATCTCCCCCGCCGGCAACATCAAGGCCGACAGCCCGGCCGGGCGGTACTTGCGCGAGCAAGGCGTCGAGCCACGGGACTTCAACTCCTACGGCTCACGCCGGGGCAACCATGAAGTGATGATGCGCGGCACCTTTGCCAACATCCGCATCCGTAACGAAATGCTCGGCGGCGAAGAAGGTGGCAACACGATCTACATTCCGACCGGAGAAAAACTGGCGATCTACGACGCGGCCATGCGTTATCAGGCCACGGGCACGCCGCTGGTGGTGATTGCCGGGCAAGAATACGGCACCGGCTCCAGCCGCGACTGGGCCGCCAAGGGCACCAACCTGCTTGGGGTGAAAGCAGTGATCGCCGAAAGCTTCGAGCGAATCCACCGTTCCAACCTGGTAGGCATGGGCGTGCTGCCGTTGCAGTTCAAGCTGGATCAAAACCGCAAGAGCCTGAACCTCACCGGCAAGGAAACCCTGGAGATTCAGGGTCTGACCGGAGTCGAGCTGACGCCAAGGATGAACCTGACCCTGGTGATCACCCGAGAAGACGGGCGTCAGGAGAAAATCGAAGTGCTGTGCCGCATCGACACCCTTAACGAGGTGGAGTACTTCAAGTCCGGCGGGATCCTGCATTACGTGTTGCGGCAGTTGATCGCCTCGTAAAACCTGCAGATGCAGAAACACCGCCAATCGGCGGTGTTTCTGTTTGGGCACGGTACTTTTCCATAGGCGAAAAAAAACCCGCCGAAGCGGGTTTTTCCCAAGACCATTATCGACTCCCTGTCGGCAGCGATCCTTGCTAATGGTCGATCATCCGTGATCCTGAAACACTCCCTGTGCTTCAGTTGATGAGGCTAGATTACGCTCTGGATCCAATCGGCAATAGTCGACAAAGCTACCACCGCGTGTAAGACATTCGCCATAGCACCCCTTCCGAAAACCCTTAGACGTGTCAGGCATCGAGCGCGCAAGCCGCCAGATACGCGACTTCCAGCTGTCCGGCGGCGGCGTTTTGTTCGTCATCCTCCATGAACCACGCGGCAGACAGTCCGGCAAACGCCAGCACCCATTGCAAGAGACGCCGGCGGTCCAGCCCTGCCGTTTCGCAGATCACATCGACTTGCCGTTGAAAGCGTTCAGGATCAGCGGCCGTCGGCAATTCCGGGTTGCAGATCAGGTTGGCGTAGTCGTAGCCACGCTCGCCCCGCACCCGTTTCGGATCGATGGCCAGCCAGCCGCGCGAGCCGAAATCGAGGACGTTGTCGTGGTGCATGTCACCGTGCAGCACAACGACATCCCGGGGCTCTGCGAGCAAGGTTTCAGCCATTTGCTGGCAAACAGAATATTGGCCGCCGTATCGGGCGGCGGACACTCGCAGCGAGGCAAACCACGGTGCCAGCTCTACTAACGCAGGCGGCTCCGTGGGGCGCGGCCCATGCAACCTCGCCAAAGCCCGGCACATGATCCGGGTGGCCTCGTCATCCTCGCCATTGAGCGCCATATACATCAACGAACGCCGGCCCATGGCCCGCTCCAGCAACAGGCCGTCTTCGTGCTGAGCGAGCACCCGGGCGGCGCCGTCGCCGTTCCACCAGGTCATCAGCAGGTTGCCGTACTTTTCCTCATCGTCCACCGCGACTTTCAGCATCGCCGGTACGTCACCCTGACGCACCGGCAACAGCTTGCTGCCCGGCGTGATGATCGGAACACCGTCGGGCACCAGCGCCCAACGCTTCAACCACGGATCAAACCACTCGTGGTCAGCCACCTTCACGCTCGCGTGCCCTGTCGGTCTCGGCGAGAAAGTGTTCGAGTCGGCTCAATTGCTCCTCCCAGCCACGGCTGTCCATGTAGTACGCCTCTTTTTGGCGGACGTCGGGAATGTGCGCAAAACCTGACTCGGAGACCTTCAGCAGCGTGCCGTTCTCGTAGTCCTGCAGCTCGAATTTGACCAGTGTGGTCGGTTCTTGGGAGTAATCGATTTTCGGGTTCACCGCGTACGGGTGCCAACGGAAGGAAAACAACTGCTGGGGCTCGACCCGCTCCACCAACACGTTCCAGAGCACATGCTCATAACCGGGGTACGTGACCTGCCCCTGCGTCCACTCGCCCGCGATAAACCGCCGCCCTTCCAGAGCCACGCCAAACCACTGGCCAAACGCCTCGGCATCGACCAGCGCACGCCAGACATGGGAGCGTGGCGACCTGAGCATGATTTTACGTTCAAAGCTGTTGGGTACTGGTTTCATACGTCACCTCCTGTTTTGAACAGTAGGCTTGTATGACCACATGTCCAATGCGAAGTTGTATCAATCCAGTGCAACGGTCGGGTCTGATTGAAATATCCGGCAGTATTTTGGGGTGCCGGTTCGTCAGAATGCGGACGGATCAGCGCTGCCAAACTGATAACGTTCCCAGCGAACTGAACGACACAAGGACGTCATCATGCAGCCCTCCCTCCCCGAACGTTACCGTGGCGCCCTGCTCGGCCTGGCCTGCGGCGATGCCGTGGGTACCACCGTCGAATTCCAGCCTCGGGGCAGCTTCCAGCCCCTGACCGACATGATCGGTGGCGGGCCGTTCCACTTGAAACCGGGCCAATGGACCGACGACACCTCGATGGCGCTGTGTCTGGCAGAAAGCCTGCTGAACAAGAATGCATTTGATGCCGCTGACCAGATGGGCCGCTATCTGAACTGGTGGCAGTGGGGTTACCTGAGTTCGACCGGCGAATGTTTCGATATCGGCATGACCGTGAGTCAGGCGCTGGATCACTATCAGCACACCGGAGAGCCGTTTGCCGGCTCCACTGATCCCTACAGTGCTGGCAATGGCTCGTTGATGCGTCTGGTGCCCGTTGTACTGTTTTATTTCCCCGATGCCCGGCAAATCAGGCGATTCGCCGCCGACAGTTCACGTACCACCCACGCGGCGCCCGAGGCCGTCGAATCCTGCCAGTTGTTTGCCGAGCTGCTCGGCAAAGCCCTGGAAGGCGCATCGAAAGCGGAACTGCGCAGCCTGCCGCTAAGAACCTTCAGCCAGCCCAAGGTGGCGGCGATTGCCCGGGGCGACTACCTGAACAAGTCTGACAGGGAGATTCGCGGCAGTGGCTACTGCGTCGAATCCCTGGAAGCAGCGTTATGGTGCTTCCAGCACACCGACAGTTTTGCCGCAGCCGTCCTGCACGCGGCCAACCTGGGCGATGACGCAGACACTACGGCCGCCATCGTCGGCCAGTTGGCTGGCGCCCATTACGGCGTGCAGGGGATCCCGTTCGGGTGGCTGGAAAAACTACATGACGGAGAGGAAATTGCCGCGACAGCGGAGCGCTTGCTCAACGCATCGAGACAGCACAAATCCTGATGGCGCCACGAAGTCGCTAAACTGCTCGGCACCTTCATTCATCAAAGCGAGATGACTCATGTCCCCACGCCTGCTTCTGGCCCTGACACCCTTTCTTTTCACTTCCGTCGCCCACGCGGCCGTGGACTGCGCCAATGCCAGCGATCAGGCGACGATGAATCAGTGCGCCGGGCAAGAGAGCAAAGCGGCGGATAAAGAGTTGAACACGGTGTATCAGCAGATCACCGCACGGCTGAAAGAAGAACCTGCCAGCAAGAAACTGCTGGTCAGTGCTCAGCGGGCGTGGATTGGGTTTCGCGATGCCGAATGCGAATTTTCGGCGTCAGGCGTCAAGGGCGGAAGTATGTACCCGATGATCTACAGCGTATGCATCACGCGTGTGACCAAGGGTCGAACCGAGGCTCTCAAGCAGTATTTGAAGTGTGAGGAAGGGGATGTGGGCTGCCCGGTGCCAGGGGCCTGATATTCAGAACCTGAGCTGCTCGCAGCTGCGGCAGCTCAGGCAATACTGATTACCGAACAAAAATCTGCGCCGTGGTAATCGCCATATCCCCACCCGGCAATTTGATGCTGCCGGTCTGTTTCATGGTCTCGGCATCAAAGATCGCCACGTCGTTGAACGTCCCGGCGAGATAGATTTTGCTGCCGTCCTTGTTGAACGAAATGCAGTAGTAGGAATGGTCCAGCGTGGCCGCCTGAATCAGTTTCTTCTGCTTGATGTCGTACTTCGCCAGACGATTGAGCACGCCGAACATCAGGTTCGGATCCTTCGGCGAGCGCATGCCGCTGAAGTAGATCTCGGTCAGCGGCCCGAAATCGGTGGTTTCGGTCTTGCCGGTTTTCAGATCGACGCTGAACAAGCCGTACAGGTATTCAGCGGTGGCCGGATCCTGCTTCTTGTCCTTGAACTTGGCGGCGGTGTACAGCAGCGAGAAGTCGTGGCGGTAAGTCTGCTGGTTCCACACGTAGAGCACGTCCGGCGCGCTGTAATTCGGGCGTTTCCAGTGGCGGCTGGGGATCAGCACGTCGAACTTTCCGCTCTTCACATCGACCTTGTACACATCAGCGCCAGCCACATACAACGTGCCGTCATCTCCGCTCTGCATGATCGTCAACTGCCGTGGCGCCGGGAAGCTGCGCACCGGTTTGGCGTTCATTCCGGCATCGGTGGCGTAAACGTCCAGACGCGGCTGCTTGACCTCGTAGTGGTCGTTGAGCATCAACGTCGGGTTGGCGATGGTGTACAGCTCCTTGCCGTCATGGCTGACGGTAAAGGCAAACATCGACCGCGCTTTCTCCCCCGGTTGCTGGGTGATGCTGGCGTGGAACACCTGCTTGCAGCTGTCCAGTTCGACACCGTAAACATCGGCGTAATGGTTGTTCAGCACATACGCGGTCTTGCGATCCGGCGACAGCTGCACGGTCCCGGGGCCAAAGGCGTCGGGCATCTTGCAGGTCTTGTACAAGGTGTCGGTCGCCAGGTCGATGACATGCAGGTTGTTCGGGTAATTGGTGGTCAACATGTACTCGTGACCGTCCTGCAGCGCGGTGTTTTCATCGGCCAGAACCGGGAGCGAACAGGCGCTCAGGACCGCGAGTGCGGCAAGGCCGCAGGCTTTGTTGAGGCTAGGCATGCTGGAATCCTTCTTCTTAGGGATCACTTGTCTTTCGGGAAGACAGTGCCGAGGTTGCGCCAGTTGTCGTTGGACGCCTGGGCATCCTTGTTCCAGTCCGGGTAGGTGCTCATCATGTCCGGCACCTGGGCCGGCCACCAGCACGGGTCGGAGCAGCCATACAGGTCGGCTTCCATCGGCTGGCACAGCGACGACACCCCGCCGAACGCATCGATTTCCCAACCCGGGTCGGTGGTCGAGGCACAGCCGGCGACCGAACTCATCGCCACCACTTCTTCGATGCGGTTTTCATCCGCGGCCTGATCCAGCTTCAACGCTTTGTTATTGATTGCCTTGAGATGTTTCATATCAGTGAGCCTTGCGCGGAGTGATGTAGCTGCTGATGAACGCAGGGTTGTTGGCCATGATCCGGGTATAGACCTCGATGCCGAAGTCGACCCAGTCACGCATCAGTTCGCAGTAGTGATAAGTCGGGTGGGCCGGGTCGCCGTAGCGGGCGTAGCTTTCGTGGTAGCAGCCGCCGGAGCACAGGTTGCGGATCTGGCAGTCGTGGCAACCGGTGTTGGTGCGGTCCAGACGTTGGGACAGGAAGTCGTTCAACTCGACCTGTTTCACACCGCTGTGGACATTGCCGAAGGTCGGCAGCGATGAGCCGGTGAAGCGATGGCACAGGTTCAACTCACCCTTGTGATCGACCGCCAGCATCTTCAACCCGGCACCGCACGGCAGGGCCTTTTTGTGGCCTTCGTGGATGTCGGTGATCAGTTGATGCAGGTTGGAGAACCCGATGTTGCGGTGCTCCAGCGCGGCTTCCAGATAACGCCGACCCAGGCGCTTCATGCTGGCGAACACTTCGATCAACTCGTCGCTGGAAAGGTTGAAGCTACTGATATCGCCGGACGTCACCGGGGCAAACCCGACTTCGGCAAACCCCAACTCGTTGAACAGGTGATCCCAGATGGTTTCAACGTCGGTGACGCCGGTAGTCAGGGTCACTCGCGCACCGACCGGGCGGCTGTTGTAGCGCGACAGCAGCATCTCGGCCTTGCGCCGCACCACGTCATAAGTGCCCTGCCCGCCCACCGTGATGCGATTGCGGTCGTGCACGGTTTTCGGTCCGTCGATGCTCACTGACAGCCCGAAGCGGTGAGCATTCAGGTAGTCCACGGTTTCTTCGGTGAGCAGCGTGGCGTTGGTGGTCATCACGAATTCGACGAACTTGCCGGCCTCGGCAAACCGCTTCTCGCAGTAATCGACCATGTACTCGATCAGCTTGCGATTGCTCAGCGGCTCGCCGCCGAAAAACACCACGGTGAAGCGTTCTTCGTCGGGGGATTCACGCAGTAGCATTTCCACTGACGCGATGGCGGTTTCGACGTCCATTTTCTTGCCGGCGGACGGCTTGTCGAGGTCTTCCTTGTAGCAGTAGGTGCAGCTCAGGTTGCAGCCGGTGTTGACGTTGAGCACCACCGTGTTGATCGCGGTGCGCTCGACGCGTTTGACCGCGATGTCCGGGGTCAGCGGCGAGCCGTCGCTGACCAGTTCCAGAGAGATCAGCTCGCGCAGGGTCTCGTTGATTTCCTCGCCGTTGAACCGCGCGCCGAGGCGCTGGATCAAGTCTTCCGAGGAACAGCCGGGCCCGCGCAACGCATCGATGATGGTGCCCGTCAGTTCATCGCTGGCGAACAGCGAACTGCTGGGGATATGGAACAGCATGCGGTCGGCGTCGACGTGCACTTCGTGCAGGTTGCGTTCGACCAGATTCAAGATAGCGCCCATTGCAAACCTCCTGTGCAAGCCCCGCCTGGCGGGACTTGCGGTCATTCCGAAAAGTGTCTGAATCGCTGTGGCCCAGGACAACTCACGTTTCAACATCAGGGAATGGGTGGATTGTTCCAGCGTTGCACGGTGACGATCAGATGGCCTTCACCGGTCAGGAATTTCCCGGCGTCGTCGACGGCGGCGATCACCTTGAGGTTGCCGGCATTGTTGGTGGACATCTTGCGTGCCGGATTCGGCCCGGCATCGCCCGGGGTGAACACGCCCGCGTCGGCCTGCATGGTGCCGGCGAACTTGACGTCTTCATCCTCTTTGGCGCGCTCGTCGAAGGCTTCGACTTTCCATTGCGCCGGGAACACGCCGATGCGATACGGCTTGCCGTCGGCGCCCTTGCCCCAGGCTTCGGCATCGAAGCGACCCTGGACTTTCGGCGTCGAACCGCCGCCCTCGCCGATCCGTGCCACCGAGAATTCCGGCACCACTTTGACCGAGGCAATCGTGCTGTACACCGACAGGCTCGGGCCTTTCAGGTTGCCGACGCTGACCGCGCGCAAGCCCGGCTGGGCATTGGCCGCGGCTTTGACTTTGACTTTGATCCGGTCGGCGTTCTGCTCGACCACTTCGACCACGTCCACGCCTTTGCCGAAGTCCGGTTTGCCGCTCAGACCGCTACCGACCAGCGTCACTTCGGTTTCGCTGCCGGCCTTCACATAACCCGGCTGCACCGCCAGCAAGCGCTGGGAACCCTGTTTGGCGGCAACGAAGTCGAGGCCGCGCTCATCGTGCTCGGCCTCGAACATCCGGCCTTGCATGGCGTTGCCCTGTGCGGCGAACACCTGACGCATGGTCACGCCATCGACGGTCACGTTGCCGCGCCATTCGTAGCCGCTGTAGAGGATCGCGTTGCCGTCACCGTTGAACGGGCTGCCATCGGCGTACTGACCTTTGACGGCAACCTTGAAGGTGTCGCTGCCATCGGCCGTGACGGTCATGGTGCCGGCCAGCTCACCCTTGCCCGGCAAGTGGCCGCTGAAGCTCCAGTCGCCGACCAGTGCCTCAGCCTTCGGTCTGGTTTTGACCCAGGCCTGCCACGCCGGGTTGTCCAGCGGATAACGCTTGGCCAGCAGCGGGACCATTTCCTTGCGGGCGATATCGAACCAGTCGCGATCGCGAGCCAGCGCCTGATACTCCAGCGACGGCCACTGGCCGAGGTGGAAATTCACCAGGCGTTCCCATTCTTGAGCCGGACGCCGTTGCAGGGCGATCCGCGCACCTGAGTGGCAGCGGCCGCACATCTGCGCGGTTTTCTCGTCGAACTGCTCGACGGTGTTCAGCCGTCGTTCCAGCGCGTAACGCACGCCATCGGTTTCGCTCGGCGCCAGGCCCTGGGTGTCGGCCAGGTATTTGACCAGCGTACGACGGTCTTCATCGCTGATCTGCAAACCGTGCATGGTCTGCATGCGGGCAATACTCATCAGCCAGCCTTCCGGGGTCTTGCGCTGGTGGCTGATGCGGCTCAACTGGTCGCCGGCTTCAGGGGTGTGACAGCCCTGGCAGGTTTCCTTGAGGATGGTCTGGGCGTCGCGGGCTGCCAGGCTGTGGGGTGAATGCAGGGCCACGCAAGCGGCCACGGCCAGCAGACTGGCGCTCATGCCTGATCGGAGTTTTCTCTTCATCAACGTCGAACCTCGCACGGTGCTTTCTTATTGTTGTGGCTTATCGTTTTTATGGTTTCTGCCGTTCGCGGCGATGCACGAACGGAGGCAAGCGAAACGTCTGAGGTGAGCAATACACGGAGCGTGCCAGCTTGCCGATAAGCTGTTCAATCAAGCAGTTACGCGTTCATCAAGGTGTCGCGCCAATCTTTGCGTGGCCTCCCGGCGTCCAATTTCGCGACAGCTGTTGCAGTCTGAGACAAGCACAGTTGCAGCGCCCAAAGCCGGGTGGCCGACGACTGACCGTCCGATATCAAAGTGCCTGCTACGCTTGCTGTTCGCACACTCCGTGCGTCACGCCTCAAACCACCGAAAACCTGAGGAATGGAATCATGGGATCACATGGACAGGGTCAAGGCTGCACCCATTGCGGCTGCGAAAACCCGGTATGGAATACGCTCAGACACACCGTCGACCTTAAAGCCTTCGCAGGCAAGGTCGCCGGCCTGCTACCGGAACCCGGCAGCGAATCGTTGATCTTCACCGGCGGCACCATCTACCCCCTGAAAAACGGCAACATGGATGAACAGGTCGAAGCCCTGGGCATCCATGGCGGTGATGTGGTTGCCTCGGGCACCCTCGCCCATGTGCAGGAGCGCATGAAGGCCAAGGGCATCAAATACACAACGCGTTCGCTGGGCGATAAAACGCTGCTGCCGGGTCTGATCGAACCACACATGCACATCGTGCAGTCCTGCGTCATGGATGGATGGGTGAACCTGGGGCCGATCGACGAAAAGACTCAGAGACTGAACGAGCGCTATGACTGGGCCACGTTGAAACACGACATTCTCTTGAAGCAACCCAAAAACAACTCGAGCTGGTTTCTGGGGCGAATGGTCGATCCAGCGTTGATGCCATTCACCCTGGTCTCTGGCGGCAAAAACAAGCTCACCCGTTTCTATTGCGATAGTGACTTCGACCCGGATGCCGACAACACCGGCAACCTCGACAGCATTCTCGGCAAAAACCCGTTGCTGTTGATCAGCGCCTCCATGCACACCGTTTACCTGAATACCCCCGCGTGCAATGCCGTGTACTACCACAACAACGCGGCCAGCCAGAAGCTGCGAGACAAATACAAGAGTTTCGACACGTTCCTTAAAGAGACCCAGGGCAACTTGCAGGAAGAGGCCGGCATCACACCAGCCCTGCTCTCGATACCGCTGGCTCAGGCGCTGGACGTGGTGAACATCTTCAAGTACATGAAAGACTACTTCGAGACCGCCTCCAAACGAGGCATCACCTTGCTGTATGACGCCATGGTCGACCCGGTATCCAAGGTGATTCTGGAAGCCTACGGCCTGACCCATCCGCGCAATGTTCGCGTCGGTTATGCGGCGGCCTGCAATGGTGTGGACTTCAGCAAAATCGAACCCTACAAACCGGTGACCAAGGAAGCGGCCCGGCTGTTTTATCAAGGCTCGGTAAAACTGATATCCGATGGCTCGAACCAGGGGCTGACGGGTTATCAGATCGACGATTACTGCTGCGAGGCCACATCGCCGAAAGGCAACTTCAACTTCTGTGACCCAAGCCCGGCCCCCCAGGACCCGACAACACTCCCGACGGCTTATCAGACCACCCTGAACAATGCCATCGGCACTGGCTGGCCATTGATGATTCACGCAAACGGTGACCGCGCCATCGAATTCACCTTGCAGGCCTACAAAAATGCGTTGAACGGCCAGAGCGGCCTGGAAAAACGCCATCGCATCGAACACTGCTCAATGCTGACCAATGACACTCTCGACCAAATGAAGGATCTGGGCATCTCTCCCAGCTTCCTGATCGGTCACGTCGGCTATTGGGGGTATGCGTTCGAACAGGCGATCTTCGAGAAAAAGGCCAGCAAGATGCTCGACTTGTGCCAGGACGCCCTGGACAGAGGCCTGCGCATCTCGTTGCACAGCGATTGCACCGTCACCCCGCTGGGGCCGTTGCGCTCAATGGAACAGGCCGTGACCCGCAAGATGGAAGGCATACGCAACCAGGACGGTACGTTTGTCAAAGAGGCAGCCCGACAACCGGTACTCAACGAAAGTCAGTGCCTGACCCGTCAGCAAGCGCTGAAAGCCATCACCTATGACGCTGCGTGGCAGTGCCATGCGGATGCCTTTACCGGTTCGTTGCAGGATGGGCATTTCGCCGATTTTGTGATTCTCGAGAATAACCCCCTCGACGAACAATACCCGGCCAGCGACATCCGCAAAATCGTCGTCTGCGAAACCTGGAAAGGTGGGCACAAGGTCTACGACAACCCTGACGTCTGACCGATGATCGCTCGACCCTGCAGTTAACAGGCCGCAGGGTCGAGTTCAATTACTGAGCAGCCGTCTCCGGGACAGGCTTGTCAACCCGCTGTCCCGTTTCGATATCGCGGACCTCGAAATCCCACCGACCGTATCCGGTCTTGCCATCAAGCCCATAGGTACGGCCCGCTGCAAGTTCCACGGTTCTTTCCACCGTCCCGGTATAGCTTTGCTGGGAAAGTTCTCTGCGTACCTCGATGCGATGGATGCCCGGGCCGATGAAGTATTGGGACTGCCGGCTCAACCAGAACCAGGTGCCTTCACCATCGACTCTGACGATCGTTAACGCCGGGTTGATCTGATTGATCGTGGCGATATCCGAAACAGGCTTGCCTTCTGCACTTTCATGGGTGAAGTGGATGCATCCCGACAGCGTCAATCCCGCCAGCAAAAGCGCCGCAGAACGTAAAATGTTGCCAACTCGCATCAATGCCCCCACAGGCCTCTCAATAAAGCGGCATTAAATACGCTATCCCTTGATGAAATTCCACTTTGCCATCATTGATTGAAGGCCCGATGCTGCTGTCAGTCAGCGCCTCAAACCACTGGAAATCAGTATCTTGAGTCTCAGCCGCTGTCGCGAAATGCGACAACCTGAACTCCACAAAGCCCCCTCTTCCCCCTCCATCTCCTTGCACGGCGGGCCTGTGCAGCACGTTCGAGTATCTGGCACAGCCATTGCCAAGACCTGTTCAACGACAACGAACAACAAGAGGTCTTCACCATGCCCCTGCCCTATCTGCTTCCTGCCACCTCGGCTTTCATCCAGCGCCCGCCGCGCATGCTGATCGGCGGCGACTGGGTCGAAGCCGCCGACGGCCAGACCATGCCGCTGCACAACCCGGCCACTGGCGAAGTGTTGTGCGTGGTGCCTCGCGCCACCCCGGAAGATGTCGACCGCGCGGTGCTCGCCGCCCGGCAAGCCTTCGATGATTCGGCCTGGAGTCGCACCCGCCCGCGTGAGCGGCAGAACCTGTTGTGGAAACTCGCCGACCTCATGCAGCGCGACGCCGAACAGCTGGCGCAACTCGAATGCCTGAACAACGGCAAGAGCGCGGCGGTGGCGCAAGTGATGGACGTGCAGCTGGCCATCGACTTCCTGCGTTACATGGCCGGCTGGGCGACCAAGATCGAGGGTTCCAGCGTCGAGGTGTCGCTGCCGCTGATGCCCGGCGATCAGTTCCACAGTTTCATTCGCCGCGAAGCGGTGGGCGTGGTCGGCGCCATCGTCGCCTGGAATTTTCCGCTGCTGTTGGCCTGCTGGAAACTCGGCCCGGCGCTGGCCACCGGTTGCACCGTGGTGCTCAAACCGGCCGACGAAACCCCGCTGACCGCGCTGAAACTGGCAGAGCTGGTGCTGGAGGCGGGTTACCCGGAAGGCGTGTTCAACGTGGTCACCGGCACCGGCATCACGGCCGGTTCCGCCCTGACCCACAACCCGCTGGTCGACAAACTGACCTTCACCGGCTCCACCGCCGTCGGCAAGCACATCGGCAAGATCGCCATGGACTCGATGACCCGTGTCACCCTGGAACTGGGCGGCAAATCACCGACCATCGTCATGGCCGACGCCGACCTGAAAACCGCTGCGGCGGGTGCGGCCAGTGCGATTTTCTTCAACCAGGGCCAGGTCTGCTGCGCAGGCTCCAGGCTGTATGTGCAGCGCAAGCATTTCGACAATGTGGTGGCCGACATCAGCGACATCGCCAATGCCATGAAACTCGGCAACGGCCTCGACCCGAGCGTGGAGATGGGCCCGCTGATTTCTGCGCGCCAGCAGGAACGGGTCTATCGCTACATCGAAATGGGCCGCGAAAGCGGCGCGACCATCGCCTGCGGCGGCGAGCAGTTCGGGCCGGGGTTCTTCGTCAAACCGACGGTGATTGTCGATGTCGATCAGCAGCATTCGCTGGTGCAGGAGGAAATCTTCGGGCCGGTGCTGGTGGCGATTCCGTTCGATGACGAAGCCGATGCACTGCGCATGGCCAATGACAGCCCTTACGGCTTGGGCGCGAGCATCTGGTCAAACGATCTGGCGGCGGTGCACCGGATGATTCCACGGATCAAATCGGGGTCGGTGTGGGTCAACTGCCACAGCGCGCTGGATCCGGCGCTGCCGTTTGGCGGCTACAAGATGTCCGGGGTCGGACGCGAGATGGGGTATGCGGCGATCGAGCATTACACCGAGTTGAAGTCGGTGTTGATCAAGTTGTAATGACTGCGCTCACGGCTCAGGGCTTGAACCCCTGAGCCAACAGCCACCCGCGAACGGCTCGTCCCTGCTCAAGCGTCAGCCCCGCAAACACCCGGTCCGCCGGTTCATCGCGCAACCGCACCACCAAGGGCGCCAGCTCAACCCCTTGCACATGCCAGATCCCCAGCGGCTGATCCGCCGTGATCACCACCTCGGCCTCATCGACAAAACCGTCACGCAGCACCGGCATCCGCTCGATGCGCAGCGCGGCAAAATCCGCTGACGCATGGACCGCTTCAGCGTCCGGCCATTGCCGCCGCGCCTGCCAGAACGGTTGATCGAGCCAACGCTGTTCATCGGCATAAAAGTCCCGACCGATTCGCGCAAAGCGCAGGAACAATTGCTCCACTCGCTGACAGTGAAAACGCTGAGCCAGTGCTGCCCGTTCCGGTTTGCGCAACAGCGTGTTGATCACCACCGGCGCCTGCAACGCCGAGGACAGCGACTGAAAAATCCCGTTGCCGGACAGCGGGTCCACCGCCATCGCTGCATCGCCGACGCGAATCCAGTTTTCACCGCAAACCTGTGGCGCGAGAATCGCCGTGCTGCTGCGGGCGTGCAGTTGCAACTCCGTCTCCACGCCGCCAGCAAAGAACGCTTGAGCAAAATCCGAAGCCTGACGCCGCGCGCGGCAGTGATCGAGCAACTGCGCCTTGCCTGGCAACCCGGCGCTGGCCACGTCCACGGTCCATTGCCAATAACATTGGCCGTCGTCCCGTCGGGCCATCCACGCCCAGCCGTCTTCAAGGCTTTCCACGGCACTGGCAGTCATACCCGGCGCGCCCTGCCAGCGATTGAGCAGGCTGACCGTCTCTGGCCCGCGCAAGCCTTTGCCGGACGCCGGCGCCTGCCGCCCCCGGGCTTCCACCAGAAAATCCGCCGTCAGCGTCGGACCGCCATCGAGTTCAACCCGATGCCCGTCGGCCGAGGACTGAACATTCAGGATTCGCCCTTCAATCACCTCGACCCCGGCGACCCGCAGATCTTCACGCAAGCCGCGATCAAAGGCCGGGCGATCCAGCAGACACTCGATGTTCTGCGCATGCTGCTGGCCGTTCCACGAAACCTGTCGTTGGGACGGCAACGTGGCATTCGCCAACCCGTGATTCAATCCCGCGCTGCGCAACGCCTCCAGCACTCGCTGCGAGACGCCTTCGAGCGCCGCAAACCGCCGCCATTCACTGACCAGCGTCACGGCGTAACCCAATCGTCGCAGCCCCAACGCCACCGCCGCGCCAGCCGGCCCGGCACCGAGAATCAGGATCGCAGTCATGGGCCGAGACGCCGTTCAGGGCCGCGATAACGAGCGTGCTGTTTCAGCCAATCGATCACTTCGGCATTGCTCGCCTGCGGATGCTCCAGCAGATAGCCGGCGATGTGACCGCTCAACGCTGCACAGCCCAGGCTTGCCCCGGACTGCCCCGGATAGGTGCCATGCACACACGCGGCAAAATCCGCTTGCGCACTGTCGAGCCACGACCACTGTTCATCGGTGCAACGGGCATCGCCGGTCACCCGCAGCACTTGCGGATAACTCGCCGGAAACACCGCTGCGCCCTGCGCCGGACTCGACGCACACAACAGAACACCACGGGCCACCGCCGCTGCGCAGGCCTCGCGCAACAGGCTGCGATCCTGACGCAAACCCAGGCTCAGATTGATCAGTCGTACGTCCTGCGCGACCAGCCAATCGATGGCCGCAGAAATCTGCAAGGCACTGGTGACGCCGCGCTGATCGAACACCTGGGCCACACACATCTGCGCGGCGGGTGCGCGGCGGCTGATCGCCTCGATCACCGCACTGCCATGGCCAAGGGGATCGTCGCGCAGATCCGATTCCGCCAGTCCGTCCTCCAGCAACGAGAAACGCCGCCCGGCAATCACCTGCACCCGTTGCGCCGCCGAGTGCCCGCTGTCGACCACACCGATACGCAATTCAGGCTTCATGCAGCACCGTTTTCGAAATGAGCACACCGTCGAGCAACTCGAAACGCAGATCGGCATCGGCCAGGGTCGACGGACGATGGCTGATGAGGATCCGTGTGCGCCCGGCAAACAGTCGGTCGATGGCTTCGATCACCTCGCGCTCGGTCGCTTCGTCGACGGCCGAAGTGGCTTCGTCGAGCACCAGAATCAACGGATCCTGCAACAGCGCCCGGGCAATCGCGATGCGCTGTTTCTGCCCACCGGACAATTGCTGACCGCGCTCGCCCAATGGGCTGTCGAGGCCTTCGGGCAACGATGCGATCAGGCTGTCGAGTTGCGCCAACCGTGCAACCTCCGCGATGGCTTCGCGGCTGGCGTCCGGCACCGCGTAAGCCAGGTTGTCGGCGAGGCTGCCGCGAAACAGCACGATGTCCTGACTGACCACGGCGATACGTCGGCGCAGCTCGAACAGTTCAAGTTCACGCAGGTCCACCTCACCGAGCAGCACTCGCCCGGATTGCGGATCGTGATGCCGTTGCAGCAGGTCGATCAGCGTTGATTTGCCGACGCCGGATCCGCCGCTCAAGGCGACTTTCAAACCGTAGGGAATCGTCGCCTCGATGCCGCTCAACGTACTTGGGCGACCCGGATGGCTGAAGTGCACCGCGTCGAAACGCAGTTCGCCCGAAGTTGGAAACGGCTTCGGCATGGCCGGCGAAAATACCGTGGGTTCCTCACCACGCAACTCCATGACCCGCCCCAGGCTGACGGTCATGCGCTGGATCGCCACGTACAACCCCAACAGGCTCTGCACCGGCCCGACCGCCATCCCCAGATAGGTTGAAAACGCGATCAGCGCACCGAGTTGCCAAGTGCCCTGCACCACCCAATAACCACCGATCAAAAACGCGCAGGCACGGGACAGCGACGTCAACGTGCCGGGCACGGCCTGGGTGAAAAATTCGGTGACCTGCAGGCGCAGCAACTGGTTCATGTAGCCCTGCCCGAGGCTTTCCAGACGCCGTGCTTCACGCTGCTGCTGGCCGGCGGACTGGATGAATTTCATCACCGGCAAGGTCTCGACCATGAACGACGACATGTCCGCCGAACGCTCGCGCAACTGCCGCACATCACGCTCGACCTTGCGCCGCATCCAACGCAGCCACAGCACGTCGAGCGGAATCAGCACCAGCGCCAGCAATGACAGTTTCCACGACAGCGTGAACAACATCGCGATCGCGACCACCAGGCCAATCACACTCGATACCGCCGAGAACAACGAGTCCACGGCAAAGCGCTGAATCTCTGCCACATCGCCGTCGAGCCGCGACATCAGATCGCCGATCCGCCGCTGCCCGTAGAAACTCGGCGACAGTTTTTGCAGATGCCGGTAAAGGTCGTCGCGCAGGGCAAACAGGATCCGCCCCGATAGCCGCGTGTGCAGATAACGGTTGATCCCCGACAGCGCCGTGCCGAGCAACCCGGCGATGATCATCAGCACCGCAATCAGCACCAGCATCGGGAAATTGCGCGCCAGCAAGCCATCGTCGATCAACAACTTGACCAACCACGGCTGCACCAGCACCAACAGCGACGCGCACACCGACAGACCGAGCAGGCCGGCAATCGCCAACCGCTGCGGCCGCACGAAACCGTACAACCAGCGCAGCGCCGCTTGCAGCGCGGCGGGGTTCTGGCTGTCGATCAGCCGCACGAACAGGCGCTGCATCACGAGCGCAACTGTTTGAGTTTGCGGTACAGGGTCGCGCGGCTGATGCCGAGGGCGTCGGCGGCGGCCGAGACATTGCCCTGATGGGTGTCGAGGGACTGGCGGATCATCTCCAGTTCGTTTTCGCGAATGCTGCCGGTCTGGGGTTTCTCGGTGGCGGAGAGCTCGTCGAGCATGCTGTCGGGCAGGTGGTCGAGGGTCAACACGGTTTCCCCCGGCTCGTGCATGGCCAGGGCGGTGCGCAGGACCATCTCCAGTTGGCGAATGTTGCCCGGCCAGTGATACGCGCCGAGCAAGCGATTGAGGTCGTCGTGCAGTACAGCATTCGGCGCATCGAGTTTGCACAGCAGACGAGCGACCAGCGCACTGAAGTCCTCGCGCTCGCGCAAAGCCGGGAGCATCACACTGATGCCATTGACCCGGTAGAACAGATCCTCGCGAAATTGCTTGTCCTCGACCTGACGCTTGAGGTCGCGGTGGGTGGCGCAGATGAGCGCGACGTCGATGTCCTGCTCTTCCCCGGCACCCAGCGGCGCGACCTTGCGATCCTGCAAAACTCGCAGCAAACGCGCCTGCAAGGCCAGCGGCATGTCGCCGATTTCATCGAGGAACAACGTGCCGCCGTGGGCCTGTTGCAGGCGCCCGATCATGCCGCCACGGCGCGATCCGGTGAACGCGCCTTCGCGGTAGCCGAACAGTTCCGACTCGATCAGGCCTTCGGGAATCGCCGCGCAGTTCACGGCCACAAAGGGTTTGTCGCTACGGCTGCCGGCCAGGTGCAGCGCGCGGGCGATCACTTCTTTACCGGTGCCGGTTTCGCCGAGCAACAGCACCGGCAGCTCATTGGCCAGGCCCTGTCGCGCCATGCGCAAGGCTCGGGCGTAGCGAGCATTGTTGCCGGCCAGTGCTTCCAGATCCGGTTGCGGTTTGGCGGTTTTCGCCACGCTGCGTGGCGGGCCGCCGAGGTTGACCGAGCGCGCCGGGGCCCGCAGGGTCTTGTAGAAAAACTCGCCCTTGGCGGTCTGCACACTGCCGACGCCGCCCTGTTGCAGGCGGGTCAGCAATTGCACGCCATCGACCCCGAGAAACTCTTCGCAGCGCTTGCCAACCAATGCCGAACGCTCGGCCCGCAGCAACTGACAGGCCTGGGCACTGACCGCCAGAATCTGCCCGCCGAGACTGACCGCCAACAAGCCTTGCCACGGCGATTCCAGATACTGCCGGCGACTGTGGAAGGCGAGGACAATCTGATCGGGAAAACTGTTGTTGAACACCCGGCTCTCGATCTGGCTGACCGCCATGCTCAGCAGCGCGGTGCTGTCATGGACGCGGCCGAGAGGGCCTTCGCGGGTCAGGTCGAGGACGCCGAGAATTTCGCCCTGAGGGCAATGGATCGGCACCGAGGTGCAGGAAAAATCCGTGAGGCGATCGAGGTAATGTTCGCCGCAATCGATCAGCGTCGGCCGCGCTTCCACCAGTGCCGTACCGAGGGCGTTGGTGCCACGAGCGGCTTCGCTCCAGCAGGCGCCGAGGGTGATGTCTTGCAAACCGCTGCCCTTGAGCCGATCGGCACGCCCTTCGACGGCGAGGATGGTGGCGTCGGAATTGGCGAGAATGATCAGGCCTTCCTTGCCCTGACGCTCGGCCAGGTAATCGATGGCCGGTATCGCCGCATCGATCAGCAGGCGATTGCTCGCCAGCAAGACATCGAGACTCGCGCTCGATTCCAGCGCCAGCTCATGCTTGCCATTGAAATGCACGCCGTGGCTCAGGCTGCGCCGCCACGAAGCATCGATCTCCGCACGCAACACACCATCCGGGACCTGCCCTTCGAGATGGAGTTTTTCCCGGGCCAGCCGGGCTTCGTGGTGAGACTTGGGATCGGTTGTTTTTATTAGAGTCATCAAGCGCTCCGGAGCGGTCCGCTTTGCGCTTTTTTACTTCAGCGCCCTGACGCCAATGTTTACGTTAACGTCAGGGCGATGGCAAGCACCACAGGGCACTTCATCAGGTGGATTGTCTCAGCGCTGCCACACCTCGCCATTCACGAAAAACGCCCGGGCGTTGTCTTCGAGACTTTCCAGGTGATAGCCGCCTTCCTGCACGATCAGGCATGGCAGGCCCAGGCTGCGGATCCGCTCACCCAATGCCGCAAAGCCTTCCCGGGTCACGGCGACTTTGCTTTGCGGGTCCAGCTCATAGATATCGAAGCCCAGCGACAGCACCAGCACCTCGGCGCCGAACTCGCGCACCGCGTTCAATGCGACGTCCAGTTGCCCGAGGAAGTCCGCTTCGCTTGAACCGTGGGCCATCGGCAGGTTGAGGTTGAAGCCCTCCCCCGCGCCGCTGCCGCGCTCGTCGGCAAACCCGGCAACACCCGGATAGAAATTGGTCGGATCGCCATGCACCGAGACGTAAAGCACGTCATCACGGTCGTAGAAAATCTCCTGAATGCCCTGGCCGTGGTGCATGTCGGTGTCGAGCACCGCGACTTTGCCGAATTTGTCGCGCAGCACCTGAGCCGCCACCGCCGCGTTGTTCACGTAGCAGAAACCACCCGCCGCTTCGGCCCGGGCATGGTGCCCCGGTGGACGGCACAAAGCGTAGGCCGCCGGCTCACCATCGATCAACGCCTGAGCCCCGGCCACCGCGCTTTGCGCCGACCAATAAGCCGAGCGCCAGGTCTGTTCGCCGACCGGGCAACTGCCATCCGCCAGATAGCGCGCAGCCTGGGCGAGGATGCCGCGCAAAGCGTTGGGCTCGCGAACGAAGATGTTCGACATCACCTCGTCGCCCCAGTCTTCCGGGATTTCTTTCCAGCGTGCGTGCGCTTCCTGAAGAAAGGTCAGATACGGCGCGCCATGCACCGCCAGCAACGGTGCGAGGCCGGCGTCGGCGGGTTGCTCGACACTGAAGCCCAGACCGTGGACCGCCTGCACCAAGCGCTGCGCACGTTCCGGGACTTCCTGCGGCGTGCGCATCTGCCCGCGCGAGTAATAGCTGCGTGGATGATGGAGCAATTGTTCGGGGTGGAAAAAACTGCGCATGGTTCAGATTCCCTGTTCGATTCGACCGGCGCGGGCCAGCACGGCGTTCAGCAATACGTCGGTGCCCTGTTTCACGTCTTCGGGCAGCACGTCTTCGGCTTCGTTATGGCTCAAGCCACCGACGCACGGGATGAACACCATCGCCGTCGGGCAGTAGCGCGCCAGGTGAATCGCGTCATGCCCGGCGCCGCTGACAATCGACTGCTGAGCGTAGCCCAGCGCATCCACCGCCTCCTGCACGGCCGCCACACATTCGGCGTCGAACGGCGTGGCCGGGCTGATCCAGTGCGGGGTGATCGTCAGGTTCAGACCTCGGCCATCGGCGATGGCCTGCAAGCGGGCGCGGACTTGTTGCTCCATGGCGGCAATGGCGTCGTCGCGGTGATGACGCAGATCGACCGTGAAATTCACCAGCCCCGGAATGGTGTTGCGCGAGGATTTGTTGATGCTCAACTCACCGACGGTGGTCAGACCTTCGGGGGCAAAATCTGCTGCCAGACCTTCAATCGCCTGAATCATCCGCGCCACGCCGTACAAGGCGTCTTTGCGCAGAGGCATCGGCGTGGTGCCGGCATGAGCGGCCATGCCTTCGACACGCACGTCGAGCCAGCGGATCGCCTGACCGCCCGTGACCACGCCGATGCTCTTGGCATTGTCTTCAAGGATCGGGCCTTGCTCGATATGCGCTTCAAAATAGGCATCCACCGCACCGCCCAACGGACGATCACCGGCGTAACCGGTACGCTGCAACGCCTCGGCAACACTGACGCCATCGACATCACGCACCGCCAGCGCGGCATTCAGATCCATGATTCCGGTGAACACCGCCGAGCCAAACATGGCCGGCGTGAAGCGAGCGCCTTCTTCGTTGGTCCACACCGCCACTTCCAGCGGTTTGCGGGTCCGGATATTCAGATCGTTGAGGCAACGCACCACTTCCAGGCCGGCGAGCACGCCGTAGACGCCGTCGAAACGCCCGCCCTCGGGTTGGGTGTCGAGGTGGCTGCCCATCATCACCGGCGCAGCATCCGGATCGGTGCCGGCGCGACGGGCGAACAGGTTGCCGATGGCGTCCACGCTCAGAGTCATGTCGGCTTCGCGGCACCAGTGGGCGAACAGTTCGCGGCCGGCCTTGTCTTCGTCGCTCAATGCCAGGCGGCAGCTACCGCCTCGGGCTGTCGCACCGATTTCGGCCATGGCCATCAGGCTCGCCCACAGGCGTTCGCCATTGATTTTCAACATGAGGTTCTCCTGAAATTCCGGGTTAGGCACGGGCCATTTCCGCGCGATGGGCACTGGCGTGACGACGGGCGAGAGACAGCACGCAGATCAGCGAGATGCCAGCAATCAGGCTGTAGAACACCGCCATCGGCCACCATTGCCCGGTGAACCTGTGCGCCAGCAGCGTGCCGATCAGCGGTGTCAGCCCACCGGCCACCGCGCCGCAAATCTGATAGGCCAACGAGATCGCGGTGTAGCGCACGCGGGTCTCGAACATGCCGCTGACGTAACCGGCGATCACCGCATAGAACGAGGCCATGCACACCACCGCCAGCGCGATGCCGAGGATGATCAGCGGCGCCTGGGCCGAGCTGACCAGCACGAACATCGGGTATGGCGAAGCCATCGCCAGCAGCGACACCAGGCACAGGAATCGCGTGGCGCCGATCCTCTCCGCCGTCCATGCGGCCAGCGGCTGAATGCAGAACTGGATGAGCGCAACGAAGAACAGGCATTCGAGAATCAGCGAACGCGGCAGCGCCAGTTGCTGAGTGGTGTAGGCGATCATGAAGGTGTTGGTGAAATACACCCCGGCGATGCCCAGCGTGTTGGCACCGATGCACAGCAACAGCGGACGCCACGCGGTGCGCAGGACTTCCATTACCGGCGCCTGCTCTTTCTTGATTTGCTTGCTGGCCTGCTCGCGGCTGGCGAGGAATTCCGGTGACTCGTTCACGCCCAGACGAATCGCCAGGCCCACCAGCAGCAACAACGCACTGGCGAGGAACGGCAGGCGCCAGCCCCAGCTCATCAGATCCTCTTCCGGCAAACGGGTCACGGCGCTGAAGGCCAACAGCGACAGGATCAACCCCGCCGGGCTGCCCAGTTGCGCGAACGAGGCAAAGAAATTGCGCCGGCCCTTCGGCGCGTGCTCGCCGGCCATCAACACCGCCCCGCCCCACTCGCCACCAACGGCAATCCCCTGGACGATGCGCAACAGAATCAGCAGCACCGGCGCCGTCGCGCCGATCTGCGCGTAGGTCGGCAGCAGACCGATGCACACCGTGACCACGCCCATCATCAGCAAGGTGATGATCAGCGATTTCTTGCGGCCGATGCGATCGCCGATATGACCGAAGATGATCCCGCCCAACGGCCGGGCAAAGAAGCCCACGGCGAAGGTGCCGAACGCAGCCATGGTGCTGAACAGTGGATCGTCTGAAGGAAAGAACAGCGCACCGAAGACCAGTGCGGCGGCGGTGGCGTAAATGTAAAAGTCGTACCACTCGATCATGGTGCCGATGAAGGCAGCGGCGGCCGCACGGCGCGGCTGGTTCGAAGCGTGAGGCTTCATGGGTCGGGCTCCTTTGATTGTTTTTCTGGCAGGAGGGAAACGGTCAATCCGAGGCGCTCTGACGGCGCCTGTCGTGGGGTGATTTATCGTCCCGGGGCTATGATTAGTCAATTTTCTATTTATTATTCCGACTATTACCAAACCTTATAATCGAGAGCCGCCATGGCCGAACGTGATGTGCAACGCCTGCTCAACGACCGCCTCGACTGGAACCTGCTGCGCACCTTTCGGGTGATCGGCCAGGAGCTGAGCATCAGCCGCGCCGCCGCGCGCCTGCACCTGACCCAACCGGCGGTGAGCCAGGCGCTCAAGCGTCTTGAGGAACAACTGGGTCGCCAGTTGATCGCCCGACGCGGCCCGCGATTTGCCCTTACCGAAGTCGGTGAGCAAATCTTCGAACTGGCGGGCGAGATCTACGGGCAGATGTCCCAGGTCAGCAGCCTGCTGGAGCAACCGGCCGACGAAGTGATCGGCAAGGTGCGGCTGCTGATCATCAGCCGGATCTTTTCCGAGCGCTTCGATGACTTCCTCGCTGACTTCCATCGGCAATATCCACGGGTCGATCTGGAGGTCGATGTAATGCGCAGTTCGGACATCGTCAGCGCGCTTCAGGAGAAAACCGCGACCCTCGGCCTGAGCCTCAATCGCCGCCCGCAACCGCGTCTGGAACAGCGCCTGTTCCTGCGTCAGCGCTATGCATTTTTCTGTGGCAAGCACCACGCGCTGTTCGGTCGACAGGACATTGGCGAAGGCGATTTGCAGCGGGAGAATTTCGTCAGTTTTACCAGTGACCAGATTGGCGGAATGCTCTCGCCGCTGACAATTTTTCGTGATCAACAGGGCTTTAGCGGACGTATCGTCGCGTCATCGCCGAGCCTGGAAGAAGTGCGGCGACTGGTGATCGCCGGGTTCGGTATCGGTTGTTTGCCGGAGCACGTGGTGGCGGCGGACGTCGAGGCCGGATTGCTCTGGCGCCTGCCACCCCACGAGGGGATCGCCGATGTCGACATTCATCTGTTGTGGAACCGTGAACAGCGCATGAGCCGTGCCGAAACGCTGTTCATCGAACGCTTGCAGGCTTGCCTGGCGGATCAATAACCGAGCAGTCGATCCGCGCTGTTGAGCAATGGCTCACCGGCATTCAATCGACGGAAGTTCTCGGCAATCTGCTCGGCGATGCAATCGTGGGAGGCCGCCGAAGCCATGTGCGGGGTGATGGTCACGCCCGGCGTTTTCCACAGAGGATGATCGGCGGGCAGCGGTTCCTGCTCGAAGACATCGAGCAGCGCACCGCGCAGTTTTCCACGGGCCAGGGCCTGTTGCAGATCTTCGATGTTCAGATGCCCACCGCGCCCGACGTTGACCAGCGCCGCGCCGTTGGCCAGCCGTTCGAAGGTCTGGCGATTGAGGATGCCGCGAGTCTCGTGAGTCAGCGGCAACAGGTTGATCAGCAACTCCACGCCCTCGAGAAACGCGTTGAAGGCATCGGCGCCGGCGAAGGTCTGCACGCCCGGCAAAACCTTGCTGCTGCGCGCCCAGCCACGTACGTCGTAACCGGCGGTGGCCAGGTCTTGGGCAATCGCGCTGCCGAGTGAACCGAGCCCCATCACACCGATCCTGAATTGACTGGCCGGGCGTTGCAGCGGTCGCTCCCAATGCTGTTGGCGCTGTTGCTCAAGCACCTGATCGAAGCCGCGATGATAGTGAATCACCGCCCAGCGCACGTACTCGGTCATGCCTTGGCGATGGCCGGGATCGACCACCCGGCACACCGGCAAATCGGGGCACGACGGATCGTGCTCCAAATGATCGATGCCGGCGGCAACCGAGTGAATCACTTGCAGATTGGGCAACGCGGCAAGGCTGCCCGGCAGCGGAAACCAGCACGCCGCGATCTGCGCATTCGCCGCTTGGGGATCGTCGGCCAGCACCGCCGAGAGCTGCGGCGCGCGGCGGGCAAAGGCTTCCTGCAATTGTTTGAGCAACAGCGTGTCGCGTGACATCAGTGCAACGGTGTTCATGACAGATAGGACTCGCGCTGGGATTCGATGAGGGTCAGTGCGGCCTCCCAGGCCAGGTCGATGATGTTGTCCTGCTCGTCGCGGTCAAACTGCTCGGCGGTGTGGGCGCAGACTTCCGGCGACGGGTAATGCAGCTCGCAACCGCCGGCCAGTGCTTGCACTTGCGCCTGGCAGGCACGCTCCAGAAAGTGGATTTCCTGAAACGCCTGGGCCACGCCGGAACCGCCGACCAGCAAGCCGTGATTACGCAGGATCATCGCGCGATGCGGGCCGAGATCGGCGATCAAGCGCTCGCGCTCATCCAGCGACAACGCGATGCCTTCGTAGGTGTGATATGCCAGTTTTCCGTAGAACTTCAGCGCGTGCTGACTGATCGGCAGCAGACCTTGCTTCTGCGCGGCGACGGCCATACCCGCAGCGGTGTGGGTGTGAATCACGCAGTTCAGATCCGGCCGCGCCATGTGAATCGCCGAGTGGATCACGAACCCGGCGGCGTTGACTCGATGCCCGGCGTATTCAGGGTCGACAATGCGCCCGTCCTGATCGATGCGCACCAGATCGGAGGCACGCATGCGGTCGAAGATCACCCCGTAGCGGTTGATCAGGAAATGATGCTCCGGCCCCGGAATCCGCAGGGTGATGTGGGTGTCGATCAGGTCGGTCATGCGAAAGTGCGCGATCAAGCGGTACAGCGCGGCGAGCTCGCAGCGGGCTTGCCATTCGATCGGGTCAATGTGGGCGGGTTTACTCACGAATACACCTCTTTGCTTGTGTGAAGGACGACCGGCCTGGCCCGCAGGCGTGCGAGGCCACAGACACCGATCAGCGACAGGGCGGACAGCAGCGTGAAAAACACCGCCAACGGCAGCCATTGCCCGGAAAACTTGCTGGCGAGCAGCGTGCCGATCAGCGGCGTGGTGCCGCCGGCCAAGGCGCAGCTCAACTGGTAGGCGATGGAAATGCCCGAGTAGCGCAGGTGCACCGGGAAGGCCTGGGTCATGTACCCGGCGATCACCGCGTACAGCGCCGACAGGATCACCACCGCGACCGCGATGCCAAGGGTCATCAGCAGAATGTTCTGGGTGCCGACCAACAGGAACATCGGGTACGGCGTGACCATGCACAGCAACGCCACCAGCATCAGGAACCGCCCTTCGCCGATGCGCTCGGCGAGCAGCGCCGACAGCGGTTGCGAGAGCAATTGAATGACCGTCACCAGAAACAGGCAGTCGAGAATGGTCGCCCGCGGGATGCCCTGATATTGGGTGACGTAGGTGATCATGAAGGTGTTGGTGAAAAAGAATCCGGCCGAACCGATGGTCACGGCGGCGGCAGCGAACAGGATCTGTCGCCAGCACTGGCGGATCACATCCTTCACTGGATATTGGGCGGTTTCGTTGTTGTCCCTGGCTTTGGCGAACTCCGGCGATTCATGCACACCGGAACGGATCATCAAGCCGACCATCATCAGCACACCGCTGGCGAGAAACGGCAGACGCCAGCCCCAGGCGAGGAAGTCTTCCGGCGACAGCGATGTCACCAGACGGAAGGCGATCAACGCCAGCAGCAAACCCGCCGGGCTGCCGAGTTGGGCGAACGAGGCATAGAAGGTCTTGCGTTTGGCCGGCGCGTGTTCACTGGCCATCAACACCGCCCCACCCCACTCGCCACCGACGGAGATGCCCTGGATCAGGCGCAATACGATCAACCCGATCGGCGCCCAGATGCCAACGCTGGCATAACTCGGCAGCAGACCGATGCCAGCGGTGGCCAGGCCCATCAGCGCCATGGTCACCAGCAGCATTTTCTTGCGACCGAGGCGATCGCCCAAATGGCCGAACACCATGCCGGCCATCGGCCGGGCGATGAAGCCGACGGCGAAACTGCCGAACGCGGCGAGCGTGCTGGTCACCGGGTCGTTGCTGGGAAAGAACACTTGCCCGAGCACCAGTGCGGCGGCGGTGGCGTAGATGTAGAAATCATAGAATTCGATGGTCGTGCCAATGAAGGCAGCGGCCGCGGCGCGACGCGGCTGAGCGGTGGTGTGCATGCAAGAACCCTGTGTATTTATAGTTTTGGGCAGGTGTCGAGGCGGCTGACGGTCGCGCTCTGTGGCGCTTGTGGGCTTTATCGCTTCCGTGACAGGATTAGTCAATTTTCAAAAACTTATCTTTACTATTAGCGTGGCTACTGCATGATTTCTTCCTCGAATCCTTGGATCGGCCGGCGTTTTCTCAATGACCGGCTGGACTGGAACCTGCTGCGCACGTATCTGGTGATCGGTCAGGAAGGCAGCATGAGCCGCGCCGCTGCGCGTCTGCACATCACCCAGTCAGCGGTCAGCCAGGCGTTGAAACGCCTCGAAGAACAACTGGATTGTGTGTTGATTGCGCGCAGCGGACGGCGCTTTGATCTGACGGAAACCGGGGAAGAAGTGCTGCGGATTGCGGCGGATATCTACGGCGATATTTCCCGTTTGGGCACCGTGGTCGAGAATCGTCATGACGACGTTGTCGGCAAGATCCGCATCCTCACCGTCAGTGGTGTGCAGGCGCGGCATTACAACGAATTTCTTGCGGATTTCCACGAAACCCACCCGAAAATCGAGCTGGAAGTCGAGGTGATGGGCAGCTCCAACATCATCAGTTCACTGCTGCAAAAGACCGCCACAGTCGGTGTCGGACTGTGTCGCCTGCCACAGCCTCGGCTGGAGCAGCGGGTACTGTTTCGTGAGCGCTACGCGTACTTTTGCGGGCAACGGCATCGACTGTTCGGGCAGCAGAATCTGACGCTGGAGCAGTTGGCAGCTGAGAACTTTGTCAGCTTCACCAGCGATCAGCTTGGCGGTAATCTTTCGCCGTTGACGCTGTTTCGCGACCAGCAGGGGTTTACCGGCAAGATCGTCGCTTCTTCCACCAGTTTCGAAGAAATATACCGTCTGATCTGTGCGGGGTTCGGGATTGGTTGCTTGCCAACTCACCTGGTTCGACGAGATGTCGAACAGGGCTTGCTGTGGCGCTTGCCGCCGGAGGAAGGGGTGGTGGATTTCGATATCCAGCTGCTGTGGAATCGCGAACAGAAGATGACTCAGGCTGAAACGGTGTTCCTCGACAGCTTCCAGCACATGCTCAGCCTGCGTGAGCCTGTGCTGTGAAGCTGTGGCGGATTACACGTGAGGATCGCCCGGTGCCTTGGTCGGCGCCGCGTATTGCGGCTTGAGGTGACCGTCCTGGTCGAGTAGCCAGGCGTCCATGATCTGCCGCACCACGGGACCTGCGACTCGGCCACCGGCCTCGCCGTTTTCGATCATCACCGAGATGGCGATCTTCGGATGTTCGGCCGGGGCAAAACCGACGAACAAGGCGTTGTCACGATGGCGCTCGAGGGTTTTCTCGCGGTTGTAACGCTCGCCCTGCTTGATCGCCACCACCTGCGCGGTACCACTCTTGCCGGCGATGCGGTACTGAGCGCCGGCCGCCGCTGCCCGGGCGATACCCCGAGCATCATGCATCACCATCTGCATGCCGTGGTTGACCTGCTCCCAGTCGCGGGGGTCCTTGAGCAGGATGTTCGGCATCGGGTGCTCGTCCACCGGCGGTACACCGTCGACAGTCTTGGCCAGGTGCGGACGATTCCATACCCCCTTGTTGGCGATCAGTGCCGTGGCCTGAGCAAGTTGCAGCGGCGTGACCTGCATGTAGCCCTGGCCGATGCCGAGGATCACCGTCTCACCGGGGAACCAGGCCTGACGTCGGGTGGCGCGCTTCCAGGCCTGGGAAGGCATCAGGCCGGGAGACTCTTCGAACATGTCCAGCGAGACTTTCTCGCCGAGGCCGAACATCGCCATGTAGTCGTGCAGGCGATCGATGCCGAGCTTGTGCGCCAGGTCGTAGAAGTAGGTGTCGTTGGAACGCATGATCGCCGCATCCATGTCCACCCAGCCGTCGCCACTGTGGTTCCAGTTGCGGTACTTGTGGTCGAAGTCCGGCAGTTGGTAGTAGCCAGGGTCGAAGACGCGGGTCTGAGGCGTAACCACGCCTGCGTCGAGTCCGGCAATCGCCACCTCAGGCTTGATCGTCGAACCGGGCGCGTACAAACCGCGCAGTACGCGGTTGAACAGCGGCCGGTCGATGGAGTCACGCAGCGCCGAGTATTCCTTGGAGCTGATACCGGTCACGAACAGGTTGGGGTCGAAGCTCGGGTTGCTGACCATGGCCAGCACTTCGCCGGTCGATGGATCCAGTGCAACCACCGAACCACGACGATCACCCAATGCGGCTTCGGCGGCTTCCTGGAGCTTGATGTCGAGGCTCAGGACAATGTTTTTGCCAGGAATCGGATCGGTGTGTTTCAGGACCCGCAATACACGGCCCTGAGCGTTGGTCTCCACTTCTTCGTATCCGACGTGACCGTGCAGTTGCGGTTCGTAGAAACGTTCGATGCCGGTCTTGCCGATGGACTGCGTGCCACGGTATTCGACCGAGTCGAGGGTCTTGGATTCTTTTTCGTTGATGCGTCCGACGTAGCCGATCGAGTGTGCGAAGTGCGCCCCGAGCGGGTAGTTACGGACGAACTGCGGTTCGACATCCAGGCCCGGCAGGCGGAACTCGTTGACTGCGAGTACGGCGATCTGTTCTTCGGTCAACTCATAGAACAGCGTTACTGGTGTAAACGGGTGGCGCGACTGCTTCATCGCCTTGTCGAACACCGTGCGATCTTCGGCTGGCAGGTGCAGGAGGCTGATGACTTCGTTCAGTTCCTGATTCACATCGGTAGCACGTTCGCGGGTGATGATCAGGTTGTAACTGGGACGGTTGTCGGCCAGCAGCACGCCATTGCGGTCGTAAATCAACCCGCGAGTTGGCGGGATTGGCAGGACGTGGACACGGTTGTTTTCGGAGATGGTCGAGTGGTAGTCGAATTCAACCACTTGCAGGATGTACAGGCGCACCACCAGGGCACAGCTGATCGCGAAGACGAACAAGGCACAGGCGACCAGCCGTTTGTTGACCAGACGCGTCTCTTTTTCGTGATCCTTGATGGGGATTGGTTCAGGCATTTCTGCAGCAACTCGTTGACAAAAAATGAGCGCCGATCCTTGGGCGTGACATCAGTCCGTTAAAAAACGAGCTGCACCATACCAAAAACCGAGCGGTCATTTCAGAAGGATTTCCCCAATGGTTGCCATCGCGACGGTCGAAAGCCCTTTGAGCACTTTCCTGCGGGCAAAACAAAACCCCAACTGCTTTCGCAATTGGGGTTTCGGAATTTAATCTTGACGATGACCTAC